>JAFWYZ010000288.1 GCA_017517465.1 Clostridia bacterium | reverse complement strand
GGATTTCCTCTCCGCCCATCTTGTGCATCCCATTTTCCCCTCCGGCCTTTTCATGGGGCACGTCATTGCCCTGCCGGATACGCCCCTGCCCGATCTGAAGGGGCTGCGCATTGTGCGGCTGGGGCTGCAATTGGGGGATGTAAAGGGCAGGCTGTTCCAGCCCGATCATGCACTGGCGCTGGCCTGTCCCGTCAAAAACACTTTCGCTGTCAATGAGGAGGAAGCCAGGCTATATCAGAACGGCCAGGTGCTTCCCTGCCCGGATGATGTGAAGGGCTGGCTGTGCCCTGTATTGGAGGGTATGCAGTTGGGATGGGGCAAGGCCAGCCAGAACCAGATCAAAAATCATTACCCCAAGGGCCTGAGAAAGCCGTAATTTGCGCCGCTTTCCCGGCCTTTTTTGATGGATTTTTTCTTGCCTTGCCGTTTTATACATGATATAATATATGAAACAAAAGTGCCGCATGTGCGGCCATAGAAAGGGGTTTCTCTGTTATGGGCAAGTTTATGCAGGATTTCAAGGCTTTTGCACTGAAGGGCAATGTTGTGGATATGGCCGTTGGTGTTGTGGTCGGCGGTGCCTTCGGCAAGATCGTCACTTCTCTGGTCAATGACCTGGTGATGCCTCTTTTGTCCCTGCTCACCGGCGGCACCAATGTGTCCGGTCAGTTCCTTCTGCTGAAGGAAGCTCCCGAAGGCGCTGTGGTGGAAACCATTGAACAGGCCAAGGAACTGGGCCTTGCCACCTTCAACTACGGCAACTTCATCCAGACCGTGATCGACTTCGTGCTCATCGCTCTGAGCATTTTCCTGGCCATCCGTCTCATCACCAAGCTGCACAAGAAAAAGGAAGAAGCACCCGCCGAACCCGCTCCCGAACCCCGGCTGTGCCCCTTCTGCTGCCAGCCCGTGGACGATAAGGCCACCCGCTGCCCCCATTGCACCAGCCAGCTGCCCGAAGTGGAGGCATAATGAAATTCCGTCATTTCTTCTGGGATTTTGACGGTACACTGTACGATACATACGGCCGCATTACCCGTGCGGCACAATATGCATTGGCTGATCTGGGCCTCCCCGTAAGTTACGGGGAGGTCTATCAGCATGTAAAGCGTTCTTTGCATACCGTGTACCTTACCTATGCTCATCCCCATGCCATCACTGAGGAAACCTTCATGCAGGCTTACCGCAGCCATTCCGAATCCGAAGGCCCGGAAAGCATGGCCCTCTACCCCGGTGCCCGCGCCTTTCTGGAAAAGGTGATTCAGGCAGGCGGGAAAAACTATCTGTATACCCATCGGGGATACGACAGCGCCTTCACCGCCTTGAACCGTGACGGCATCACCGCCCTGTTTGAAGATTATGTAACCAGCAAAGACGGCTTTCCTTCCAAGCCTGCCCCGGATGCGCTGCGGTTCCTGACCGGCAAGCATCACTTGCCCCTGGACACATGCATCATGATGGGCGACCGGGATATCGATCTGGAGGCCGCCCACAATGCAGGCATCTGCGGCTGCCTGTTTGATCCCGATCATTTCTACGACGATTATCCCATCAGCCTGCGCTTTCACAACTACCGTGATATGCAGGATCATTTCTTTGCACTCAGCGCAGAAGATCAACGCTGAGGCAAAAAGCCCGGAAGTGACACATCACGCTCCCGGGCTTTTCTTTTTCTGTTTTTACTGCTCAACGCCGCATAGCACCATGAACTCGCATACCCCCCGGCAAACCGCTTCCGCCAGCCGTTTCTGATACCCCGCATCCAGCAGCATCTTTTCCTCCTCCGGATTGGAAATAAAGCCGCATTCCACCAGCACCGAAGGAATATCCAGACTCAGCATATAGTAATCCCCCGCCAGCGCAGCCCGGGCCTTTTGCGGCTGCAGATCATCGATCATGGCCTGCTGGATACACCCGGCAAGGAGCCGGCTGTCCTGCTGGGCTTTGCGGTAAAACACCTGGGGCCCGGATTCCCGGGCATTGTGATACTGATTCATGTGAACGGAAAGCAGCATATCCGCATCCGCTTCCCGGGCCATATTCAGCCGGGCATCCAGATCCGGCCGCTTTTTGTCCGCAAAGGCCTTGTCCTCTTCCCGGGTGAGGATCACTCGGGCACCGGCTGCCTCCAGGGCATTGCGGAACTGCATGGCCATCTGCAGGTTGATTTCCTTTTCCCAGGTTTTTGATTGCCCGGCTCTTGCCCCGCCGTCATATCCCCCATGCCCTGCATCCACCACAATGCAGACTCCCTCCAGAGGCCCCTTTTCTGTTTCTTCTGCCATTTTGGCAGGCTTCTGAGCCGCCTGAATCTGAGGGTATGACAAAAAGTATACGCACCCGATGATCAGGATCGCTGTCGATACACTCAAAATGATTTTTCTCATCCTTTTCCCCCCTTCTTCAGCCTATGCGCCCTGACCCCATTCATGCCTGTCAAGCAACAAAATTATTAAATCTTTTTCATGCCTACTTATCCACATTTATTTTTTAACATTTTCATCCGTTATTCAGTATATACACCTTTTATTTGTGCTTTTTGTCGCAAAAACACGGTTTTCAGGCTGTATATACATCATTCCTGCGCATAAATACAGAAAACATGGTTTTCCACATTATCCACAGAGTTATCCACACTTTTCCACTGAAATACCCCTCTCAAACCCTTATTTCACCGTTCAGCTGTGGATAACTTTCCATTTTTCACACTTTTCCACAGTGGAAAAGGGGCCGTTTTGCCCCTGCTTTATCCCCATCAGACGGTGGATAAAAAACTTCTGAAAATATGATTCCTTTGTAATGCTTTCGTAACATTCTGCTCTTGACAAGCATTTCTTTCCCATAATCTGGTTTTTTGTCTATCTATTTTTCCGTATTTTTTCCAACTCAGAATAAGACAAAAAGCAGCCTTTTCAGGCTGCTTATTTTGTCATTGTTCATTTGAAAAAACGAAGCTGCTGCTTGTCTTCAAATCGGTGCATGTATTCAAAAATCTGTTCGTTGTCATGCATCATACCGGTCTCGTCACAAATCTGGTGGAACAGCCGGAGCAGATTGTCGCTGTCCGGGCTGGGCACCTCATAGCTGTCCCCGTACAGACGGATGTATTTTTCCTTCAACCCGGAAAAATGCCGGTCCAGCTGGCTGTAATAGTATTCCCTGATGCCGCTTCTGAGGGTAAGCCCCATGCCGAAGCAGATAATGCCCTGCACCTGTGCCTCAGCGCACATGCCCAGAATGCCGGTCAGGTTTTCCTCCGTATCATTGATGAAAGGCAATAGCGGGCACAGCCACACCACCGTGGGAATGCCTGCATCCCGGAATTTCTTCAGCGCTTCAAACCGTTCGCTGGTCACGCTGACATGGGGCTCCACGATCCGGCACAGTTCATCATCCCAGCAGGTCATGGTCATCTGCACCACAGCCTTGGTTTTATCGTTGATACGACGGAGAAGATCCATGTCCCGCAGCACATCGCAGGATTTTGTCTGCAGCGCAATTCCGAAGCCGTATCGGTCAATCAGCTCCAGCGCACCGCGCATGATCCTCAGTTCCCTTTCCAGGGGAATGTAGGGATCGCCCATGGCCCCGGTGCCGATCATGCAGGGCTTTCTTTTCCTTTTCAGCGCATCTTCCAGTAATGCCAGTGTGTTTTCCTTGACCTCAATGTCCTCGAAATCATGCTGCATCTGATAGCAGTGGCTGCGGGCATCACAGTAAATACACCCATGCTGACACCCCCGGTATATATTCATAGAGGTGGGGGGCAGGATGCTTTTTGCCTTTACAAAATGCATCGGTCAATCCCCATCCAGCCTGTATTCCACCCGGGTCAATTCTAGCCCAGCTGCAGGTGCCGTAATGCCCAGCTCCAGCCGGTTGCCCGTTTCAATGGCACGGGTGATACACCCTTCGTCCAGCTTCCCCTGGCCAATATAAATCAGTGCTCCGGCAATAATGCGCACCATGTTATACAAAAAAGCATTGCCGTGGATTCGCAGCACCACCATCTCCCCTTCCCGGGTCACAGACACCTGATCAATGGTGCGCACGGTGGTTTTGGCACTGCCCCCTGCTGCCGCAAAAGCCGCAAAATCATGGGTGCCCAGCAGCTGCTGCGCCGCATGATGCATTTTTTCCCAATCCAGCGGCACCGGCACATGGGCCGTCATGTTGCGGTACATAGCACTGGCATGGGGGGCATTGAAAATGCGGTAGGTGTACCACTTTCCGTCCGCCTGATAACGGGCATGGAAAGTGGGCGGCACCTGCTTCGCTTCCCACACCCGGATGTCCGGTGGCAAAAAGCGGTTCAGCACAAAAGGATATTTTTCCGGCGGAATGGTGGCATCGGTGTCAAAATGCGCCCGTTGGCCCAGGGCATGCACCCCGGCATCGGTACGGCTGGCACCGGTAATGCGGGTGAACTTCCCCAGCGCTTTTTCCAATGCCTCTTCCAAAGCCTGCTGCACACTGGGGGCATTGTCCTGGTACTGCCAGCCGGAATAATGGGTGCCGTCATAGCTGACGGTGAGCAATATGCGCCGCCAGGGCCGCTCCCTGTCGATGCGTTCCATCTCCGCAAACAGAACAGGGGTAATCTCAGGATATGTCAGGTTCTCCGGCAGTGCATCAAACAGCTGCACTTCCGCCATTTCATAGTCCGGAAGCTGATCCAGCCTGGCAATCTCCGCCCGGAAGCACACGCCTCCAAGGCCGGTGCCCTCATGCACATACTCAAACAGGGGAAACAGCTCGTACACACCGGCACCGCTTTCCTCCACCAGTTCCCTGCGCGCAGCAAGAAGAGGGTTTTCCCCCGCTTCAATATGCCCACCCTGGGTTTCCCATGTTTCTCTGTCCTTGTGCCTGCTGAGCAGAATTTTTCCGTCCATTTTGGACAGCAGCACCACATACGTCAGCTTTTCCAGGGTGCCCAGCGGCAAAATTTTCGTTGTCATTCAGTATTCCTCACAGTATGTCCCGCAGGAACTGGCCGGTATAGCTTTCTTCCACCATGGCCACCTGCTCCGGCGTCCCCTGAGCCACCACCGTACCGCCCTGATCGCCGCCTTCCGGCCCCAGATCGATTAGGTAATCCGCGGTTTTGATCATGTCCAGGTTATGCTCAATCACCAGCACCGTGTTGCCCGCATCCGTCAGCCGCTGCAGCACCTTCACCAGCCGGCTCACGTCATCCATATGCAGACCGGTGGTGGGTTCATCCAGCAGGATCACCGTCTTGCCGGTGGCACGGCGGCTGAGCTCCGTGGCCAGCTTCACGCGCTGGGCTTCGCCGCCGGACAGGGTGGTGCTGGGCTGGCCCAGGTGCATGTAGCCCAAACCTACGTCATACAGCGTCTGCAATTTCTGCATGATGGAGGGATGGTTTTCAAATACCCCCATGGCCTCTTCCACCGTCAGGTCCAACACATCCGCAATGGACAGGCCCCGGTATTTCACCTCCAGCGTTTCCCGGCTGTAGCGCTTGCCGTGGCACACCTCGCAGGGCACATAAATATCCGCCATAAAGTGCATTTCAATTTTCAGAAGGCCATCCCCTGCACAGGCTTCGCACCGTCCGCCCTTCACATTGAAAGAGAAGCGGTTTTCCTTATAGCCCCGGATCTTGGCCTCCGGCAGCTGGGCAAACACCCGGCGGATCTGGTCAAACAGGCCGGTGTAGGTAGCAGGGTTGGAACGGGGACTGCGGCCGATGGGAGACTGGTCTATATTGATGATCTTATCCAGCTGCTCCACGCCTTCCAGCCCGTCAAAATCCGCCTTGCGATACCGTGCCCGGTTCAGCTGATGGGCCAGAGAGCCGTACAAAATGGCATTCACCAGGCTGCTCTTGCCGCTGCCGGATACCCCGGTCACGCAGCACAGCACCCCCAGCGGGAAATGCACGTCGATATTCTTCAGGTTATGCTCCCTGGCCCCCTTCACCGTCAGCCAGCCCGTGGGGCTGCGCCGCTGCAGAGGCACGGAAATCCGCTTTTTGCCGCTGAGATACTGGCCGGTGATAGATTCCTTGACCTGCATCAGATCCTCCACCGTGCCCTGGGCCACGATGTGACCGCCGTGCTCCCCGGGACCGGGCCCGATATCCACCACATAATCGGCGCTGCGCAGCGTCTCTTCGTCATGCTCCACCACGATCAGGGTATTGCCCAGTTCCTGCAAATGGCGCATGGTGTTCAAAAGCCGCTGGTTGTCCCGCTGGTGCAGGCCGATGGAGGGCTCGTCCAGAATGTACAAAACACCGGTCAGCCCGCTGCCGATCTGAGTGGCCAGGCGAATGCGCTGGGCCTCGCCGCCGGACAGGGTAGCCGCCCCCCGGGAGAGGGTCAGGTATTCCAGCCCCACATCGCACAAAAAACGAAGCCGGGCATCCGTTTCCCGCAGAATGGGCGCCGCGATCATCCGGTTCTTTTCGGAAAACTGCAGATGATTCAGAAAATCCATAGCCTTGCGGATGTTGAAGGAGGACAAAGTGGCAATATCCACTTCCCCCACCGTCACGGCCAATGCTTCCTTCTTCAGCCGCTTCCCCTTGCACACCGGACATTCTTCGTGGGCCATGTATTCTTCATAAGCCGCTTTCATGCCCTCGCTCGAGGTTTCCCGGTACCGCCGCTCCAGAGAGGTGATCACCCCTTCAAAGGTGGTCTGGTAGGTGCCGGAATCAAACTGGATCTTCAGCTTCTGGGTGCCGGTGCCGTAGAGGATCTTGTCCATCACCTTTTCCGGCAGTTCCCTCACCGGGGTATCCATGGAGAATTTATAGTGGGCTGCCAAAGCCTCAAACATGGCATGGGCGGTGGAGTTTCCATCACCGCTGCTGTTCCAGCCCATGCAGGAAACAGCCCCCTGGTTGAGGGACAGGCTGTCATCGGGGATCACCATTTCCCGGCTGATCTTCATGGTTTCCCCAAGGCCGGAGCACACAGGGCATGCGCCGTAGGGATTATTGAAGGAGAACATCCTGGGAGCCAGCTCTTCAATATTCACACCGCAGTCCGGGCAGGCATAGTTCTGGGAGAAGGTGATTTCCTCCCCCTCCTGCATCAGCTGCACCACCGCCAGCCCGCCGGATTCCCGCATGGCTGTTTCCAGGCTGTCCGTCAGCCGCTGTTCAATGCCGGGACGCACCACCAGACGGTCCACCACGATGTCGATCTGATGCTTTTTCTGCTTATCCAGCGCCGGCACATCATCCAGCTCATACATTTCACCGTCAATGCGCACCCGCACAAAGCCGCTCTTTTGTGCATCCTGAAGCAGCTTCACATGCTCGCCCTTTCTTCCCCGGATCACGGGAGACAAAAGCTGCATCTTCGTGCCCTCCGGCATGGCCATCACCGCATCCACCATCTGGTCCACCGTCTGCTGGCGGATCTCCTTGCCGCATTCCGGGCAATGGGGCACCCCCACCCGGGCATACAGAAGGCGCAGGTAATCGTAAATCTCCGTCACCGTACCCACGGTGGAGCGGGGATTGCGGGCGGTGGTTTTCTGGTCAATGGAAATAGCGGGAGACAGCCCTTCAATGCTGTCCACGTCCGGCTTGTTCATCTGGCCCAGAAACTGGCGGGCATAGGAGGACATGCTCTCCACATACCGCCGCTGGCCCTCGGCATAAATGGTATCAAAAGCCAGGGAGGATTTACCGGAACCACTGAGCCCGGTAAACACCACCAGCTGATTGCGTGGAATTTCCACATTCACGTTTTTCAAATTATGTTCCCGTGCTCCGCGCACGATGATCTTCTTGTCCATCTGTTCCTCCAAGGATGAATTGCACTGCAATTATAGCACATATGTTCGCATTTTGGAAGGGCTTTTCAAAAGAAAACAGGCAGTTTTGCTGCCTGTAAAAGAGAATTTGCTTATTGTTCGATTTTCATACTCACCCGGTCTCTGCCGTTTCGCTTGGCAGTATAGAGCTGCTTGTCCGCTTCGATGAAAGCCTCGCTTTCCTTCAGCGAAATGCCCATGGGCAGCACCACCACACCCACGCTGATGGTGACATGGATCATCTGGCCGTCCATGCTTTCCACCGGTTCACTGCGCACCAGCTGGCATATTTTTTCCGCCTTCTCTTTGGCTTCCTGGGCAGTGCAATGGGGCAAATAGGCCAGGAACTCTTCCCCGCCCCAGCGGCACAGGCTTTCCTCTTCGCCAAATGCCCCTGAAAGCCTTTTTGCAATTTCCACCAGCACCTTGTCCCCGTTTTTGTGGCCCCAGGTGTCGTTGATGATTTTGAAGCCGTCAATATCCATCAGAAGCAGCGCTTCGCTCATTTGGGCCGTTCTGTTTTTGCCGTACACCCCATCCAGCTTTTCCTGGAACCAGGCACGGTTACGAAGCCCGGTCAGCTTATCCGTTTCGGAAAGGATGCGCAGCTTTTCCTGGGCAGACTGCATCTGCTTCAGCGCCAGATACCGGCTGGTTTCAAAGCCGTAACCGGTCAGAGCGCACACCAGATACACCACCGGAAAACGCTGGCAGAATACCTTCCCGTAATCGTATTGCAGCATGCCCCGGCCAATCCCTGTCCACAAAAGGAAGAGGGTCATCAGCCATACAGCGGCAACCAGCACCGTGCCCCTTTTGCGCCCCAGCAAGGTGGTAATACAGCAGGGTACGATCAAAATCCAGTAGGGGCTGAAGCCCTCTGCGCCCCCTGTCTGCAGAAAATAGGTGCACACGATAAATACCGGCACTTCAAACAACAGCAGGTTCACCACGGTCAGATGCTTGTCATGCCGCAAAAGCAGCAAATTGACAACGCAAATCAGAAAGAAGCCCGCTGTCACCGCAGCCAGCTGCCACGTACCTGCAAAAGCATTCAGCACCGACATCACCAATGCCGTACACCCCAGCAGCACACAGGCCAGCTTCATCTGCAGATAATGCCGATACCGGTCATCCACCAGCTTTTCATAATTTTTCGGATCAAATAATCTTTTCATTGCCTTGCACACCGCACCAAAGGCACGGAAAACGTTCCTGATATTGTGTTTCTCTGATGCTAAAATTATAGGATGTTTTGGGTTCCTTGTCAATCATTCTCCCATGGGGCTTTCAGAAAATCCGGTGAGAGTTTTGCGGTTTCTGCCTTCAGCTGATCCAGCTTTTCATAACAGCTTTCCGGCAATTTGCTGAAATGGGCATGCAGCCCACCCTGCCCCTCTGCCACTTCTTCCTTCACCAGGCCCCGCAGCCAGATCAGCATGCTTTTTTCCACCCAGTACCGCCAATCAGCCCCGGGAACATGCTCTTCCAAAGCCCTCAAGCGTAAGTACATGGGGGTGCCATCCAGCACATCGTGCCAGATATCCGCATACACAAAATCGTACTGCTCCTTCACCGCTTCCTTTTCCACATAAGAAAACGCATCGGCGTGGATCACCCGGATCTTCTCCTTATGAGGGAACTGGGGCAAAAGCTCCTCCTCAAACAGGCGGATCACATCCCTGTCCAGCTCCACCACCGTCACCCTTCTCACACTTTCCATCTGCGCCGTCATGTACGCATAATACCCCAGGCCCAGCCCCAATACCAGAATGTTGCCATGAGCAGCGGCAATATCCTCCCGCATGGTTTCCACTTCGTTGGGGGTGATGGCCATCCACAGCCTGCCCTTTTGCAAGACAGCAGGATACCGGAAGGATTCGGTAAAATACCCGATGCAGGGGATTTCACGGCCGTCCGGCAAATCCATCGGATCCCCATAGCAGAACATTTCATAGGGCCTGTATTGCTGATGGGTCAATTGCCATTCGCCCCGGGTCTTTTCCGGCAGATGAACATTCTGATAGAAAGGATCGTTTTTATAAGGCGCAGTCTCCAGTTTTTTCAGGGCAGGGGTGATATACTTTTCCGCAATCAGCCGGTGGCGGGGGTTCAAATCGCTGTCCAGCCCGCACACAGCGCACACCAGCGTGCAGAAGGCCTGATGGCAATCCATGCCCACATCCTTTGCAAAGCCTTCCACTTCTTCCTTGGTGAAGGGACAGGCACGCTCATGCAAAAGCGCGGAAAAAAGCTCCATCACCAGCAAATTGTTTTCACTTTGCCTGTCCATCCTCTTCACCTCGGAAATACCTTATTTTCTGTCCTTCACCATGGTCAGGGCGATGCGCTTTTTCTTCATATCCACATCCACCACCCAGACCTTCACCACATCCCCCACCTTCACTACTTCGGAGGGATGCTTGATAAACTTATCCGCCAGTCTGGAAATATGCACCAGACCGTCCTGATGCACACCGATATCCACAAAGGCACCAAAGTCGATCACGTTCCGAACGGTGCCCGTCAGTTCCATACCGGGCTGCAGGTCCTTCATATCCAATACATCGGTG
>JAFWYZ010000287.1 GCA_017517465.1 Clostridia bacterium | reverse complement strand
CCCTGAACCGCCAGCAGTTCCATATACCCCTGCGGCAATTCAAGGGGCATAAGCTCAGATGCTTCCTTTGTTGAAAGATTCAGCACACACAGCGAATAAGAGAGATTGCTGCCGGTATCCGCCGCCAGAAAAACAGCCCTTTCGCCGTTCACCGCCATGCCGCACAGGTTCCGGCAGGGCACTTCGCCTTCTTCCTCCGTCACACCGCCAAAGGGCAGGGGGATCCGGTCCGTCAATTCGCAATCAGGCCCGTACACATTCAGCGCATATTGCCCATCCTTCAGGGTTTCAACCAGGTAGAGCCTGTCCCCCCATACGGCTTTGAAGTTGGTGGCAACTGCCTGTCCCACGGAACCGCTGGGGATGTGCTCTATCACCACCCGGGGATTGCCCACTTCGTCCATTTGCCGGTATTCCTCCAGCAGGAAGGGGTACAGGTTCTGGGTGTAGCAGATCTCCTCGTCCGCCAGCTTCACCCGCTTGTTGGATTTTTCCATGGCGCTGCCATCCAGCCTGCGCCGATTCCAGCCGTAATTGCTCATTTCCGAGTCAAAATACAGCTCAATGAAAATCTCATCTTCCTTCAGCCGGAACTGGCAGAAATAATCCCCGTTATCTGCCGTTTCCTCATCCAGATAACGGAAAGCATGCTCCCAGACAACGCTGCCGTCCCGGTTCAGGATGGCGAAACGCTCGCCGTACACCTGATAGTACGGTTCCTCGCTGCGCCAGTTGTGGTTTTCGGAAAGATAACTGAGCAGCAGGGTATCGCCCGGCAATTCCGTCACCTGCACCTGTCCAAAGAGCGGCGGCTCCGTAAACTGCACCGGATATTCCGCCGCCCCTGCCGTGCCGGCGCAGCAAAGCCACAGCAGCACCGCCAGCAGGCTCATTCGCTTCTTCATCTCCAACGCCCCTTTCGTTTATTATGCATGCTCATTTCTCCACTGTCAGGAATTTTTCCATCACAAAGCCATGGATGCCCTTGTACTCAATTTCATACCAGCCCTTTTCCAGGCCGAACACTTCCACCTGGGTGCCGGTTTCCCATTCGGCGATTTTAGCGCTGTCGCCGGAGGGGGTATTGCGCACGTTGATGGTGGTGCTGCCGGTGGTGCGGCCGTTGTAGGAAAGCAGGCCTGTGCCCTCCGTTTCGGCATCGTACCATTTCAGACAATCGGTTTGCACATAGCCCACGTCACCGTCATCGCTGATTTTACAAAAATTCCGGCCATATTCCAGCACTATCACCACGGTGCCGGCCTTGCACTTTTGCAGGGCTTTGCCGCTGTCTGATGCTTTAGCGCGCAGGGTGCATTTACCGGTCTTGGGGGCATGGATCACCGCCACCTGCTTTTCCTTTTCTGCCGTGCTGCCAAAGTCCAGTTCGAAAGTGGGGACTTCCTTCTCTTCGCCGTTCAGAAGCACCGTGCTGGTGGCAACACCGAGCCGTATCAGATGTACAGCTTCATTGCTATAGCGGACAACAGCATCATCCTTGATAGCTTTCTGTGTCATTTGGGTTGAAGAATTCGTTACTGCAGAGGCATTGTTTCCCTGACCGAGAGTATGCCCATCTGCATAAGCGCCATCCTGAATGACAGGCGCTTTCCCTTCTGCATGTACTTTGTTTGTGTCAGGAATCAAGGAATAAGTTACTCCAGAAGGTGCAATTTTCTGTAAATGTTTCAATAAAGCAGCAGGATTATTTGCCAAAGCTTCTGGTACCTGTGTACATGTTCCATCATCAATTATGATATTTGTAGATGTGGAGACGATATCGTTATTATACATTTTCATCCAGCCGGAGTGAATGCTTCCATTACGATAAAAGCGAAGTTGCATCCATCCATTTACTGTGTCAATTTCTCCTGAACGAATATAAACTCCGCTTTCCAGGATTCCTAACGGTAAGCTAATAATTTCGTTATTATCTCCATATGTAATTTCATACAGCTGAATCGTTCTCGATGTCTTGTCCCAACATCCCTCATTCCACTCTTGTTCTGTTATAGCAATTCCTCTTGGAGTGAAAAGAAGCATAAATGCAAAACCACAAAATAAGATCATGTGTTTCATTGCATGCATAACTAGGTTTAGCATTCTATCCTTTTTCACACTACATCACTCCATTCTTTTATTATAGCATAATAATACACAGACGAACATTCGTTGTCTTGTGTGGCTCATTCCCGACTCGTTAAGAACTTTTCCATTACAAAGCCATGAATACCATCATATTCGATTTCGTACCAGCCTTTTTCCAGGCCAAAGATTTCCACTTCTGTTCCGGTTGCCCATTCGGCAACTTTGGCGCTGTCACCAGAGGGGGTATTGCGCACGTTGACGGTGGTGCTGCCGGTGGCACGGCCGTTGTAGGAAAGCAGGCCTGTGCCCTCTGTTTCGGCATCGTACCACTTCAGGCAGCCGGTGAGCACATAGCCCACGGTGTCTTTATAGCTGATTTTGCTCCATTTTGCGCCGGTTTCCAGCACCATCACCACGGAGCCGGCCTTGCAT
>JAFWYZ010000286.1 GCA_017517465.1 Clostridia bacterium | reverse complement strand
TCAGTTTGTCAATTCCAAGGCCTACCAGGGCACCCTGATGGCCCATATGGACGGCGGCACCCCCAACATCATTCTGGAAATCGACGCTGCCGATGCTTATCACTTCGGCTACCTGGTGTACTTCTTTGAAAAGGCCTGCGGTCTGTCCGGCTATATGCTGGGTGTGAACCCCTTCGACCAGCCCGGCGTGGAAGCCTATAAGAAGAACATGTTCGCCCTGCTGGGCAAGCCCGGTTTCGAAGCCCGCAAGGCCGAACTGGAAGCCCGCCTGTAATTTCATTTTTTCCAGCCGTCTTCTTGAGAAGGCGGCTTTTTCTTGCCTTTTGGTTCTGCTCGTGTTATACTGCTCTCCCCTGCGATTTATGTTCCATCATTCCGGACAAGGAGGCCCCATGGAAACAGCCCGGCTCATTTTGCGCCCCTACACCCCGGAGGATTTTGCTGCCCTTCACCGCATCTTTTCCGATCCGGAAACCATGCGCTATTACCCTGCGCCTTGTTCGGAAGAAAAAACACGGCAATGGATCCAGCGCAACATCCGCCGCTATCAGGAAGACGGCTTTGGCCTGTGGGCCATGGTGCTGAAGGAAACCGGCCAATTGATCGGCGACTGCGGCATCACCCTGCAGCCCATCCACGGGCAGATGCTGCCGGAAATAGGCTATCACCTGCACCCGGATTTTCAGGGCAAGGGCTATGCCACGGAAGCCGCACGATATTGCGTTCAACTGGCTTTTGATCATTTTCACTTCCCCGCCGTTTACTGCTACATGAAGCACACCAACTGGCCCTCCATGGGGGTGGCAGGACGGCTGGGCATGGTGCTGACGGACATCTACCCGGACCCTGTGAACCAATTCACCCGGGTATTCCGCCTGCAAAAGGAAACAATCGCCACCACTGCCATGCTGGCAAATGAGGCCCGATCCCTGGCCCTTCTCCCCCTCCATGGCTTTGTGGACGGAAAGGACAGCACTTTGCAGCCCCTGGTACAGCATTTCAGACGCTGGGATGTGCAGAAGGCTGACAGGCTGTGGTGCGCGGCATTTGTGTATCACGCCTGCATCACTGCCGGGTTCCAGATCCCCTTTTCCCCGGATGAATGCACCGTCGGCAGTCTGGCCTGTGTGCCTGCATGGGAAGAACTGGCGAAAAAGGACCCCCGCATCGGATACCACATGCCGGACGGCTTTGATCCGCTGCCCGGGGATATTGTGCTGTATGACCATGTATTCTGCAACCAGCCCCACGATCATATCGGCATCGTGATCGAAAATCACCCCTGTCACATCCTCGCCGCAGAAGGGAATATCGAAAACAGCAATACCTCCGGTCTCATCCTGCGGCAGAAGGATCGTCACATCCGCTGCTATATCCGTCTTCCCGAAAACTATTGCTGGTTTGCATGAATTGTCACCTATTCCGTTGTTTTGTTCACCTGCTTTTCTTGACAGGAAATGCAGAAAAATGCTATGGTATTTCCAACAGAGATCCCATAGCATTTTTATATTCAGGAGGTTTTGTATATGCGTATTTTTGTCACCGGCGGTACCGGCAATATCGGTCAATATGTAACGCTGGCCCTGCTTGAAAGAGGGCATCAGGTGCGTCTGCTTACCCGCACGGCGGACCGTATTCCCGCCTGGAAAGATATGCCGGGGGTGGAGCTGATCGAAGGGAATATGCTGCAGCTGGATCTATTGGAGCAGTGTGTACAGGGCTGCGATGCGGTGATCCACATTGCCCTTGGCTGGGGCCACGATCCCAAGGCCATGCTGGAAAACGATACCCGGGTCACCGCTCACCTTCTGGACGTTTCGGAAAAAGCCGGTGTGAAGAACTTCATCTACACCTCCTCCACCGCCGCCACCGGGCCCATGGGCCGGGTGATGGACGAAAACGTGCTGCGCATGCCCAATGATCTTTACGGCTCCACCAAGGCCGCCACGGAAATGTACATCCTGGGCTTCCGTCAGTATTACAGCAAGCAGGGCGGCTACGGCGACAAGGTAAACATGCGCCGCAACATCATCCGCCCCGGCTACACCTTCTCCAACCCCGCCGTGCCCAACGGCTATTCCCAGTCCGACGTGCGCTTCAAAAAAATCGCACAGGCCATCGTCAACAATCAGGACATGGAATTCCCTGCCGGTGACGGCACCCAGTTCATTTCCTCCGGTCAGATCGCACAGCTGTATGTGAAGCTGGTGGAAAGCGACCTGAACGAAGAAATCTTCTTCGCACTGGGCAACCGCTTCATCACCTGGTATGAAATTGCCCTGGAAGCCCGGGAAATGATGCCCCAGTACACCGGCACCATTACCGCCATCGGCGAAAAAGGCACCCCCGAATTGTATGTGGTGGATAAGATGAACCGGGTGTTCGGCCTGTCCTTTGACGGTTGGGACGACCTGAAGGATCACATCCGCTGGAACCTGGACCAAGCCCTGGCAGCAAAAGAAAACAAATAATCAAAAAATCCGCACAAAAAACGGCGAAAGAGGTTTTCTCCTTCGCCGTTTCTTGTTTTGTTATTCTTCGTCCTTGAAGGCGCTCAGCATGGGTTCCACGTCCAGCCCCTTCTGGCGATCCAGGTAGTTCTTCGTAATCTTGCACACCAGGCCGGACAGGGCGATCACACCAATCAGGTTGGGGATCATCATCAGACCGTTGAAGGTGTCGGAAATATCCCAGGCCAGAGAAGAGGTAAGCAGGGCACCAAACAGGATCATCACCAGGTGAATCACCTTGTACACCTTGGTGCTCTTCACGCCGAACAGGTATTCCCAGGCCTTGGTGCCGTAGTGGTTCCAGCCCAGCACCGTGGTGAAGGCGAACAGCAAAATGGCAATGGCCACAAACTTGCTGCCGATCCCGCCAAAGGAGAACACGCTGTCAAAGGCAGAGGCCACCAGCGTGGCATCGGTCACGCCTTCAACCAGCACACCGGTTTCCAGGTTGTACAGGCCGGAGGTGAGCACCACCAGGGCCGTCAGGGTGCAGACGATCATGGTGTCGGCAAACACTTCGAAAATGCCCCACATACCCTGCTTCACGGGTTCCTTCACGTTGGAGTTGGAGTGCACCATCACGGAAGAACCAAGACCGGCTTCGTTGGAGAATACACCGCGCTTGAAGCCCTG
>JAFWYZ010000285.1 GCA_017517465.1 Clostridia bacterium | reverse complement strand
ACCACCTACACGGTAACCTCCGACGACATCAAGGCCGGCAAGGTGCTGAACGTTGTGACGGCGAAGGGCGATCCCGTGCCCGATCCCGATCCCACCGTGCCTCCGCACACTCCGGAAGATGATGACGACGAAGAAGATCCCACCGATCCCATCGACACGACGCTGGAAGTGATCAAGACCTCCGACAAGGACGGCGCTGAAGTCGCTCTGAACGAAGTGATCACTTACACCATCACCGTGACGAACAAGGGTAACGTGCCGTTCACCAACGTGAAGGTTATTGACGAAATGACCGGTGACGAATGGCTGATCGCCGAATTGCTGGTGGGCAAGACGGAAACCTTTACTGCGACTTACACAGTCACTTCCGATGACATCCTCAAGGGCGTTGTTGTGAACAGCGTGACGGGCAAGGGCGATCCCGTACCGGATCCCGATCCCACCGTGCCTCCGCACATCCCCGAAGATGATGACGAGGAAGAAGATCCCACCGAACCCATCGACACGACGCTGGAAGTGGTGAAGACCTCCGACAAGGACGGCGCTGAAGTTGCCCTGAACGAAGTGATCACTTACACCATCACCGTGACGAACAAGGGTAACGTGCCCTTCAACAATGTGAAGGTCGTGGACGACCTGACCGGCGATGAATGGCTGATCGAAACCCTGAACGTGGGCGAAACCAAGACCTTCGAAGCTACCTACACTGTCACTTCCGATGACATCCTCAAGGGTGAAGTTGTGAACAGCGTGGTGGGCAAGGGCGATCCCATCCCGGATCCCGATCCCGACCAGCCGCCGCACATCCCCGAAGATGACGACGAAGAAAAGGATCCCACCGAACCTGTTGACGGTACGATTGTGATCGAAAAGGTAGCCAACAAGAAGAACAATGTTGAGCTGAACGAACGCATCACCTACACCATCACCGTTGAAAACAAGGGCAATGTTCCCATGACCAACGTGAAGGTGGACGACGAGCTGACCGGCATGCACGAAGTGATCGATGTGCTGAATGTTGGCGAAATGAAGACCTTCGAAACCGAAGTGTTTGTCACTCAGGCTCATGTGGATGCCGGCCGCGTGCTGAACGTTGCGACTGTGAAGGCAGACCCGATTCCCAACCCCGATGATCCTTCCAACCCCATCATCCCCGAAGCGGAAGATGAAGAAGAAGTGATCACCAAGAACAACGAATTCCGTGTGACGGTACGCTACTGGATCGAAGAAGTGAACGGCAAGAAGGCTGCTCCCAACTTCTCCAATAAGTACCACACCGGTGACACCTACCATGTGACCAGCCCGCGCGTACCTGGTTACACGCCTGATGTACAGGTGGTGAAGGGTGTTGTCGGCAATGGCGATGTGGTTGTTGACGTGATCTACACCGCCGATACCTACGACCTGACCATCAACTACATCTACGAAAATGGCGAACAGGCAGCACCCAAGCATCAGGAAACCCTGAAGATTGGCGATAAGTACGAAGTGACTTCTCCCAGCATCAGCGGCTACTGGCCCAGCACCAAGGTGGTGAAGGGCAAGATGCCTGCCCGCGATCTGACCATCACGGTTATCTACAAGCAGAACGGTAATTATATCACCATCGATGATTATAATAACCCGCTCGGTTTGGGTAATGTGAACCTGAACGCTGGTGACTGCTTCGAATAAGCCATAAAACGGAACATAGCTTGAAAAAAAGTTGTGGCGCCCGGCATGCGGTTACACGCATGCCGGGCATTCCGGATTATTTCGTACACAGTATGTACCACGGTTACATACGGAAAGGATGAAACATAGGGATGAAAAAATGGCTGGCTATTCTCATGGCATTGCTGATGGCAATGACCCAGCTTTCCGTGCTGGCTGAAGATATTGACGCGCAGTACGAACATCTGGTGGTAGGGAACACCACCGCTTTCAACGGCAATTTCTCCACCAATATGTGGGGTAACAACACGGCCGACCTGGACGTGGAACAGATGCTTTTTGGCTATAATCTGATTTTCTGGCAGTATGACCAGGGCTATTTCGATGTGGATCCCACTGTGGTCACCGGTATTCTGGTGTATGACGATGAACTGGGCAACCGCACCTACCAGCTGGCTTTGGCAGAAGATCTGTATTACACTGACGGCACCCAGATCACGGCCAAGGATTACGCGTTCAGCATCCTTCTGTCTGTGGCAGAAGAAGTGAAAGCGCTGGACGGCAATACCGATAATTATGGCGCTGTGCTGGGCATGGATGCCTACAAAAAGGGCGAAGCCAATACCATCGCCGGCGTGCGTGTGATGAACGATCATATGCTGGCCATCACGGTGGATGTGGCAAACCTGCCTTTCTTCTATGAACTGGGCCTGCTGCGCTGCCTGCCGCTGCCCATTCATGTGATTGCTCCCGGTTGTGAAGTGAAGGACGACGGCCAGGGCGTGTACCTGGACAAGACGGCCGGCACCTTCACCGTGGATGCACTGCGTCAATCCATTCTGGATCCCGAAGAGGGCTATCTGTATCACCCTGCGGTGACCAGCGGCCCCTATAAGCTGGTTTCCTTTGACGGCGTGACTGCCGAATTTGAAATCAACGAATACTACAAGGGCAATGCGGAGGGCCTGGTGCCCACCATTCCCTACATCACCTACAAGACCGTTTCCAACGAAACTATGATGGATGAGTTGGCCAGCGGTGAACTGGGCCTGATCAATAAGGTTGTCAATGCCGACAGCATTATGAACGGCCTGGGCCTGGTAGGGGAAGGCGAAGCGCAAATGAGCAGCTATGCCCGCGTGGGCTACAGCTTCATTTCCTTCAACTGTGAAAAGCCTGCTGTTGCCAGCCAGGCTGTGCGTCAGGCCATGGCCTGGAGCATGGACAAGGATGCGCTGGTGAGCAGCTATGTGGGCAACTTCGGCCTGCGTGTGGACGGCTACTACGGCATCGGCCAGTGGATGTATCAGGTGCTGACAGGCGCTTTGATCCCTGAAGTGGAAGAACCGGAAGCCGGTGCTTCTGCCGAAGAAAAGAAGGCCTATGAAGACACCCTGAAGGGCTGGGAAGAGCTGACCATGGAAAATATTCCGGTGTACAACCTGGATATTGACAAGGCCAACCAGCTGCTGAACGATGACGGATGGACGCTGAACCAAAGCGGCGAAGCCTTCCAGCCCGGTGTGGACACTGTGCGCTGCAAGAAGGTGGATGGCGAGCTGGTGGCCCTGGATCTGGAAATGATCTATCCCGAAGGCAATACCATCGCTGACAGCCTGCAGGTGACCTTTGTGGACAACCTGAAGCTGGTGGGTATTCAGGTGAAAATGACCCCTGTGCCCATGGCGGAACTGCTGACCCAGTATTACCGTCAGGATGCCCGGGATTGCGACATGATCTACCTGGCGACCAACTTCTCCGAAGTGTTTGACCCCACGCTGACCTATGCCCCCGTGGACGGCATCAACAGCAACTTCTCCCATCTGGAAGACGAAACCCTCTATCAGCTGGCATTGGATATGGCCAAGACCGAACCCGGCGATATCCTGACCTACTGCCAGAAGTGGGTGGCTTTCCAGGAATACTGGGCACAGGTGCTGCCTGCCATTCCCGTCTATTCCAACGCTTACTTTGATTTCTTCAGCCCCTTGCTGCAGGATTACGAAATCAGCGCGACGGCTACCTGGAGCCAGGCCATCGTGAAGGCCTATCTAGGTGACCCGACTGAAGAAGTGGAAGAAGAGGAAGAAGACTTCGGCGACAGCGGCATCATCATTATCGACTAAATAAGACAGGGACCGTAATGGTCCCTGTTTTTTTGTTGCAGAAACTGAAAGACAGCGGTACGCATGAAATGTGACTGGCTTGTTGTTTGGGAATGGATATGGTAGAATAAAAAACAAACATCACGTTGGTGAGGTGGATCATGAACCCTTGGAAAACGGTGAAGCTTACGGAATACGAAAGCCATATGCGTCTTAGCAGCGTTTACCAATTGCAGACACTGAATGCAATGATGAAGGAACAGCTTGCGGTATGCGAAGCTGAATCGGTCATGATCCTGGGGATCGCCGGCGGCAATGGGCTGGAACACATTGACCGGGAAAAATTCACGGCTGTGTACGGTGTGGATATCAACCCTGACTATCTGAACGCATGCCGGGTGCGGTATCCGGAGCTTGGTGAGGTTTTCAAACCGATCTGTGCAGATCTGACGGATGATCAGCTGCAACTGCCCTGTGCAGATCTGCTGATCGCCGATTTGCTGGTCGAATATATTGGCTATGAATGCTTTTGCAGGATTGTTCAGAAGGTGAATCCGAAGGTTGTTTCCTGCATTATACAAATCAACACAGAAGCATCTTTTGTATCCGATTCGCCGTATACCCATGCCTTTGACGGCCTGTCTCGGGTGCATCATCAGATGGAGGAAGGCGCATTGACCTTATCCATGCAGAAAATCGGATACCCAAAGACGGCATTGCAAAGCGTGGATTTGCCCAATGGCAAGCAGTTTGTCCGGGTAGATTATGCCAAACAATTTTGATGAAAAACGGAAGGAGAAGGGCAGAAATGGATATGCAGCCGATCGGCTATGTACACAATCATGTGGCGCAGAAGAAACATGTTGCCTGGGGAGAAGATGTTTCTGTCATCATGCTGGAGGAGGAATATACCGGCGGGCTGAAGGGCCTGGAAGACTTTTCCCATGTGACTGTGCTTTTTTATCTGGACAAGGCCAAATATGAAAAAGAAAAGCATCTGCAGCGCAGACCGCGGAACCGTGAGGATATGCCCATGGTGGGCATTTTTGCCCAGCGAACCAAGGACAGACCCAATACCATCGGCATGACGGCGGTGGAAATTGTTTCGGTGGAAGAAAGGTGCATCACGGTGAAGGGGCTGGATGCCCTTGACGGTACGCCGATCCTGGATCTGAAACCCTATTATCCGGTGTATGACCGGAGGGATGCGACGGTACCGGAATGGGTGGAGCGGCTGATGGAGCATTATTTCTGATCGAACCTTGATGACCGGGGAAAGGCGGTGTTCCTGCCCTGGTTTTTTCATGTATGGGATTTGTTCTGTTCTTTACATCCGGCGGTAAAAATGCTATAATTTGGACAGAACACAAGAAGGGGATTGAAAACCATGGAACAGAATGAAAAGCGTAAAGTAGTTTATTCGGGCATTCAGCCCTCCGGTAATATTACGCTGGGCAATTATATTGGCGCGCTGCGCAATTTCTCTTCCTTCCCGGATGCGGATTGCCTGTACTGCATGGCGGATATGCATACACTGACCGTGCGCCAGAACCCGGCGGACCTGCGCAAGCGTACTGCTTCTCTGGCTGCACTGTATATTGCCTGCGGCCTGGATCCGGAAGAAAACATCATCTATTGCCAGAGCCATGTGCCCGCCCATGCGGAGCTGGCCTGGATTCTGAATTGCTTCACCTATATGGGCGAACTCAACCGCATGACCCAGTTCAAGGACAAGTCCGCCAAGCATGCCGATAACATCAACGCCGGCCTGTTTACTTACCCTGTGCTGATGGCCAGCGACATTTTGCTGTACCAGACCAATATCGTGCCCGTGGGTGTGGACCAGAAGCAGCATGTGGAAATCTGCCGTGATATTGCCCAGCGGTTCAACGGCATTTACGGCGATGTGTTCGCCATTCCAGAACCCTATATCCGCAAGGCTTCTGCCAAGATCATGAGCCTGACGGAGCCCACCCGGAAGATGAGCAAATCCGACCCTGAAGATACCTTCATTGCCCTGCTGGACCGGCCTGAAGATATCCGCCGAAAGATCAAGCGCGCCGTCACCGACAGCGACGGCGAAATCCGCTATGATCCCGAAAACAAGCCCGGTGTTTCCAACCTGCTCACCATCCTGGCTGCATTGAAGGATCAGACCCCTGAAGAAGCCGCTGCTGCGCTGCAGGGCCTGGGCTACGGAGCCCTGAAGGAAGCGGTGACGGATGCCGTTATCACTGAATTCACCCCCATTCAGCAGCGTTACAATGAAATCCTGGCCGATAAGGAAGGCCTGAACAATATCCTGCGGCAGAATGCCGAACGGGCAGATGCCATTGCACGTCGTACGCTGCGGAAGGTCTACAAGAAAGTGGGCCTGTATCAGCTGTAATTTTTCCCCCTTTTCCTGAGAAGGAGGACAGAAAAAATGAAAATGATCTGGACATGTGAAGGCAAGCCCCGGGCCATCGTGCAAATCATGCACGGTATGGCGGAGCATATGGGCCGGTATGAGCGCATGGCCAAAGCGCTGAATGCAAAAGGCTTTGTTGTGGTGGGCCGGGATCTGCGCGGCCACGGCAAGGATGCGGGAAGGCTTGGCTATTTTGCCGAAAAGAACGGCTGGAATTTGCTTTTGCAGGATGCCCATGATCTGATGAGCGAAACGAAAAAGGCGTATCCCCATACGCCTTATTTCTTATTGGGTCACAGCATGGGCAGCTTTCTGGCACGTGAATTTGCCCTGCGCTATGGGCAGGACCTGGATGGCCTGATCCTTTCCGGCACCGGTTCTTATGCCAAGGGGCTTACCACGGCAGGCAAATGCGTGGCCAGCCTGGTGCCTTCGAAGAAACCCAGCAAGCTGGTGGATAAAATGGCCTTTTCCGGGAACAATAAGCCCTTCCGGCCGGCCAGAACACCGGTGGATTGGCTGAGCCGGGATGAAAAGCAGGTGGATGCCTATGTGGCGGATCCGCTGTGCGGCTTTATGTTTACCGGCCGTGCCTATGCGGATTTCTTTGGCGGCTTGGCCGCACTGACGGATGGAAAGCGGCTGCAGAAAATGCCCAAAGCCATGCCTGTCTATTTCCTTTCCGGCGATCAGGACCCTGTGGGCCAGATGGGCAAGGGCGTGGAAAAAGTGGCTGCGGATTTCCGGGCTGCCGGCATGATGGACGTGACGGTGAAACTGTACCCCGGTGCCCGGCACGAGCTTTTCAACGAAATCAATAAAGAAGAAGTGGATGCGGATCTGGCCTTGTGGCTGGAGGGCGCATTGAACCGCACCTTCGGCAAGCGTGTGCTCAGCCGCGCCAAGGGGTTTGCCCATATCTCCTGGACAGCGGAGCAGAAAAATATGTTCCACGGGGAGGACAGCATGGGCTTTCGGGTGGATACGCCGGACGAAGGGTATACTGAAAGCCAATATCCCTGTGCCTGGTGGAAGCTGGGGGAAAACCGCGGCATGCCATATGCCTGGGGTGGCTGGAGCGATGAAAAACAGCTGACAGAAGGCCTGAAGGCCGGAAAATATGCCGGCAATGTGCCGGATGACCGGCCCCGGGTGATCAGCCGGGATTGTGTGGGCATGGATTGCTCCGGGCTGGTGAGCGTGTGCTGGCAGCTGCCGAAAAAACTGTCCACAAGGGATCTGGGGGCGCTGTGCGATGAGATTGCCTATGCGGAGCTGCAGCCCGGGGATATTCTGCTGAAGGCAGGCAGCCATGTGATGTTTTTCAGCCGGAAGATGAACGAAGAACAGTTTGAAACGGTGGAAGCCACCCGGTACGGCGGCAAAGTGCTGTGCAAGGAAAGAAGGATCAAAGAACTGAACGAAAACGGCTATCTGGCATACCGTTTGAAGGAAGAAAATAAAACTTTTGCCTGACGTTTGATAGAAGAAGGTGCAAAAAAATGGCGGAAAGAACTTATCCCGGTGATATTACCATGGTGCATGGCATCAAGGTGGGCCATGCCGGCAATCAGCAGGCCCGTACCGGCTGCACGGTGGTGCTGTGCAGGAAGGACGGTGCCATTGGCGGTGTGTCCGTCCGCGGTGCTGCCCCCGGTACCCGTGAAACGGATCTTTTGCGTCCCGGCAATCTGGTGGAAAATGTGAATGCCGTGGTGCTCTCCGGCGGCAGTGCCTTTGGCCTGGATGCGGCCGGCGGTGTGATGCGCTATCTGGAAAGCATGGATTACGGCATGGATATGGGTGTGGCCCGGGTGCCCATTGTGCCTGGGGCGGTTTTGTATGATCTGGGTGTGGGGGATCCCCGCATCCGTCCTGATGCGGCCATGGGGCGCACTGCCTGCATGAATGCGGCTAAGGGCATGGCTCAGGGCCGTGTGGGCGCCGGCACCGGTGCCACGGTGGGCAAGCTGGTGGCATCCGCTGTGCCTCAGGACAGCGGCATCGGCTCCGCTTCCATCACCCTGCCTGAAGGGGTGACGGTGGGGGCGGTGGTGGCCGTCAATGCGGTGGGGGATGTGTATCACCCCGAAACCGGCAAGGTGATCGGCTGTGCCCATATGCCGGACGGTACCCCTGTGTATGCGGAAGGGCTGCTTTACGGCCATGCGCCTGCCCCCCAGCAGGTGCGCATTCCGGCCCCCGGCAGCAATACCACCATCGGTGTGGTGGCGGTGGACTGTAAACTGACCAAGGAACAGGCCAACCGCCTGGCGGATGTCAGCCATGACGGCCTGGCCCGCACCATCCGGCCCGTGCATACCCAGATGGACGGGGATACCATGTTTGCCCTGGCCACCGGCCGGACGGATGCCCAGGTGAACTTTGTGAAGCTCTGCGCCGCAGCGGCAGAGGTGACGGCACGGGCCATCGCCAATGCCCTGCTCTTTTCCCAGCCGTGATCGTGGGCGTGGGGGTGGATGTGTGCGAAATTGCACGCATGGAAAAGCTGCTGGTGGACGGCAAATTCCTGGGCCGTTTCTTCAGCCCCGAAGAACAGGAATACATTGAGAATAAAGGCAAGGCCGCAGCCCAGTCCATGGCCGGAATTTTTGCTGCCAAGGAGGCGCTGACCAAAGCACTGGGCACCGGGCTTTCCGGCGGCAGCATACAGGATATCTGCGTGCTGCATGATAAATGCGGTGCTCCTTATTATGATTTGCGTGGGGCTTTTGCCCAGCATGCATCCCAGCGGCATGTGACCAACCTCCACCTGTCCATTTCCCATGACGGCGGTGTTGCAGTGGCCTTTGCCATTGCCGAAAGGAATGTATAAATGCATATCAATGTGAATGACCGGGATGCTGTGCCTGTACTGACCCCGGCAGACATGCGGGCTGTGGAACAGAAGGCCTTTGGCCTGGGTGTTCCCAGCCTGCTTTTGATGGAACAGGCAGCGCACCATGTAACGGATGCCCTTTGCGAAATGCTGGATGGCGGCAAAAGCAAACGGGTGCTGTTTGTGTGCGGCAGCGGCAATAATGGCGGTGACGGGCTGGCGGCAGCGCGTCTGTTTGCACTGAAAGGCGGCAAGGCGGAGGTTTTGCTGCAAAAGCATCCAAAGACGGAAGATGCGGGGAAAAACCTTGCTTTTGCGAAAGCCATGGGCATTGCGGTATATGCTGCGGAGGATGAGGAACTTCGCCATTTTGCCTCTGGTTATGATGCCTATGTGGATGCCTTGCTGGGTACCAGTATTTCGGGTGCGCCGGATGAAAAGACCGCTGCGCTGATTGAACTGATGAACCGTAGCAAAAAGCCGGTGCTTTCTGTGGATATTCCCAGCGGGATGGACGGCAAAAGCGGCGCTTGCCCCGGGGTATGTGTGCAGGCGGATGTGACAGTGTGCTTTCACGCTGTCAAACCGGGCTTGCTTTTAACCGAGCACCGGGAATGGACAGGAAAAATCATCCCTGTGGATATTGGCATGTGGGGGATGGAAGATACGCTGCGGGATGCGGTGCAGGAGATGCATGGCAGGATATT
>JAFWYZ010000284.1 GCA_017517465.1 Clostridia bacterium | reverse complement strand
TCAGAAGGTGTACGCTGTGTTTGGCAAGCTCTACCAGCAGCAGAATCCCGAAGGCGCTCCCGATATGGGCGCTCAGGCCGGTTCTCAGAACCCCGACGGTTCCTTCAATGCCGACGGCAGCGTGCAGTAAAATGTGATTTTACTGGGGAAAACCATTCTTTGCAGGCAGGGGACGGTTTTCCCCAGACCCCTTTCCAGGAATGCCGGAAAAGAAGGAACAATTTGGTACTTTTCTCCGTTTATTCATCGGGAGGGATGAAAAATGAAGAAATTGTCGATTGTATTGGTCGTGCTGTTTGTGTTTTCCTTGCTTTTGTGCTCTGCCGCTTATGCGGATACACTGATGCCCAAAAGAACGGAAGTGCATCCGGATCGGCTGGTAAAAACAGCATCCTATGCCCGCATACTGGGCTATAATGAAGCAGAAAACACCCTGACGGTGGAACTGATTGCCCCGGAAGTATTTGACTATGCCGATGTATATGCCTTGAAGGCAGGCGACAAGATTTTTGCCAACGGCATGGAAGTGACGATAGAAACCCTTGCATGGGATGATTGGAAAGAGATTCTTTGGATCAACGACGGGGATGTGTGTCTGATCAAGGATCCGGACGGTGATTACTGTACAGAAAACAGCAATGATCATGTATGGCATGTTACGGCCCGGCTGGAATGCCCGGTAAGGGAGCATTTGCTGCTAATGGATAATGTTGACGAATTAAGTGGCGGCATGCTGGAACTTCCCCGTGTGTTTGCAGCAGATGAGACAATTGCCAAGGTACAGGCGGAACAAGCGGCGGAATATAACCGGCTGGCCGTCAACAATGTATATGTGGTGTTTGACGGCGAAGGCGATCTGGCTGTGATCCATCGTTTTTATGTTCCGTGGCAATAATACAAAACCTCAAAAAAATGTGAGTGGAAGAGACAATGGCAACAAAACGTGATTATTACGAAGTGCTGGGCGTGCAGAAGAATGCCACAGCCGATGAGATTAAGAAGGCCTACCGCAAAATGGCCAAGGAATGCCATCCTGACCTGCATCCCAATGACAAGGAAGCGGAAGAGCGGTTCAAGGAGCTGAACGAGGCCAATGAGGTGCTGTCCGATCCTGACAAGCGGGCCCGGTATGACCAGTTTGGCCACGAAGGCCCCAACATGGGCGGCTTTGGCGGCGGTGCCGGCGGCTTTGGCGGGTTCGACTTTGGCGGCATGGGCGGCATGGGCGATATTTTTGACCAGTTGTTCGGCGGCATGGGAGGCGGCGCTCAGCGGCGCAACGGCCCCCAGCAGGGCAATGATCTGCGCTATGACCTGCGCATCTCCTTTGAGGAGGCTGTTTTCGGCTGCGAAAAATCCTTTGAGTTTTCCCGCAGTGAAAACTGCGACCAGTGCCACGGCACCGGTGCCAAGCCCGGAACCCAGCCCCAGACCTGCCCCGTCTGTAAGGGCACCGGTCAGGTACGGGTATCCGGTGGGTTTATGGTGACGGTGCGTGCCTGCTCCCACTGCGGCGGCACCGGCAAGGTGATCCAGGAAAAATGCCCGGGCTGCAGCGGCGCAGGCCGTGTTCGCAGACGGCGCACGGCTACGGTGAAGGTACCTGCAGGTATCGATAACGGCCAGACCATCGTGATGAACGGCCAGGGCGAACCGGGACGCAACGGCGGTCCCAACGGGGATCTGTACATTTCCGTGACGGTGCGGCCCCATAAGCTGTTCAAGCGTGACGGGCTGAACCTGCATCTGGATCTGCCCATTTCCTTTACCCAGGCTGCCCTGGGGGCAGATATTGATGTGCCTACCATCGACGGCAAAACCACCTCTTTCCGCATTCCTGAAGGCACCCAGAACGATACCGAATTCCGCATCAAGGGCCAGGGTGTGCAGCAGCTGAGGAGCACCTACAAAGGGGATCTGGTGCTGCATATCCGGGTGGAAGTGCCCCGGAAACTGAACGAAAAGCAGAAGGATCTGCTGCGTGAATTTGAAAAGGAAACCACCGGCCGGGAATACGAAAAGCAGAAGAGCTTTCTGGACAAAATGAAGGATATCTTCAACGCATAAATTCTTTCAGGGCTCATGGCGCGAAGGCTGCCGTGGGCTCTGTGCATATGGAGAAGGAGCGGCAAAGATGGCTGTTACTGTGTTGATTTACTATACCGGGGAAGGAAATAACGCAGCTGTGTTTGCACAGGAAATGTGCGAAAGCGGTGTGGTGGAAGCTATCCGCAAAGAAGAAGGAAACCTGCAGTATGACTACTTTTTCCCTATGGAAGAGCCGCAGACCGTGCTGCTCATTGACCGTTGGGAAAACCAGCAGGCGCTGGAGAGGCATCACGCATCGCCCATGATGGCGAAAATCATTGCCCTGCGTGAAAAATATGACCTGCATATGC
>JAFWYZ010000283.1 GCA_017517465.1 Clostridia bacterium | reverse complement strand
GCTGACCTTGTACTGCAACGGCGAAAAGCTGGACAAGAAGACCCCCACCCCCAACGACAAGGGCTGGTACATCTGGCACAACCTGCCCCTGACGTACAAGGGCGAAGCGGCAGAATACACGGTGGTGGAAGAACCGGTGGACGGCTTCACGGTGAGCTACGGTGAAGCGGCCGAAGGCGAAGAAGAACCCACCTGCGCCAGGGACTACGGCACCATCGTGAACCGTAAGATCCCCAAGACCGGGGACGACAGCCGCATCGGCCTGTGGATCGGCCTGAGCGCCCTTTCCGCCTGCGCCTTCATCCTGCTGATGAAGAAGCGGAAGGAAGCGTAAGCAAATCAACCGCCTGAAAAGGCGACATAAAAAAAGAACCTGCATCCGGAAACGGGTGCAGGTTTTTTGATATTGACAAGGAAGAAAAAGGACGGAAGCCGTTTGGATTGCCGTCCTGATGGGACAGGGGGAATTATTGCTGGTCAGCCTGGGCGCGCTTTTTGTCCAGGGCAACATTCCGGAAATAGACCACCAGATTCAGGGAAACCATCACCAGGTTCAGAATGTAGGCGATGAGGACGTAGTTGATGTTGCCGGAGATCAGCTTGGCGCAGATGCCGGCGATGTAACCGGTGATGATCAGCAGAATGAAGGGCAGGCTGGCACCCTTGGCGGTTTCGGCTTTATAGTTCTTGATCAGGTTCAGGGGCCAGGAAAAACCAAAGCATACCAGCATGATGGTTTCGAGAAGGGAACTCATGATAAATATCTCCTTTTTGTTTGATGGCTCAGATGGGCTTAGCGCCTCTGGCATAGGTAGGCAAAAGCTTGGGGGAAACGGCATCGGAATCGATACCGGCATCCTTCAGCTGGGCTTCATAAGCTGCCACATGGCTGAGGGTAAGGTCCTTCAGCTGGGTCAGCCGGGCCTTTTTGGCGGCATGCTGACCGGCGCTGCGGCCAAACACGATGATATCCAGAAGGGAATTGCCCATCAGCCGGTTCCGGCCATGGATGCCGCCCACGGCTTCGCCGGCCACGAACAGGTTTTCCACGCAGGTCTGGCCATCTTCGGTGATTTCCAGGCCGCCGTTCTGATAATGCAGGGTGGGGTAAATGAGAATGGGCACTTCCCGGATGTCGATGCCGTATTTCAGATACATGCGCAGCATGGCAGGCAGCCGCTTTTCCAGGGTGCCCTTACCGTGGATCTGATCGATCATGGGGGTGTCCAGCCATACGGCCTTGCCCATGCCGGTATCCACACCCTTGCCATTGGTGCTGCATTCCCGGATGACACCGGCAGCATTCACGTCCCGGGTTTCCAGAGGATGGATATAGGCCTCGCCTTCGCTGTTGATCAGCTTGGCCCCCATGGAGCGCACTTTTTCCGTCACCAGTGCGCCGAAAATCTGCTGGGGGAAGGCAACACCGGTGGGGTGGTACTGCAGGGTGTCCTGATAGAGCAGCTTTGCCCCGGCACGGTAGCCCAGGATCAGGCCGTCGGCAGTGGCACCGTAATGGTTGGAGGTGGGGAAGCCCTGATAGTGCATACGGCCGGCACCGCCGGTGGCGATCACCACCGTTTTGGCCCGGGCTACCATCATTTCGCCTGTTTCCATGTTCTGCAGCACAGCACCGGCAGCCTTGCCGTCGGTATCCAGGATCAGCTCAATGGCGGCGGTGAAATCCACCACGGGGATGCGGCGGTTGAGCACTTCGTCACGCAGGGTGCGCATGATTTCGGCACCGGAATAGTCGGCTGCAGCATGCATGCGCTTGCGGCAGGTGCCGCCGCCGTGGGTGGTGATCATGGTGCCGTCTTCGGCCTTGTCAAATTCCACACCCAGTTCATTGAGCCACTTGATGGCGGAGGGCCCGTCCATGACAAGTTTCCTGACCAGCTCGGGCCGGTTGGCATAATGGCCGCCGCCCATCACGTCCAGATAATGCAGGGCAGGGGAATCACCCGGCTTATCGGCAGCCTGAATGCCGCCTTCGGCCATCATGGTGTTGGCATCGCCGATGCGGAGCTTGGTGACGATCATCACGCTGGCACCGGCTTCATGGGCTTCGATGGCGGCAGAAGAGCCTGCGCCGCCGCCGCCGATGACCAGCACATCCACATCATAGGCAATGTTGGAAAGGTCCACGGAAACATCCTTCAGCCGGCTGTGGGCTTCCAGCATGTCATTGAGCTCCACAGGGGCCTTCTGGCCCTTGTTGCCGCCCACCCGGATGGTGGTGAAGCCGACGTCTTTATAGTCGGGATGGTATTCCTTCAGCAGCGCTTCCTTTTCCTGGGCGGTGAGCCGCCGGGGCTCCAGGGCGATGTTCTTTTCGCGGGCTGCTTCCACCTTTTTCATGGAAGCAAGCATTTCGGGGGTGTAATTCATTTCAGCTGCCTCCTTATTTTTCAATATCACGGTGGTTGTAGAGTTCTTTCAACTCTTCCAGCGGCTTTGCCATGATGGCCTCGATTTCCGCCTGGCACAGGCCGTCTTCGATTTCCTTTACCCGGTCGGTGAGGTGTTTGGCTTCGGGCATCAGGTATTTGCCGTTGATGCGCCGGGCCAGCTCGGCTACCTGGGGGTGGGAAATGCCGGCAGGGCAGCGGGAAGAGCATACGCCGCACATCACGCAATCAAAGCTCATGTTGGCGCAGGCGGCAAAATCCCCCCGCTGGGCAGCGGCAATATACTGCATCACATTCAGACCCTGGGTGCAGGACTTGGTGCAGGCATTGCAGCCGATGCAGGCATAGATTTCGGGGTAGAGCTGCATCATCACCTGGGCATCGGGCTTGATTTCATTGATATCATAGATCTGCTTTTCCAGAGGGAAGAAGGGCAGGGTGGCCACGTACATGTTGTCTTCCACGGTGGTCTGGCAGGCCAGGGCAGCGTGCAGCTCACGTTCGCCCCGGATACGGTACACCGTGGCGCAGGCACCGCAAAAGCCGTTGCGGCAGCCGCAGCCCCGCACCAGCTGATACCCGGCATATTCCATGGCGCCCATGATGGTGAGGCCTTCGGGCACCTGATACTTTTTGCCCATCAAATATACATTAACCATTGTTTTTCCTCCGTTATTGGGGCAGTGGATCAGTATTCGGCGGGCAATTCGCCCAGCTTGTCAAACCGGAACACAGGGCCGTCCTTGCAGACGTACTGGTCACCGATATTGCAGCGGCCGCATTTGCCCACACCGCACTTCATGCGCAGTTCCATGGTGGTGTAGATCTGGTTTTTTTCAAAGCCCATCTCCATCAGCGCCTGAGTGGTGAAGCGGATCATGACGGGCGGGCCGCAAACCAGCACCCGGCCCTGGGGATCAAAGCCCAGCTCCGTCACATAAGAGGGAACAAAGCCCACATGACCCTCCCAGCCCTCCTGGGGCTGGTCGATGGTGAGGAACACGTCAATGCCCGCTTCCCTGCACCATTCGTTCACGATTTCGGGATAATCCACCAGGTCTTCCTTGGACCTGGCACCGTACACAATGCGCACCTTGCCATAGTTTTCACGCTTGGCGCGGACATAGTTGATCACGCTGCGAAGGGGGGCCAGGCCGATGCCGCCGGCAATGAACAACAGATCCTGTCCCTTCAGGTCTTCTTCCACGGGGAACGCATTGCCGTAGGGGCCGCGGACGGTGATCATCTGGCCCTCGTCCATCTGGTGCAGCCAGCCCGTAAGGCAGCCGCATTTTTTGATGGAAAATTCCATGAATTCCTGATTGGTGGGGCTGGAAGTGATGGAGAACATCGCTTCGCCCACCCCGGGGATGGACAGCATGGCACACTGGCCGGGCATGTGTTCAAAGCACTTGCCCCCTTCCACGCTGTTGACCCGGAAGGTTTTCACGTCGGGGGTATCCACCCGCACCTCCGTTACGATGCCGAGCATCGGTACCAATGTTTCTTTGGTCATTCCTTTTCACCTTCTCCCAACGCCCTGATGACCTTCACAATGTGCAGGTTCATGGGGCATTTTTCAATGCAACGGCCGCAGCCCACGCAGGAATACATGCCCTCATTGCGTGAGGGAAAGTAAACCAGCTTGTGCATGAACCGCTGACGGTACCTTTCCAGCTGGGTGGGCCGGTTGGCGCCGTGGGCCATGAGGGTAAAATCGGAATACATGCAGCTGTCCCAGCAGCGGTAGCGCTGGATGCCGTTTCCGGTGTCGTAATCCCGGATGTCATAGCACTGGCAGGTGGGGCAGGAGAAGGTGCAGCTGCCGCAGCCAAGGCAGGCCATGGAAAGCTTTTTCCACTGGGGGGATTCAAACTTTTCCATCAGATGCTCGCCGTCAAAGCCGTTGAGGTTCAGATGGGCAAAGGGCAGCGCATCGTATTTTTTGCCGATCTCTTCCTTGATGGCGGTCACGGCGCATTCGTCTGCTTCCAGGGTATCCCAGCCATTCAGCAGGGCATGCCCCTTATCGGTATATGCTTCGCAGAAATATTCATCCCCGGCAGGCCACAGCACCACGTCGGCATCGGGCTGGGCAGGGTCCACACCGAAGTTCTTGCAGAAGCAGTTTTTGCCGGGGGCATCGCAGGCAAGGCCCACAATGGTGCCGTGTTCCCGGCGGGCAGCGTAGTAGGTATCCACAGGATCGGAGAGGAACACCCGGTCCAGCACGCGGATGGCCTGCATGTCACAGGCGCGCACCCCAAAGAGCACATAATCTTCATTGGCACGTTCTTCTTCGGTCAGCTGGATCTTTTTGCCTTCCATCTTAAAGTGCATCAGGCTTTCCCACTGGGGGAAGAGCACTTCCTTGGGGGTCCGGTCGGTGCCCAGCTTGTCAAGGCGCAGGCGCATGCCGGGTTCATAGCGGCCGTAAATGACGGTGCCGCCATCCTCCACGGGAGCATAAACGGGCATGGAAATACCGGAGAGCAGCTGCTCCAGCTTTTCAGCGGCGAATTTCCGCATCAGCCATTCCCCCTTTCGTGGATGATACCGGGCTCTGCGTCTTCCTTGGTGAAGGAGGTGAGGGGCGTGCGTTCATTATCGCCCAGGCCTGCCTGATAGTCGCCGTAGAGCTCGTTCATGTCCTTGATGAGCTTGCGGTTGATCAGGTGCAGCGGTATGCCCTGAGGGCACACACGGCTGCATTCGCCGCAGTCGGTGCACCGGCCGGCCACATGATAGGCCCGGATGATGTGGAACATGTTTTCTTCAAAGTCGGTGACCGGGGCCTTGCTCTGTACCCCGGAACCCGGGTTGTCAAAGACGCACTTGATGCAGGTGCAGGCGGGGCACACATTGCGGCAGGCATTGCAGCGGATGCAGCGGGAAAGCTCCCCCTGCCAGAAGGCAAAGCGCTCTTGAGCCGTCATGTTTTCCAGTTTCTCCACCTGCTCCATCCGCTTTTCGGTGCCGGTGGGCAGCCTGCATTCCTCGGTATCGATGATCTCATCGTACACGGCAAATTCCTTGCCCTTGCAGGCAGCGCATTTTGCCAGCAGCCCGTTTTCATCCATCATGCCGGTGCAGCCGGCGCCGATGATGTAAAAGGCATCTCTTTCCACCCGGTGCTCATGCAGAAGCTGGCGGAAGGACAGGGTATCGCAGGGCTTGAGGATGACCAGGGTTTTGCCCTCTGCTTTGCCCATCTTCACGCAGTATTTGGACAGGTTGGCCCCGGCGCAGGTGCCGTAAACGAAGCGTTCCATTTCCGCTTCATTTTCAAACAGGGCGGGGGAGCAGTCGAACGCATCTTCGCCCCTTTCCCAGCCCAGCACCCGCTTTACCGTGCCGTCAGCAAGCAGGGAAAGAGCCCGGGCCTTGATTTTCTTCATCACTTCCTGCATCTGATATCACGCAGCTTTCTGTTTTCGCCGAGGGTATAGACGGTCTCGACAAATTCGTTCATGGTTTTGGCAAACTTGGCACCTTCGGCGGCGGACACCCATTCCACCCGTGTGCGGCCCCGTTCGATGCCCAGATAATCCAGCAGGGAAAAGAGCATGGTCATGCGGCGGCGGGCATAGTAATTGCCGCTGGTGTAGTGGCAGTCGCCGGGGTGGCAGCCGCAGATGATCACGCCGTCGGCACCCCGTTCAAAAGCACGCAGGATGAACAGGGGGTTCACGCGGCAGGAGCAGGGCACCCGGATGATTTTCACATCGGCCGGGTACTGCATGCGGCCGGAGCCGGCCAGGTCGGCCCCTGCATAGGAGCACCAGTTGCAGCAGAAGGCCACAATTTTCGGTGTCCAGCCGGTATTGCTTACAGACATATTGCATCCACCTCCGCCATGATCTGCTGATTGGTGAAGCCCTTGAGGTCCATGGCGCCGCTGGGGCAGGTGACGGTGCAGGCACCGCAGCCCTGGCACACAGCCGGGTTCACCCGGGCCACCCTGCGCACTTCCCTCACACCGGGGCCCCGCACTTCCCTGTTTTCATAGGTGATGGCGCCGTAGGGGCATACCTTTTCGCACTGGGAACAGCCGTTGCACAAAAGCTCATCGGACAGCGCCACACAGGGGTTGGTGACCAGATGATCCTTGGCAAGCAGGCCGATCACCTTGGAAGCGGCGGCGCTGGCCTGGGCCACGGTTTCGGGCACGTCCTTGGGCCCCTGGGCCACACCGGAAAGGAAAATGCCGGCGGTGGGGCTTTCCACGGGGCGCAGCTTGGCATGGGCTTCGGTAAAAAAGTCGTTGGTATCCATGGAGGCAGTCAGCATGGTGCCGATGGACCGGGCAGAGGGGTCGGGCTCGATGGCAGTGGCCAGCACCACCAGGTCGGCGGCGATTTCCACCTGACGGTTATTGATCAGGTCGCTGCCGCGCACCATCAGCTTGTCGCCCTCCCGGGCCACCTTGCCCACCATACCCTTGATGTAATCCACACCGTACTGCTCCACGGCCCGGCGGTAGAATTCGTCAAAGTTCTTGCCGGGGGTGCGCACGTCGATGTAGAACACATGTACGTTGGTGTCCGGGTATTTGTCCCGGATGAGCATGGCATGCTTGGCGGTGTACATGCAGCAGATCTTGGAGCAATAGGGCTTGCCGCGGTTGGTGTTTTCGTCGCAGCGGGAGCCCACACACTGAATGAACACGATTTCGCGGGGATGTTTCAGATCGGAGGGGCGAAGGAGGGTGCCCTTGGTGGGCCCGGCGGCATTCATGAGCCGCTCCAGCTCCAGCGAGGTGATGACGTCCTTGTTCTCCGCATAGCCCAACTCGTTGAGGGGAGAGGGATCCATGGGGCGGAAGCCGGTGGCCACCACGATGGCGCCGTATTCGCGCTCCAGCAGCTCATCCTTTTGCTGATAGTTGATGGCGCCGGCGGAGCATACCTTTTCACACAGGCCGCATTTGCCGCTTTTCAGCTTGATGCACTGTTCGGGGTCGATCACCGCCACATTGGGGATGGCCTGGGCAAAGGGAATATAGATGGCAGGGCGGTTGTTCATTTCCATGTTGAATTCATCCCTGCCCTTTTTGGAGGGGCATTTCTGCATGCACAGGCTGCAGCCGGTGCACTTGTTTTCGTCAATGAAACGGGCTTTTTTCCGGATAGTGGCCCGGAAATTGCCCACAAAGCCCTCCACCTTTTCCACCTTGGCATAGGAGATGATGCGGATCTTTTCATTCTGGGCCGCTTCCACCATCTTGGGGGTGAGAATGCAGGCGGAGCAATCCAGCGTGGGGAAGGTTTTGTCCAGCTGGGCCATGCGGCCGCCGATGGTGGGCCGCTGTTCCACAATATCCACTTCGTAACCGGCATTGGCCACGTCCAGGGCCGTCTGGATACCGGCAATGCCGCCGCCGATGACCAGGCAGCGCTTGGTGACGGCACTGGTGCCTGCCTGCAGGGGCTGGTTGTGCAAAAGCTTGGCAACGGCTGCTTTGGCCAGCACGATGGCCTTCCGGGTGCCTTCTTCTTTATCCTTGTGGATCCAGGAGCACTGCTCGCGGATATTGGCGATTTCCACCATATAGGGGTTCAGCCCGGCAGCCTGAGCGGTTTTGCGGAAGGTGTTTTCGTGCATGCGGGGGGAGCAGGAGGCCACCACGATGCCGTCAAGATGATATTCATGGATGGCATCGGCGATCATTTTCTGGCCCGCTGCGGAACACATGTATTGATAATTTGTGGAGAAGACCACACCGGGGACTGTTTTCATCGCCTCGGAAACGGCCTCCACGTCCACGGTGCCGGCAATATTGGAGCCGCACCAGCAGACAAACACGCCGATTTTGGGCATTGTGGTTTTCCTCCTTACTTTCTGTATTTACGCATGGCTGCCATCAGCAGCTGCTGGGGCACCTTTTCATCGGCCATGGCAGCAATATCGTTGCCGCCCTTGTGGTTGCCATCCTGCTTTCGCAGCTTCAGCTGGGCCAGGGCACCCACCAGCTTGCCGGGGGCCACATGGCGGGGGCAGCGCTCCACGCAGGCCATGCAGCCCAGGCACAGGTACACGGCATTGCTGTTCATCAGCTGTTCGATCAGGCCGTTTTCCACCATGCTCACAAACTGATGGGGATGATATTCCATGGCATCGTAATTGGGGCAGGTGCCGGAGCATTTGCCGCATTTCATGCATTTTCTGGGGTCCACTCCACTGATGCGAAGGACGGTTTCGGTGAGGAAGCGGGTGTTCTGATCCATCTGTTTCACGCCTCCTTCACGCCCAGCGCTTCGGCCAGCAGTTCCGTGAAATATTTCACGGGCAGCCGGTGAACCGTGGCATTTTCCACCAGGTTATACATGCACAAAGGGCAGGCAGTGATCAATTCTTCACAGCCGGCAGCCACGGCGGAATTCAGGGCCCTTTCCACCTGGGTCTGGGCGCTCTTTTGATCTTCCATCGCCACATAGGCACCGCAGCATTCGTTGCGGTAGGGATAGGAGACGGGCTCCGCACCCAGGGCACGGATGAAGTTTTCCATGATGGTGGGGTTTTCGGGGTCGTCGAAGGAAAGCACCTTGCTGGGGCGCAGCAGCAGACAGCCGTAGAAGGCGCCGATCTTGCGGCCGGTGAGGGGATTGACCACCTTTTTCTTCAGTTCGTCAAAGCCGATCTCATCCCGGAGCAGCTCCAGAAAATGAACCACTTCCACGCTGCCGTCGTAGGGCACTTCGGGCTGCAGATAATTGGTGGCCCGGGTGCGGAAGGTGGCATCCTGCTTCCAGTCAAAATTGGTGCGCTTGAGCACATGGTGACAGGCGGAGCACATGGTGACCAGCTTCTTTTCTTCAGTGTTCATCAGGGCACGCACGGCACTCAGCCTGGAGGCAATATCATCGGAAGCGGCAGGGTATACGGCACCACAGCACTGCCACTGTGTCAATTCCTTCAGCTCCAGCCCCAGCGCCGCAGCGGATGCCCGGGCATACAGGTCCAGCTGCCTGGCCCGGTCCTTCAGGGTGCAGCCCGGATAATAGCTGTAGATCATCGTGATCAACTCCTTATCAGCACATCTCTTCGGGTTTGAACACTTCGTCAAATTTTTCGGCGGTGAGGAAGCCCAGCTCCACACAGGCTTCCTTCAGGGAGATGTTTTCCTTATAGGCTTTCTTGGCGGTCTTGGCAGCGTTGTCATAGCCGATATAGGGGTTCAGCGCCGTGACCAGCATGAGGGAATTATACAGGTTATGGTGCATCTTTTCCCGGTTGGCGGTGATGCCGCTGGCGCAGTTTTTATCAAAGGAGCGCAGGGAATCGGCCAGCAGACGGACGGACTGGAGGAAATTATAGATCAATACCGGCATGAATACGTTCAGCTCAAAATTCCCCTGGGAGGCGGCCAGGCCCACGGCGGTATCATTGGCCATCACCTGCACGGCCACCATGGTGACGGATTCGCACTGTGTGGGGTTTACCTTGCCGGGCATGATGGAGGAGCCGGGCTCGTTTTCGGGGATAAAGATTTCACCCAGGCCGTCCCGGGGCCCGCTGGCCAGCCAGCGCACGTCGTTGGCGATTTTCATCATATTGGCGGCCAGACCCTTCAGTGCGCCGTGGGCAAAAACCAATTCGTCCTTGGCGGTGAGGGAATGGAACTTATTGGCGGCGGTGACAAACTGTTTGCCGGTGATGCGGCTCACCTCTTCGGCCACCTTTTCGGCAAAGCCTTCAGGGCAGTTGAGGCCGGTGCCCACGGCGGTGCCGCCAAGGGCCAGCTCCTTCAGCCCGGGCAGGGCCAGGGACAGCTGCTCCCGGGCCTTTTCCAGCATGTTGCGCCAGCCGGAAATTTCCTGGGAGAAGGCAATGGGGGTGGCATCCTGCAGGTGGGTGCGGCCGGTTTTGACGATGCCCTCGTTTTCGGCTTCCAGACGCAGGAAGGTGGCATGCAGCTGCGCAATGGCGGGGAAGAGGTTATCTTCGATGGCCTGCACGGCGGCAATGTGCATGGCGGTGGGGAAGGTGTCGTTGGAGGACTGGGACATATTCACATGATCGTTGGGGTGGCACAGCTTTTCACCCAGGATTTCATTGGCCCGGTTGGCGATCACTTCATTGGCGTTCATGTTGGACTGGGTGCCGCTGCCGGTCTGCCACACAACCAGGGGGAAATGGTCATTGAGGCTGCCGGAGATCACTTCGTCGCAGGCCTTTTCGATGGCATGCAGGCGGGTTTCGTCCATTTTTTCGGGCTTGATAAAATGGTTGGCCAGGGCAGCAGCTTTTTTCAGCACACCGAATGCATGGGTGATTTCACGGGGCATGATTTCGCCGCCGATGACAAAGTTCTGCTTGCTGCGCTGGGTCTGGGCACCCCAGTAACGGTCGGCAGGCACCTGCATTTCGCCCATGGAGTCCCGTTCAATACGATAATTCATAATCGGTTGTTTCCTTTCTATATTCAGATGATGATCAGATTTTCAGCTGTGCAATGACCTTCTTGAGGGAAGCGGCGGAATGCTGCAGCTTTTCGTATTCTTCATCGGTGAGGGCAGGCAGGATGCGGCCCTGCACTTCACAGTCTGCCAGCAGCACCGGCAGGGACAGGCACACATCCTCCAGGCCGTATTCGCCGTGCAGCATGGTGGATACCGTGGCCACGGCATTCAGGCTGCCGTAAAGCGATTCGCAGATGGAGCAGGTGGAGAAGGCAATGGCATAATTGGTGCAGCCTTTGCGGGCAATGATCTTGGCACCGGAGGAACGCATGAATTTGTCGATCTCGGCATAATTGAGGTCCACCATGATGCCGTTGCGCAGCTTGATCATGCTCTTATAGTCGTTGATGTTGATGGTGGAAATTTCGGCAATGGACCAGGGCACAAAGCTGGTGTCGCCGTGTTCACCGAACACATAGGCATGCACGTTTTTCTGGGACACGTTCAGGTATTCCGCAATGCGTGCACGCAGACGGGCGGTATCCAGCAGCGTGCCGGAGCCGATGACTCTCTCTTCCGGGATATTGGTGATCTTGCAGAACACATAGGTGAGGATATCCACGGGGTTGGCCACGATGATGTAGGTGGCATCGGGGCAGACGGCCGTGATCTGGGGGGCGATGTTTTTGAGGATCTCCACATTGGTGTTGACCAGGTCAATGCGGGTCTGGCCGGGCTTGCGGCCCACACCGGAGGTGATGATGACGATGTCGCTGCCTTCTGCGGCGCCGTATGTGCCGGCATAGATATCCACCGGCTTGCTCATGAGCGGTGTGGCCTGACGGATGTCAAGGGCTTCCCCTTTGGCTTTTTCTTCGTTGATGTCAACGATGACGATTTCACTGGCAATATTTTTGATGGCAAGGGCAAACGCCGTGGCGGAGCCGACGGCACCCGCGCCGATGACGGTGATCTTTCTGCTGGACATGGGCCACACTCCTTTGGATCATTCAGATGGAAAGCGCAGTACATGGCTTCCAGTATACAATTTTATCATGACTTATAGATGAATACAATTTCTTTTTCGACAAGGAGGGTTATCGCAAATGATAACAATAAAACGGCTGTGCGATGATGCAGCGGCCGTCTGGAGCGCAAAGGGGTTTTGAAGCAGGGTATTGATATGCAGAAAAATGTATGTTTACAGATATTTATCCTTCACCTGACCGAGAATATCGATAAACCGGCGGTCCAGCTCCGTGAGCTCGTAATCGCTGGGGTAGATCAAAAGATCCCGGTATCGGCGGGTGTTCTGGGCACAGGATTTTTGCACCAGGCTGTAGCGTTCCAGCAGATTGTGGGGAATGGGAGAGGCCCACATGAAGGTTTCCGGGTTGCGGCTGAGCAATTCAAACTGGCTGGCACGCTCAAACACATAGATGCGCCGGGAAATATTGTCCGGCAGTTCTTCCTTGACCACGGTGGACAGGGGAAGGGAGGGCACATAGGGATCGGCATGGGCCACTTCGATGTAGCTTGCCAGATCGTCGAATGAAATATTATCCAGCCCTGCCAGCGGGTTTTCCCGGCTCATGACCAGCTGATAGGAAAACTCGGTGACCAGCTCATACTGCAGGTTCTTTTCCTTCAGTGTGTTTTTGAAATATACGTCATAGGGTGCGGCATAGCGCAGAATGCCCAGCTTATAGTCGTGCTCCAGAATGTTGCGGATGGTGCGCTTGGAATTGGTTTCCTTATAGAAAAGCTCGGTTTCCTCCTTGCCGATGGCCTTGGAAAACTCGGCAAAGGCCTCGGCAATATAGCTGGCCCGGGGGCCGGAAATGGAGAAATGATGCTTCTTGCGGTCACTGCCTTTATAGAGCGTTTCCATTTCCCCCAGCATTTTCAGCACCTGCTTGGCATACTGCATGAATTCCTCCCCTTCCGGGGTCAGATGCATGCCCTTGGCGGTGCGTTCAAAAATGGTGATGCCCAGGCTGCTTTCCAGCTCCTTGATGCCGCGGCTGATATTGGGCACGGCCACAAAAAGCTTTTCCGATGCGTTCTTCAATGAGCCGGATTTGGCTACTTCATAGGCATAACGGATATGCAGGATATTCATGGGGGAAACAGCTCCTTTCTGAAGCGTGGGGTGTTATGAAAAAGTATAACACAGGGCACAGAGGCATGTCAATTTGCCGGCGGAATGCAATTGTGGAAAGAAAAGCGGTTGCGCAGGATGAGAGACTATTCACGAAAATGCAGTATTATTTGGAAAAAAACGAAAAAAAGCGCACATAAACGAAAAAAATTGTATAAAAGGGACAAAAATACACCATTGACAACATGCGGATTTTTTTGTATACTACTTGCGAGATGAAATTTAATCGTTTTTTAAGTGTCCCCGAAGGGAAGGTCCCCTGATCAATCTTTGAATATTTGGCCCGGCGTACGGGTCAAAAAAATAAAAAAGGAGTGTCTTATACTATGAAGAAACTGGTTGCTCTTCTCCTGGTTCTGGTTCTCTCCCTGTCCCTGTTTGCTGTGGCTCATGCCGAAACCGCCAAGAAGGTTGGCGTGGCTATGCCCACCATGGACCTGCAGCGCTGGATCCAGGACGGCGAAAACATGAAAAAGCAGCTGGAAGCTGCCGGCTACGAAGTGGACCTTCAGTATGCCAACAACGACGTTGCTACCCAGGTTTCCCAGATTGAAAACATGCTGCTGAACGAAGTGGAAGTGCTGGTTATCGCTTCCATCGACGGCGGCGCTCTGGGTACCGTGCTGCAGCAGGCCAAGGAAGCCGGCGTGATCGTCATCGCTTACGACCGTCTGCTCACCGGCACCGAATATGTGGACTACTACACCACCTTCGACAACTACAAGGTTGGCCAGATCCAGGGCCAGTACGTTGTTGACAGGTTCGACCTGGCCAACACCGACAAGACCTACACCATCGAATTCACTGCCGGTTCTCCCGACGACAACAATGCCGGCCTGTTCTTCGCCGGTGCCTATGACACCGTGAAGCCCTATCTGGACAACGGCAAGCTGGTTTGCGTTTCCGGTCAGCTGGATTTCGAAACCGTGGCTACCCCCGCCTGGAAGTCTGAAACCGCTCAGGCCCGTATGGACAACATCCTGGCTGGCTTCTATCCTGATGCTCTCACCGGCGGCCAGAAGCTGGACATCTGCCTCTGCTCCAACGACTCCACCGCTCTGGGCGTGACCAACTCCCTGGTTGCTTTCGGCTTCACCACTGAAAACATCCCCGTGATCACCGGTCAGGACTGCGACATCGCCAACACCAAGAACATGGTG
>JAFWYZ010000282.1 GCA_017517465.1 Clostridia bacterium | reverse complement strand
TTTTCCGGCGAAAAGCCCATTCTGATGATGATGGGCGGCAGTCTGGGAGCCCAGAAGGTGAACGAAGCCCTGCGGGGTGCCCTGCCCCGGCTGCTGGAAAAAATGGACGTGGTGCATATTACCGGCAAGGGCAACCTGGATGAAAGCCTGCAGACCCTTTCCGGCTATAAGCAGTTTGAGTTCATCAGCGAAGAACTGCCCCATATTTTTGCCTGTGCCGATTATGTGCTTTCCCGTGCCGGCAGCAATGCCCTGTGCGAATTCCAGGCCCTGAAAAAGCCCATGCTGCTGGTGCCTTATCCCAAGGGGGCCAGCCGCGGGGACCAGATCCTCAATGCTGCTAGCTATGAAAAGCGGGGCCTGTGCCATGTGCTGGATCAGGCGGACATGACGGCGGAAACGCTGTTCAGCGCCATTGAAAAGCTGATGGCCGAAAAGGATACGCTGATCCGCAATCTGGAAGAAGCGCCCCCTGCCGACGGTACCAATGCTGTGCTGAAAATGATTGAAGAAGCTGTGAAGAAGTGAAGGTTATTTGAAGAGGGGAACCGCTTTTTGAAGGCCAAAAAGCGGTTCCCCTCTTCACTCCCCTCCGAAAAAGCCGGCTGGGATTTTTCTGGAATGGGAGAAGAGACAGTTTCCCCTTGTTAAGCTTTGGGAAGAGGATGAAAAGATACTGTTATTTGTTTCATACGATGAAAAATTCTGAATTTCGAATTCTTCATTCTGAATTAAAACAGCCCATCTCTGCTTGAGAGATGGGCTGTTTTGCTTTTGCTTACATGGAGCGGTTATCGATGACCCGGAGGATGACGGTCAACTCTACGTATTCGCCTTCGCCGATCTGCTTCAGATCGATGACGGATTCATTGATCTGATCGGCCAGCCCCTGATCACGGAATACCTTCAGCTTGATTTCGTCGCCTTCGCTGTGGCCCTGTACCCGGGAGATCACCGCATCGCTGGAGGAGGTGATTTCGCCGTCCACTTCCACAATGATATCACCGGGCAGCAAACCGCCTTCCGCAGCGGGGGAGCCGGCTTCCACTTCCTTGATCAGCGCACCCTGGGGCAGCACGCCCACGGCCTGGCTGGTGATGGTGGTGACGGTGACACCCAGCCGGGGCTTGCCCAGCAGGGGGCTGTTGGCATTGACGGCAGCCTGATTGTCTTCGGGAGAAACTTCCTGAGCAGGGGTGTCGGTATAGCTGCGCAGCACGTCTTCAATGAGGGGCTTGGCCACATTGATGGGGATGCACATGCCGATATTATCGATGGAGGTGGTGGAGAAATAGCCGGAGGAAGAATATTTCCGGGAGGGAATGCCCTGCAGCTGGCCCAGCACGTTGAACATGCCGCCGCCGGAGTTACCGCTGTTGATGGCGGCATCCACCTGGATCATGGTGTTGGTGATGGAGGTGCGGCGGCCATAGCGGTCGTAGATGGTATCGGTCACTTCACGGTCCAGCGCGGACACCACACCCACGGTGAGGGTGCGGGCAAATTCTTCACCCAGGGGGTTGCCGATAACGATGGCCCATTCGCCCACCTGCAGCTGGTCGCTGTCCCCCAGGGGCACGGCGGGCAGTTTCAGCCCGGGTACCAGAAGGATGGCGATATCCAGGTCCTTGTCGAAGCCCACCATCTGGGCTTCGTGTTCGCTTTCGTCATTGGCGATGGTGACGGTGAGACGGCTGGCATCTTCCACCACATGGTAATTGGTGAGCACATGGCCCCAATTGGAAATCACCACACCGCTGCCGGTGCCGGACAGGCTTTCACGGCCGCTGTCGGGCCGGCCAAAATAGCCGTAGCCGTAATTGTAGGAATAGGAGATGCCGTAATTGTTCACCCCAACCACGCTGTCCCGCACAGCGGCAGCCACCTGGGTGAAGGGGCTGGACACCTGGGATGCATCGGTCTGGGTATTGATGATGGCATTGATTTCACTGTCGGAAATCTTGCCGTCATCGGCAAAGGCGTTGAGCAGTGTCATGCTCAGCAGCACAGTAACCAGCAATGCGGCCAGCAGGCCTTTTTTCATTTTGTTGTTTTTCATACAATAAGCCTCCTTAACCGGATGAAACCGGGAATCTTATCTGTCCCTTTTTCTTGGGTACAGGATAATCATACACAATAAATTTGACAAAAGTTTGAACAGATCATGAAAGGATTGGCGGACACAGGATTATTTTCTGAAAAAAAACCGTTTTCATGCTGTCAGACACCGGTAAAATCAAAAGCAGGGGTGAATGCGGTATCGCTGGAGTTTTTTTCCTGGGTGTACCCGGACAAGCCCAGCATTTCAAAATGATTCAATACCCGGCTGTATTCGGTGTCGGTGATGGGCCGGTCCAGCCCCTTGACGGTGCAGAAGGGCTGGGGTGTGTATTGCCGCATCAGGGCTACCGGTGTGCCTTTTGGCAGCTTTTCCGCAATGAAATTCAATACCTGTATGGAATCCTGGGTGCAGCCGGGGAGGATGAGATGGCGGATGAGGGTACCCTTTTGCATGATGCCGTTGTCATCGTATACAGGGGTGCCTGTCTGGCGGCACATTTCGGAAAGGGCAGCGGAAGCCACTTCAAAATAATCCGGTGCTTTGGCACACAGGGCAGACAGCCGGGGGGAAACATGCTTCATGTCCGGCAGGTAAATGTCCACCGTGCCCTCCAGCATTTTCAGCGTGTCCAACGATTCATAGCCGCCGCAGTTCCACACGATGGGAATGGGGGGCTTGTAAATGGCCAGCGCTTCCAGGATCTGCGGTACAAAGGGGGTGCCGGTAACGAAATTCAGGTTGTGCGCCCCCTGCTCGTACAGGGAGCGGAAAATCTCTGCCAGCCGTTCCACGGAAATTTCCTTGCCGTGGCCCTCGTGGGACAGGGAATGGTTCTGGCAATAGCAGCAGCGCAGGGTGCAGCCGGAAAAGAAGAGGGCGCCGCTGCCTCTTGTGCCGGCAATGCAGGGCTCCTCCCAGAAATGCAGGGCAGCCCGGGCCAGCTTCAGTGTATCGCCCATGCCGCAGAAACCGGTTGTTTCGGAGCGGTTTACCCGGCATTTGCGGGGGCATAATGTACATTGTGTCATGGTGTGGCCTTTCGGTGAATTCAGAATGAAGAATTCAGAATTGTGGTTTGTCTTGATCAAAGCGATATGTGTTTTTTAACCGTTTTCTTCTCAAGCATCAGGGAGAAAGCAGAAATAAATTTTCTTCAGGAAATATTCCCTATCGGTTTTCGGGAGAGCGCGAGAGGGTGCTTTTGACGCAAAAGCATCCTCTCGCATATTATTCCGTTTTTTTCGTTTCCCCTTAATGCTCCGGTTTACGGACGGAGGGCCGGCGGCGACGGGTGGGCTGGTGTTTGTTGACAGGGGCATCGCCGCGGATGGCAAAGAGCTGGTCGCGCAGCTTGGCCGCCTTTTCGAAGTCCAGGGCAGTGGCGGCGGTGAGCATCTGTTCCTCCAGCTGCTTGATCCATGCATCCTTTTCGTCGTCGGCCATGCCGGGGTCGATTTCGGCACTGGCCTTGTCGGTGATCTCCAGCAATGCCCGGACGGCGGTTTTGATGGTTTCGGGGGTGATGCCGTTTTCCTCGTTGTAGGCCTCCTGAATGGCCCGGCGGCGGTTGGTTTCGTTGATGGCGTTCATCATGGACTGGGTGGGTGTGTCAGCATACATGATCACCCGTCCTTCGGCATTTCGTGCGGCACGGCCGATGGTCTGCACCAGGCTGGTTTCGGAGCGGAGGAAGCCCTCCTTGTCCGCATCCAGAATGGCCACCAGGGATACTTCAGGCAGGTCCAGCCCTTCACGGAGCAGGTTGATGCCCACCAGCACGTCGTATTCACCCATGCGCAATTCCCGGATGAGCTTGGTACGTTCCATGGTCTGGATATCGGAATGCAGGTAACGCACCCGGATGCCCAATTCGTCCAGATAATCGGTGAGCTGCTCCGCCATGCGCTTGGTGAGGGTGGTGACCAGCACACGTTCGCCTTTTTCGATGACCGTGTGCAACTCGCCCACCAGATCGTCCACCTGCCCGGTGGCAGGACGCACAACGATTTTGGGATCCAATAGCCCGGTGGGGCGGATGATCTGCTCCACGATCAGGGAGGAGCGTTCCACTTCCCAGGGGGCAGGGGTGGCGGAGACGAAGAGGGTCTGGTGGATGCGCTCCAGAAATTCTTCAAAGCGCAGGGGCCGGTTGTCAAAAGCGGAAGGCAGGCGGAAGCCGTATTCCACCAGCGCTTCCTTCCGGGCCCGGTCCCCGGCGTACATGGCGCGGATCTGGGGCACGGTGACGTGGCTTTCGTCGATCATCAGCAGAAAATCGTCGGGGAAATAGTCCAAAAGGCAGAAGGGCGGGTCCCCGGGCTTTCTGCCGTCAAAATAGCGGCTGTAGTTTTCAATGCCGTTGCACATGCCGATTTCCCGCAGCATTTCAATATCGTACCGGGTGCGCTGGCCGATGCGCTGGGCCTCCAGAAGCTTTCCTTCTTTTTCAAATTCCTCAATGCGAAGGGCCATGTCATGCTCGATGCAGGCAAGGTTTTCCTCCCTGTTTTCCATGGAGGTGGCATAGTGGGTGGCAGGGTAGACAGCGGTGTGCTGCACGGTGTGAAGCACATGGCCGTCGATGACGGAAAACTCGCAGATGCGGTCAATTTCATCGCCGAAAAACTCCACCCGGATGCCGTTTTCCTTTTGCCCTGCAGGAATAATTTCCACCACATCCCCCTTGACCCTAAAACAGCCCCGGGTGAAGGAATAGTCGTTGCGTTCGTACTGGATCTCCACCAGCCGGCGCAGCAATGCCTCCATTTCCATCTGCATACCCGGGCGCAGGGAGATCATCTGCCCTTCGTATTCGCTGGGATCGCCCATGGAATAGATGCAGCTGACGGAGGAGACAATAATCACGTCCCGGCGCTCACGGAGTGCGGCGGTGGCGGAATGGCGCAGCCGGTCAATTTCTTCATTGATGGAAGCGTCTTTTTCGATGTAGGTATCGGAGGAAGCAATATAGGCTTCCGGCTGATAATAATCATAATAGGAAACGAAGTATTCCACGGCGCTGTCGGGGAAGAATGCCTTGAATTCGGCACACAGCTGGGCAGCCAGGGTTTTGTTGTGGGCAATGACCAGGGTGGGCCGGTTCAATCTGGCAATGACATTGGCCATGGTGAAGGTTTTGCCGGAGCCGGTGACACCAAGGAGCGTCTGGCATTTGTTGCCGGCATTGAAGCCGTCCACCAGCTGCTCTATGGCCTGGGGCTGATCGCCGGTGGGGGCAAATTCGGAACGAAGAACAAACTGATTCATCGGAATCTCCTTTTTGATCAAAAAAACAATGGGAACGGATGCAAACAGTATACCACAGATAAGGACAAATTACCACGTCTTTTCTGCTGCGAATTTCTGCATTGGAAAGAGCGCAGCAACCGTGCTTTTTTCGGGGCTATGCTGAAAAAAACAGGCTGGAAGCGGCTTTTTCGTGCCTTTTTTGCAGAAAAATTCATGCGCATCCCGGACACACTTTCTGCGAGGAAATGCAGGGAGGTGCGTTTGAAATGGCGGATTACAGAATTTTTCATTCGCCCCGATTGTCCGGTGAGGTATGGATCGGTACGGCCAAGAATGCCGTTTTGCCCATCATGGCAGCCACGCTTCTGACGGGGGAAGAATGTGTGATCCACAAAATGCCGGCACTGACGGATGTGAAAAACATGCTGCGGCTTTTGCAGCTGTGCGGTGCCGGGGACAGGATGGAAAAGGATACGGCGGTCATTTGTGCCAGGAATGTGCAAAACCCGGAGGATGAAGGGCTGCTGCGCTCCATGCGGGCCAGCGTGCTGGTGCTGGGGCCGCTGGTGGCGAGGAACGGGGAGTGTGCCTTTTCCATGCCCGGAGGATGTGCCATCGGGCAGCGGCCCATTGATCTGCATCTGAAGGGATTGCAGAAGCTGGGGGCAAAGGTGGAAACGGACGGCGGGCAGATCCGGGTAACGGGAAAACTGCAGGGGGCCAATATTTACCTGGATTTTCCGTCCGTGGGTGCCACGGAAAACCTGGTGATGGCAGCCACGATGGCCCGGGGCCTGACCCGGATCGAAAATGCGGCCAAGGAGCCGGAGATCACGGACCTGTGCCACTTTCTGGTGGCCATGGGGGCGCGGATTGCCGGCATCGGCACCAATAACCTGACGGTGGAAGGGGTGGAGGAAATGCACGGCGCTGTGTATACTCCCATTCCGGACAGAATTGAGGCCGGAACCCTGGCCTGTGCGGCGGCCATGACGGAGGGCAGCGTGCTGCTGCAAAATGCCAGAAGTGACCATATGCGGGCACTTCTGTTCAAGCTGGCGGAAAGCGGTGTGATCTTTCAGGAGGATCCAAAGGGCCTGCGCATCCGGGGGCGTGCCAGAAGGCCCATGGAGGTGAGAACGCTGTCTTATCCCGGCTTTCCCACCGACATGCAGGCGCCTCTCATGGCCGTCACCACCCAGCTGAACGGGCTTTCTGTGTTTGTGGAAACCATTTTCGAAAACCGGTTCATGCATGTGGTGGAATTGAACCGGCTGGGGGCCAACATCCGCGTGGAAGGCCAGCTGGCCATGGTACAGGGGGGTAAACCGCTGACCGGGGCCCAGGTGACGGCCACGGACCTGCGTGCCGCTGCGTCGCTGATGATTGCCGGGCTGGCCACCCAGGGGGAAACGGTATTGCACGATGGGGGCGGGCATCTGATGCGGGGGTATGACGGGCTGGAGGAGAAGCTGCGGGCGCTTGGGGCACAGGTGCACAAGGAAGCATAAAGGATCCCTTCTTTGCATACATTCCGGTAGCAAAGGAGGGTTTTTATATGGCACAGCAGGCGATCCGGAAAATGAAAAGAAAGCAAAAAGCAGGCAACTGGCTGTTGAAGGGCCTGTTGGTTTCGGTGGCGGTGACGGTGGCGGCGGTGGTGATCTTTGCGGTGATCATCGGCCTGACCAATTTGCCCGACAGCGTGATCCGCATTGTGAATCAGGTGATCAAGGTGGGGGCTGTGTTTGCCGGGGTATATGCCGCCGTGCCTAAGGGAAGCGACAATGCCATCCGCAAGGGTGTAGTGATCGGGCTGGTGTATATGGGGGTGGGGGTGCTTTTGTATGCCCTGCTTTCCGGCCAGCAGCTGACGGTGTTTTCCTGGCTGCTGGATATCCTGATGGGCATTGCTGCCGGGGGGCTTTCGGGCATGATCGTGGGCAGTATGCAGGGAAAATAAGGAAGATATTGACATGCAGAGGATGATTTGCTAATATAAACCTATGAAGAATTAAGGGAGGATTGAGAATTCTAAGGTAAAGTAATTCTGCAGTGAAACAACCAAAGGAAAGAAGCAATGCAATTTGCTTCTGTTTGGGTGTGCTGCGAATGCCTTAGAAGGATCAGCCTCCTTTGCTTTTTTGGAGGAATATTCTCTTTGCCGGCATACGCAGTATACCCTGCGTGATTTGCGTATGGAGGTGAAAGGATGTCGGTGTGAAAAACGAATCAAAGAAGCAATACAGACAACAGAAAGGAAGAACAACATGAAAAAGTACGAAAAGTATTTCACAAAGGAATATATGATGGGCCCCAACTGCATCCGGCTGGCGGATGAACTGATGAAGATGAACGGTAAACCCCTTCGGGGCCGGGTGCTGGATCTGGGCTGCGGCTGCGGCCTGACCAGCCTGTATCTGGCACAGGATTCCGGAGCGGAGACGGTATTTGCCCAGGATCTGTGGGTGAAAGCCGGGGACAACCTGCGCCGGTTCCGGGATTGGGGAGTGGAGGACAAAGTGATCCCCATCCATGCCGATGCCAATGACAGCCCCTTTGCCGATGACTTTTTCGATGCCGTTTTCAGCGTGGATGCATACCACTATTTTGCCCGGGAAAAAGGCTATTTCCAGGAAAAGATCATGCCTCTTCTGAAAAAAGGCGGCTGCGCCCTGATCGCCGTACCGGGTCTGAAAAAAGAAATAGAAGGGGAGCCCCCTGCCCTGATGACCCAGTGGGCCGGGGATGAATGGACCTATTTCCATTCCTGCGCCTGGTGGAAGCAGCTGATCGAACAAGGGTATGAAGACACGGTGACGGTGGAAACCTGGGAATCGGAGCAAAATGATCTCATTTGGCAGGAGTGGTTCGATTCCGGCCACGAATATGCCCTGAACGATCAGAAATATCTGAAGCAGGGGCTGGATGAGACGATGAGCTTCGTTCTGATGAAGATCACAAAGAAATAATGGAAAATGATTGCCGGGGTGTGTGAAAACACCCCGGTTTTTTGCGGCTTTGTATTGACAATGGCCCGGGGGTTCGGTGTATAATGAATCGTTTGAGTGATTTTGAGAGGGGAATGGGAACATGGAGCCGTAAACAGCACTCCCGAAACCTTATTGAAAAATGATTGAAGGAGTGGAAAACACCATGACCGATTTGGAAAGAGAAGTTGCGTGCAGGCGTACATTTGCCATTATCAGCCATCCCGACGCCGGTAAAACCACCTTGACGGAAAAGCTGCTGCTCTACGGCGGTGCCATCCGCCAGGCCGGCAGTGTCAAGGCCCGCCGCGCCGAGCGCCATGCCACCTCCGACTGGATGGAAATTGAAAAGCAGAGAGGCATTTCCGTCACCTCCTCTGCCATGCAGTTTGATTTTGACGGCTATCACATCAATATTCTGGATACCCCCGGCCATCAGGACTTCTCCGAAGACACCTACCGTGTGCTGGTGGCGGCAGACAGCGCCGTGATGCTCATCGACGCCGCCAAGGGTGTGGAAGAACAGACGGTGAAGCTGTTCAAGGTTTGCCGCATGCGCAATATTCCCATCT
>JAFWYZ010000281.1 GCA_017517465.1 Clostridia bacterium | reverse complement strand
TTTTCGCTGGAGATCGATACGACCGCCACCTCTATCAATATTGAGCACCGCATTATGCATACGGAGGACGTGTACAAAAAATATTTCATCACGTATCTTCCTCTGTCCGGCCAGCCCGGATGGCAGCGGGTCAGCGAAACCTTTACCCTCACGGATGATCTGTTTGATACCGGAAGCGGTGACATGGAAGAAGGGGATACCTTCGTCATCATCACCAAGCCCCACCAGACCCCCGTCTACCGCCTCCGCAAAATCAAAATGGAAATCGGCAATAAGGCCACCGATTGGAGCCCTGCGCCGCAGGACGGTGCGTATTCCGCCTCTGCCGTGCTGGACAGAAGCGGTATTCATCTCAAAACCGGCGGCACCTTCACCGTGGACAGCCAGAATTTCGATGTGGACGGGGATGGCAAAATGACGGCCAAAGCCGGCTCCATCGGCGGATGGAGCATTGCCCCCGGCAATCTTTCTTCCGGCAGCGGCACAAAGCATGTCCGGCTGTCCACCGAGGATGCCACCTATGCCATCTGGGCCGGTGCGGAGTCCGGCGGCAGCGCACCCTTCCGTGTCACCCGTGACGGCAATGTGTACCTGACCAAGCTGTTCGTGACGGACGAAAACGGCAATGCCCAGGCAAGCCCTGTGAACCTGTCCGGCAGCTGGTGGCGCACGAACAGAGCGGTAAGAAGCATGGAGGTGGAGGGCAACACGCTGACCATCACCCTCTATGACGGTACAAGCGTAAATTTTAAGAAGGCCGCCGTTTCTGATGCGGAGATCGGCGGCTATAACCTGGAAAATGCCACCATCCTGGTCGTGGTGTACGATGAGAACGGTGAGGCGGTGCTGGAAGAAGCACTGCCTGACGGTGGGCTGATGGAGGAGGTTTACGGCACCGGATGGAACGAATGCATTGACAACTGCAGCTATCAGAGCGAGGTATACACCATCAGCGAGCATCAGCCGGCTTCTCCCCTTTACATGAAGGTGGGGGACAGTTATACCTCCGTTGGCACGGGCTGGGTGAGGACCGCCAGGGCTACGGGTATGTACCGCATACCGGGCAAGAAAACGTGAGGATTGATATGACCAGAGAACAGTTTATGGACGGTCTGAAAAAGAACATTGACCGTGTCCGGGAATACCAGCTGGGCATGGACGGCACCGGGGGCAAGTGCGATTGCATTGGCCTTATCATCGGTGCCATCCGCCTGGCTGGCGGCAAATGGACGGGCATCCATGGCAGCAATTATGCAGCCCGGAATGAGATGCACTGTCTGGAAAAAATCACATCCGTTTCTCAGCTGCGGATGGGAGATATGGTGTACAAGGCCCGGATGCCCGGGGAAGAAAACTACAGCCTGCCGGAAAAATACCGCGCTGGGGATGACCGCAGCGATTATTATCATGTGGGGGTGGTCACTTCTGTACAGCCCCTGGAGATCATCCATTGTACAAGCGTTTCCGGCGGCATTAAAAGAGACAATGCCCTGGGGAAATGGCAGTTTTTCGGTGCCTGGCGAGATCTTGATGAAACTGCATCCCCCGGGGTGCCCTGCCGGGTGACCGGCGGCAGGCTGAAACTGAGGGAAGGGCCGGACACCCGCAGCAAGGTGCTGGCCTATCTTCCGGACGGCGCACAGGTGCTGGCCGGGGAAACGGCGGGCGACGGCACCTGGCGTTCCGTTTCCTATATGGGGCAAGGCGGCTATGCCATGGCCTGCTATCTGGCGGCGCAAGAAAGAGAAGAGAAACAGTGCATCCGCCGTTTGTTGTCCCTGCTGCAGCAGGCACAGCAGGAGGCGGAAAAAATGCTTGCACACACGGAAACATGAGGTGAAACAGTGACGAGTGATATTTGGGTGGCCCTTTTGTCTCTGGTGGGCACGCTGGCCGGTACCTTGGGCGGGATTGTGATCTCCAACCGGCTCACGGCCTACCGGATTGCCCAGCTGGAGGAAAAGGTGGCCCGGCATAACAACCTGGTGGAGCGCACATACCGTCTGGAAGGACGGATGAACGAAGCGGAACATGATATCCGGGATATGAAAAGAGGTGTGTGAACATGGAAAAGCAAAACAGGCTGAAAAGCTGGGCATTGTGGATGGCCATGGGCGCATTGGTGGTGTTTGCGGTGAAGGAGTTCACCGGGCTGGATATTTCCGGCACCGTGGACGGGCTGCTGAATGTGCTGTGCCCGGTGCTGGTGGGATTTGGCATTATCAATGACCCCACCAATCCTGCAAGCCTGTAAAAACGTAAACAGCCGCCGGAGAAAATCCGGCGGTTTTTTGTTTTTATTGTCAAAAATTGCTGAATATGTTATCATGACATCACTGTTACATAAAGCCGAAAAAAGACGAATGCCTGTTATTTGCGTCGGAATAAAGAAGGAGGCTGCTTATGGATTCCATGAAAGAAAGCGAATTTTTGTCCCGTCTGATGGAGTGCGCCCAGCAATTGGTAAAAGAGCATCGGTGCAATGCCGTTACCCGGGATTTCATTCTGGCTGCTGCCTGCCATCTGCTGAAAAACCCGGAAATGGCAGGGCAGGAAAATGCAGAGGAACAGCATGCTGTTTTGCTGGTGCTCATCCGGCATACCGGAAAGCAAAGGGAAGAGCTGGAAAGCATGGAAAGCTTCCTGGTGAATGCCTGGGCAGGGAAGAGCGTGCCCTCCAGTGAAATTGTGCTGCTGATGGCCCTCAAGGGAAAAGCAAAGGACCGTGTGCGCGCTGTAAACGGCAAAAATCTGACAGCGGATGTGCTGCTGGATGTCCTGCTGACGGATAAGACCGATGCCATCCGGGCCATGATGGGGGAGGAAAAGCCTGCCCCTGCGGCGGTGTTCCCCTGGATGAAAAAACAGGAGGAAACGGCTGCAACACAGCCGGATGACGAACCTGCGCAAGAACCAAAGCAAGCGCCGCAGCCGGAAGAAACGATGAACGATATGACCATGAAGGTGAAGAAGCTGCAAAAGCAGCTTTCCGAAAAGGTGATGGGCCAGTCCCATGCCGTTTCCACCTTTGTGACCGGCTATTTCCAGTCCGAATTGCAGGCCGCCATCGATCGGACCCGGAAAACACCCCGGGCCACGTTCCTGTTTGCGGGCCCTCCCGGTGTGGGCAAAACCTTCCTTTCCGAAACGGTGGCGGAATGCCTGGGGCTGCCCTTCCGCCGTTTTGACATGAGCGAATATACCGGCCCCAATGCGGCTGATGAACTGAGCGGCTCCGATGCCAATTACAAGGCTTCCTCCGAAGGGCAGCTGACGGGGTTTGTGAGCAAAAATCCCCATTGCGTGCTTTTGTTTGACGAAATTGAAAAGGCCAGCATGGAAACGCTGCACCTGTTTTTGCAGGTGCTGGATGCAGGCAGGCTGCGGGACAACAGAACGGATAAGGAAGTTTCTTTCCGGGATGCCATCTGCATTTTTACCACCAATGCGGGCCGGGGCCTGTATGAAAACAGCCAGAGCACCAATCTGTCCTCGCTCAGCCGGGATGTGATCGTTGACGGCATCAGCAAGGATATCAACCCCCGCACCCGGGAACCGTATTTTCCGGCGGCGCTGTGCTCCCGCTTTGCTTCGGGCAATGTGGTCATGTTCAATCATCTGGATGCCATGGCCCTGAACCAGATTGCGCAAAAGCGGCTTGAGCATCACTTTGACAATATGAAAAACACCGCCGCAACAAAGATGGAAATGGACGAAAATTTGTCCACGGCGCTGCTGCTGGCAGAAGGGGCAAGCGCGGATGCGCGTTCGGTGAAAAGCCGGGCGGATGCATTCTTTGGCGGTGAACTGTTTGAGCTTTTCCGGCTGGTTCCTTCCGGCCGTCAGGTCAATGAAATTCAGACCATCCGCTTCTCCGTGGATCTGGATAACGCATCTGAGGAAATCCGCAATCTGTTCATTCCTCAAAGCCGTGTGCATGCCATGGTGTTTTCCGCGCGCCGGCTGCCCCTCAACGAAAAGGATGCCACCCTGCCCCTGTTCCATTATGTGAACCGGGTGGAGGATGCCTGGCAGCTGATGAAGGAAGAAGAGATCAAGTTCCTGGTGTGCGATCTGATGACGGAAAGAAATGCCCAGGCGGTGGCTTACCTGAATAAAGAGGATGCAGCCTCTCCCGGCCGTGAATTCCTCTACAGCATCCTGGAAAAGAATCCGGATATGCCGGTATTGCTGATGGAGAGCAGCGGCTGCCGCTATACGGAAGAAGAAAAGGATTCCTTCCGCCGGCGCGGCATCTGGGGCTTTGTGGATGTGGACACCGAACAGGAAAAAACAGAAGAAACGGTGCGCCGTGCAGCAGATGTGATTTTCCGCCAGCACAGCCTGACCCGGCTGGCCCGGGCCAACCGACTCATTCATTTTGAAACGGCGCAGTGCCTGCTGGATGACGGAAAAGAAGCAGAGATCGTGTTGTTTGACCTGAAACTGCAAAAAGCCGTGAAGGCGGAGGACAGCGGAAACGTGATGAGCATGCTGTCCACCCCGGAAGAAAAATTTGACGATGTGATTGGTGCCGATGATGCCAAGGAAGAGCTGCGGTTCTTTGCCAATTGCCTGAAGGATCCCCGCAAATACACCCGCCGCGGGGCTGCAGCCCCCAAGGGTGTGCTGCTGTGGGGCCCGCCCGGTACCGGCAAAACCATGCTGGCCAAGGCCTTTGCCAACGAATCCGGCGCCACCTTCATTGCCACCGAGGGCAACCGCTTTTTCACCGGTGTGGTGGGCCAGGGGGCGGAAATGGTGCACCGGCTGTTTGCCACGGCCAGGCGCTATGCCCCTGCGGTGCTGTTCATTGATGAGGTGGACGTGATCGCCAAGGCCAGAACCGGCCGTGATACCGATATGGCCAACGATTCCGAACAGATCCTTACAGCCCTCTTTGCTGAAATGGACGGCTTTTCCACCGATCCTTCCCGGCAGGTGTTTGTGCTGGGGGCCACCAATTACAGCGTGGAAGCGGATGCCCAGATGAAGCTGGATCCTGCGTTCCTGCGCCGCTTTGACCGCCGGATTCTGGTGAATCTGCCGGATGTGAAGGACAGAAGGCGCTTCCTGGAAAAGGAAATGGAAAGACGCCCCTACTTCAGCGTTTCCCGGCAGGGCATCGATTCCCTGGCGGACCGTTCCGGCGGCATGAGCCTGGCGCAGCTTAAAAGCGTGCTGGAAATGGCCATGCGTCAGGGCATGCGGCAGGATGCCGAAAAGGTGGATGACAAGCTGCTGGAAGAAACCTACGAAACCTTTGTCAACGGCGAAAAGCGGGAATGGAAGCCGGAGATCATGCTGCGCACCGCACGGCACGAAGCCGGGCATGCCCTGATCAGCTATCGCAGCGGTGATAAGCCCAGCTACCTGACGGTGGTGTCCCGGGGAAATTACGGCGGCTATATGCAGCACGGCAATCAGGAAGATAAAATGACCTTCACCAGGCAGGAACTGCTGGCCCGTATCCGTACTGCGCTTGGCGGACGTGCGGCGGAAATTGTGTATTACGGCAATGAGGAAGGGCTGTCCACCGGTGCCTCCGGCGATCTGGCAACGGCCACAAATATTGCCCGGCATATCCTGTGCACCTACGGGATGGATGAGCAGTTTGGCATGGGGGTGATTGCCGGCCAGCACACTGCCCATGAAGACACCATCCGGCAGGCTGTGAACACCATGCTGCGGGAGCAGCTGGCCCTGGCGGTGGAGATCATCCGGAAGAACCAGGTTGCGTTTGACTGTCTGGTGGATGAGCTTGTGAAGCACGGAAATTTGCGGGAAAAAGATATAGACAATATTCTGCAAAATGTGCTATAATAGGAAACATCAAAAAATCAATAAGAAGGAGAGGCTGTTTCTTGATGGATAAAAAAGTGCGTGCAGGTCAGGTATATGAGCTTTTCAAGCAGCATCTGACCAGTCAGAAGTTTAAGTTTGACCCACATGATGACGATCTGGTCATTTCCATGACGGTGCATGGGGAAGACCTGCCCCAGCCCACCCTGGTCATGGTGGATGCCGACCGGGAAGTGGTGCGCCTGCTTTCTCCTCTGCCCACCAAGATTCCGGAAGACAAGCGGATAGATGCTGCGATAGCAGTGGCTACGGCCAATTATGGCCTGGTAAACGGCTCCTTCGACTATGATATGAGCGACGGCGAAATCCGCTATCGTGTGTGCCAGAGCTTTGCCCAAACCGTGCTGAATGAGGAAACGGTGCGTTATCTGCTGGGGGTTATTTTCCTGACCACCGACAAATATAATGACCGCTTCTTCATGCTGGGCAAGGGCATGATGTCCCTGGAAGATTTCCTGAAGAAGGAACAGGAATAATTTTGTTTGCAAGTGCCAGGCAGTTCATGGCAACATGGGCTGCTTGGCTTCTTGCCTGTTAAAGAACCCCTTTTTTTCCGCCATGAACCGTCGTGCCGGGCTGCCGGCACCACCGAAATCCGTACGTTCTCTTTGCCCCTTCCGGGCTGAAGATTTGAAATACATACCTGAGCACTTTACAGACAAAGGATGAGAAACAACCGATGAAGAAAATGAGAATCGCCGTTTTGCTTGCGGCAGCAGTGCTGATGTGCCTGCTGTTTTGCGGTGCTGCCCTGGCAGATGATACACAGCAAAAGAAAATTGTCTATGTGGTGCTGGACGATTCCACCAGTATGACAACCAACCAGCGCAACCGCTGGTCCCATGCCAATTATGCGACCCAGGTGCTGGCAGGGCTGATGAACGAGGGGGACGAGCTGCGGGTATACCTGCTGCGGCAGGGCTTTCAGGATTTTGATCTGACGGCCCGGGGAATACAGAATTCATTGAACGAACTGAGCAGGAAAAACACCGTGGGCAATACGCCTTTTGAAACGGTGGAAAAAGCCCAGAGAACCCTCAGTGCCCGCACAGCGGAGGAAAATGCCCAGTATTGGCTGGTGGTGCTGACGGACGGTGTGTACAACGAAGGGTATGATGCCGAAAAACTCAGGAGCATTTTTACCTCCTATGTGGACAAAGGGATTGGCCTGTCCCATTACCCGATGCAGGTGATCTACTGCACCATCGGCAATAAAAACGACAGTGTGACCCTCATTGCACAAACGCAGAATGAGATTGATGCGCTGCTGGAAAAGGGCATCTATTGCTACCACGCAGAGGATGATTTCAATAAACCCGACAATATCGTTGCCGTCATGGGTGAAATCGCGGATCTGATCAGCGGCCGTACTCGTTTTCAGGGTGCAGCTCTGAAAATGATCGATGATCGTACCGTGCAGATCACGGCAGATATTCCGCTGTTCAATTTTGTGGTTTTGTCCCAGAACAACAAAGGCTCGCTGGAAAGCGTGACCGGTGATAACGGAAAAACACTGAATATCAGCCGTTCTGCTTCCGCCAGGGCCCCCAGGCCGGGCAGCGGTGTCGTTTTGTCCGCCAATGTGCATACGGTGGATAACGGCAGAAATCACATTCCGGAAGGAAAATATACGCTTCGCTTCAGTGAATCTGTGGATATGAACAAGCTGGCGGTGCTGTTTGAGCCGGCCGTGCAGGTGAAGCTGTATATGGATGATCCTGCTCAGGTCCACGCAGGGCAAAGCTTTACTGCCGCTGCAAAGATCCTGGAATACGGTACTCAGAATGTGATCGAGCTGGGCCAGTTGCCCAAAGGCTCTTCCTTGAAGCTGGAACTGAAAAACGGAAGCGCAACGGAAGTGAAATCCGGCGCCGAGCCCGAAGCAACCATTTCCGTTGTGCAGGATGCAACGATGTATGTGACCGGCACACTGAAGATCCCCGGATACCGCGATATTGTTGCCAAGGTGCAGTTCCAGCCCATTCCGCCGCCCAAGGTTGCTGCATCTGTCAGCGGCGGCAGCGACGGCATGAACGGCAATGTGCTGACGGTGACCGTGGAAACGCTGAAAAAGCAAACGAAATATATGGATTTTGAACTGGTGGTGGACGGAAAAGCAGGTCCTTCCCCCCAGCAGATGCAGGCCCTGGGCCTGACCGTGAAAACCGATATCGCCCATGCCGGGCTCACGTTCCCCGAAAAGGGCAAGGTACGGTTTACCCCCTGCTATACCGAGGGCATGCGTACCGGAGATTATCCCCTGTCTTTGTGCAATGATGAAGGGGAAGCGGTGGCCGAAGGGATTGTGCGGGTGGTGGATTCCACCTTTGAACTGAAGGCAGAGGAGCCAAAGCAGCGCGAAGTGATGGAAGCCGCTTTCCCCAATGCCCCCCAGACCTTCCTTTTCACCCTCTATGTGGACGGAGAAAAGGCAAATGCCGATGAATACCGGCAGATGGTCCGCTTTGCCGAACTGACGAAGGGCAACCCCTTGCAGGAGGAGATCAAAGACGGCAAGTGGAGCGTTACCGCCTTCTACAGCCAGGGGATGGGCCCCGGTGAGTATCCCATTTGTGCTGCTGTGGGCGGGAAAGCCGCTGCGGAAGTGGCCCGGCTGCAGGTGAACCCCTCCAGCTATGAGGTGGTGAACAAGGGCGAATACGAAACCGAGGTGAAAGAAGCCCGGTTCCGGGAGCAGGCCCAGGTATTCCGCTTTGCCTTGATGGTGGATGGCAAGGAAGTGGCAGACCCTGCCGCTTACGGCGAGGTTGCTTTCAAGGTCAGCGAGGATGCCCTGCTTCTGTCCCGGCCGCAGATCGATCATGGTGTATATGTGCTGGAGGCTGGCTGGCAGGAAGGTGTCCGGTGCGGCACGTATACCCTTTCCGCTTCCTTTAACAAAGGGGCATGGAAGGAGCTGGCTGCGCTGAAGATAACCGAATCCACCTACGATTGGACCGTTTCTCCCGATAAGCCGGTGGAGATTACGGAATGGACCATGAAGGATGAGGGGGGCGTACAGGCCCGCTTTGCACTCAAGGTGGACGGTGAAAAGGTCAAGCCGGAACAGATGCACTGGTATCAGCCCACGTTCCTTGTAAACGATACGGAATACGATGCCGCCGTTGACGGCAGCGAATGGGTTGTGCAGATGGAACCGCAGCCTGTCGGCGAACATCGGATCCATGCCATGCTGGCACAAAAGCATGCGGAATGTGAGCTGAAGGTTGAGGTGAAGCCCAGCCAGTTCGAAATCGAAGTGGACAAGAAAGGCGCCGTTACCGTATCTGAAGCCAGGTTCCGCAGCGAGCCGCAGACCTTTACCTTTACCCTGAAGGTGGACGGCAAAACGGCGGAAGAACCCGGAAAGTACGGCACCTTCACCATCGCCGAAAAGGACAACAAGCCGATCGGGCTTGATGTGTCGGAAAAAGACGGCGGCAAGATGGAAGCCGTTCTCTCTTATACAGAGGGGATGCCCGTTGATACTTATACCATCCGGGCTGCGCTTGGTAACCTGGCCGCCAAAGATGCGGTGCTGACCCTGAGTGCATCCAAGTACGAGTTTGGTGTGAGCGGCGTCAAAAAGAACGGTTTCTCCTTTGAACAGGCAGCCTTTGCTTCGCTGAAGCCGGAAGACTTTTCCTTCCGCTTTACGCTGAAGGAGGACGGAAAGAAGCTGGATCCGGCGCTGGTGACCATCAGCGGCTGGGATGAAAACATGCTGCGGACGGAAAAGAAAGAGGATGAACTGGTGGTGTATCTGGCCGGTGATCTGACAACGCCGGTGGGCAACCATGAAGTGAAGCTTTCTTATGTCAGCCCCAGCGGCACCCCCGGTGAACAGATCATTCCCGTAGAGGTGATTGCCTCCCGGTATGACATCCGGCTGTCTTCCAATAAGAAAGCCGATCCCGGAAACATGCTGTTTACCAGTGCCGAAGAATTTATCAATAACCCGGAAGAAAGATATTTCGATATTCAGGTGGGCAACAAGGAAAAGCGTTCCTTGTCCCAGGAAGAAATGGAAGCTGTGACGGAACTGATCCTGACAGGCCCGTCGCAGTCCGGTGCCGATTCGGCGGAAAATCTGATCCGGCATGAACGGACGGATAACCGCTACACTGTAAAGCCCCAGGCACCTGCCGGATGGCAGCCCTCTCAGTCCCTGCTGGAATACACCATCACTTGTCGTGTCAAGGTCAACTACAAGGATAACTACAGCAAGAACCGTGATACCTGGGAAAGCAGCTTTGGTGTCAAGTATGAGTTCATTGACTATGTTGTCAGGTGCATCGGCCCCGAAACGGTTGAACTGGCCCGTACAAACCTTTCCAACAACGAAGAAATCTCACTGCAGTTTAGGGTTTTCAGCGTGGACAGCCGCGGAAACGAAAAGCCCCTGGGTTCTGAGTATGTGAAGGGGAATGTGAAGGCGACCACCGACAAAAAATTCGGCGGCCATGTGAGCTTCAGAACGGAAGTCAAAACAGAAGTCCGGGATGACGGTGTCATCGTGGTCACGCCCCGTCATAAGATGGGCAGGCTGCTGGGGCCCTTCTTCCAGGTGATCACTCCCACCGGGGATATGCCTGTGACCCTGACCTTCAACAACAATCCCGAGGATTTTGCCACGGCAACGGTAAAGGTCACCTTCGGCAGCCTGCTGGATGCCCTGCTGCCCTGGATCATTCTCATTACCGTGCTCTATATTGTGCTGGTCACGCTGTTCAAAAAGCGTCTCAACTGGGGCAATAAGCTGTACTACACCAACATGAAATTCTCCCCCACGGATCAGAGCCTCAGGCCCAATTCGGGTGAAATATGGCGCAAGGTCAGCCTCAAACCCAGAGGATTCAAGGAATGGACGAGGGTCATCCTGCCTTTCTCCTTCTATGAATGCCGGTATGTGTATGGGCTGAAGATCCGGGGGACCACGTCCCTCTTCGGTAAGATCTTCCAAAAGAGCCGGAACAACAGCATCGAGCTGAATGTGAATAAGAATGACCGGTTCTATGCGGTGAACGACGATGTAAACGAAGAGGACAGAAACTTTGATATTTCCAATCCGGTACTGAGCGATTATTCAAAGTTCAAAAAAGAGGACGGACGCTGGAAGCGCATCACCATGAACCAGTCTTTCCTCGAAGTGAGAAACGGTGGCAGCTCGGCGCGTCTGTACAGGTTTGTGGTCAGACAGCCAAGAGGCAGAAGATAATCGCCCCAAATGAACGGCGGATTGCCCCGATGCAAAGAGCGCTTGCCTGAAGCAGGCGGACTTTTCAAAATAAAATTGTAAAGCAACAAAATAAACGGAGGGAAAAACAATGAGCAGGAAAACATTGGTAATCGGTCTTGGCGGTTCCGGCTGTCGCGTAGCTGCTGCTGTAAAGCGCATGGTGGGCGGCAAGGATAATGATATCCAGTTTGTCGGTTTTGACACGGACCGTAATCAGGAAAAAGCCAAGGGGCTGGATATTGTTAAAATCAGCCGGGATGCCAAGGTGGGCGAAATTCTGCTGGGCATGCCCAACTGGCAGGAATGGTTCCCGGACAATGATGTGCTGATGAACGAAAACATGATGGACGGCGCCGGTCAGAAGCGTGTGCTGAGCCGTCTGGCATTCACGGATACGCTGATGCGCCGCGGCGCCATGGATGCGCTGGACGAAGCGGTCAATAAGCTGTCCATGGAAGACGGCGATCCCGATCAGACTTCCCTGAAGGTGATGATCATTTCTTCCTTTGCCGGCGGCACCGGTTCCGGTATGTTCCTGCAGCTGCCCTTCTATCTGCGCAAGAAGTATCTGGGCAAGCAGTTTGGCATTATGGATATCCGCGGTCTGTTTGCGCTGCCGGATATCTATGTCAGCCATTGCGATTACAGCGATGCACAGATCGAAAGCGTGTATTCCAACGCATATGCCGCGCTGCGTGAACTGGCGGCCATCAATGTGATCTGCCTGAGTGAAAACGAAGACAAGCGCAAGTACAGCATGAAAATTGATGAACTGTTTGACAGTGAACAGATTTTCCGTCAGTTGGATGGCCGCGGAGACAAGCGCCTGGTGACGGCCGTGGGCAAGCGTCCCTACGACTTCCTCTTCTTTGTGGATGAATACAACCGCAACCGCAAGAAGCTGAAGAACATCGAAGAATATTATGAAATGATGGCCCAGATCACCTATATGCAGGTATATTCTCCCATCGGTGAACAGCTGGCTTCCCGCGAAGATAACCTGATCGAAGACGTGATCGAAGCGGACGGCGAAGCCTTCTACGGCAGTGCCGGTGTTGCACGGCTGGTGTATCCCTACGAAGATGTGGTGAAGTACTGCGCCTTGCGGCTGACCAGCGATACCGTTGATAAGCAGTGGAACGCACTGGATACGGAATACAAGCGTCAGAACAAGGAAGAAAAGGAACAGAAAAAGCGGGATACCTCTGTCAAGATCACGAGCCGTGCCGATTCCATCCTTTCCCAGGTGGACCGCCTGCTGGATGAAAGAAATGAAAACTTCGAATTCCTGCGTGAACAGGTGAGGATCCTCAAGTACACGGATGAAACCGAGATGGTGATCAGCGGCGAACAGGACCGCGCTGAGGAATTCTGCAATGCTGTCAAGATGCATATCAAAGAAATGGTTGATAATGATCCGCAGCTTGCAGAAGCTAAAATCGATTGCGAAAACAATCGCCTGAACAAGGAAAAAGCCCGCGAAAACCGTGAGGATTCCGCCGAATCCATTCTGGCAAGCGAAAATGCCATTGCCAAGTACAAGCAGTTTATTGAAAACATGGTGAAGATGACGTTCCGCTCCGCCATCAATGAAGTGATGCCTTTCTCCATGGAAAGCGAATTGAGCGATGCCAACAAGCCTTACAATGTCAATGCGCTGCTGAAGGGGAAAGTGAACGGCACAGAACAGGTGGCTTATCATCCTCTGGCTGTGCGCTATATTCTGTATTCTCTGCAGAAGAAGCTGACCGAAGAAATCAATAACGTTCGCCGCAGTGTGTCCACCTGCAAGGCCAATACACAGGTGTTTGTGGGGAAGGACTATGACGAAAAGAAGGAAGGCATCAACCGTGCTTCTGCCGTGATTGAAGATGCCCGTCATTTCAAAACGGTCCGCAGGGATTTCTATGATCTCTATGACCAGGAACTGGGCAACCTGGAAAAATACAAGTATGTTCTCCTCCAGTATCATGTGTATACCGGTGTGCTGGAACGCGTTGATGCGCTGGTCAGCTACTACGAACGGATCTTCGACACGCTGGATCAGGTGGTTGCGGACAACAATAAGAATGTGAAGCTGATCGCAGCCAAGTTTGCCACGCCCAACCCCAACACCATTTATGTGTGCGCTTCTCCCGAAGCTTTGGAGGATGTGTACAGCGAAGTGGCCATGGTTGGCGCCATTGACAATGCCGAAGTGTATGAAAAGCTCAACAACATGGCATATGACAAGTCCCAGGAAATCATGAGGGACAAGGCCAACACCATCAATAAGAATGTAATGGCAATGCGTACTGCCGACAAGCGGGAAGACGGCCGTGCTGCCTACCGTGTCAAGGAAATCTTCACCCAGCAGGTCATTCCTTACTTCGAGTATGCATTGGCCGAACAGTACGGCGAATACCTTGACCTGAGCATCCTGGATGCGCTGGATAAGGATGCCACCGTTCTGGCCCAGAAGAAGGCAGAAGATGAAGGAATGTACATTGAGGATGTTTCCGAAGAACAGCTGGACGATGCCCGCAAGTATGTGCTTGCCCAGCTGAAGACCAAGGCTGCGCCTTACCTGATGAGCCTGCTGTATCATGCCCGCAACGAAAACCATTCTGCCGACACCGGCATGGCCAACACCCTGGATTCTGTGTACTGGGGCGTGAATGACCAGGTGGCCATGGAAATCGTGGACAAGCTGGGCCTGACCAGCATTGGCGATTTCTTCAGTGTGGAAGGCAACCGCAATTCCGACGTACGTCCCGACAAGATGTATGACCGGCATGTCATCTGCTGCTACCGCGGCTTGTACAGCGTACGGCTGACGGAAATTCCTCAGTTCAGCGAAGACGAATTCGACGCCGGTTCCTTCTTCAGCCACTATGCAAAGCGGATCAGCAAGATGGAAAAGGGCCGCTATGGCAGAAGCGATGAAGCCTGCACGCCCCATCTGGACATTCACTGGCATAACCGTAAGTACCTGCCCATGATCGGCAGCGCCAAGGATCTCAAGGACGATCAGCGTGCTGCCCGCGCCATGTGGCTGGGCCTGATGTTCAACAACTTTGAAGCGCCTTACGATAAGATGGAACGCTCCCACTATCTGGTGGCGGACTATATGCGCGAATGGGCCCATAAGGAATCCGAAGTGGTGTACAAGGATACCACCAAGCTGGATTGCGACGGCGAAGCGGTGCGTCCCGGCCAGTATTATGAAATCTTCCGTGCTCTGCAGCAGAATCCCCAGATGATCGACAAGCTGCTGGAAGTGACGGAACCGATGCTGAAGTACTACTGCTCCGGCAAGAGCGAAAACTTTATTTTCGAAGGCAGACGGGCCAGCTTCATGGTGAAGGCACTGGTGGGCACTGTTCCTGTTGAAGTTGAAGAAGATCCCGAACTGGAAGCTGCCGGCATGGAAGATAAGGCAGCGAATGAAGACGGGAACGAAGTGAAGTATAAGGGCCGCAATGTGCTGGAAATCATGCTGCGCATTGTGAAACACCATCTGGCCGACGAAGATGAAAAGACCCTGATTCGCGATGAACTGCAGAAGATCATCTGCGAATATACCGACCAGATGCCCGGCGACCGTGCAAAGCTGCTCAAGCGGAAGATTTTCCAGAATTCTCCCTTTGTCAGCAAGCATGTGCGTGCCGGCAACGAACTGGCCTGGCAGCTGTACTTCTCCGACAGCGCTGCCGAGCTGGACTGATTCCAAAGATAAGTGAAGCAATCATTCCTGCCGTCTGACAGGCGGCAGGGAAGCCTACCCAAGCAGGCTGCTGACCTGCTTGGGTAGGTGTGTCCGGCAAGAATTACTTGAGCAAAGGATGTTTTTATGCATACTGTTTTCATCAATACATCGAAAGAGAATTGTCCCGGTCAGTACAGCCGGCTGTTGTTGGAAAAACTGCTGAACGACTACAGCCTGATTATGCTGGAGGAATATGTGCCGCTGGATCAGCTGAGTGCACATGCTCTTGCACTGGCGGATAAAATTGAAAATGAAGAATGTATCCGGGAGAACATTCGTCTGGTGGTGTATTTTGAAAACGATGTGACCCAGACGACCAGCCCTTCTTCGGATACGGCCCGTGTGGATGCCTGGATGTACGCCATGACGGTGAAGGCGCATACCGATCTGCTGCAGGTATTGCATGACAAGGGCAAAGGCCCCAGGGAAATGCTCTTTATCTTTGGCGAGCGGATCAAACGTGTCAATACCGAAAAGAATGCACAGTACGATTCTGTGCTTGTACGTGCGCTGTGGGATGCTGTTGCTTTGCCTGCATGCGGTGATCTGCTGCAGTTTTTGAATGCTGAAGAAAAACCGGAACGGGAAAAAATACTGGAATTCCTGCTCAAGGCAGGAACAGACGATAAAAAGCTGATCAATAACAAAGATGCATGTTACGGGCCGCTGATCAGAGAACTGGCCAATACCCTGCATGAAAGGTGCAAGAAGGCCCGCTATGTGGAAGAGGAATTCATGCTGGCGGATATTCGTAATGCACTGGATGCATATACGGCCAGATTGCATGAATATGCGATCCGATATAATTTGCCCACAAAAGTGTATTATGTGCGGCAAACGTTGGAATACCGTGATTCCTTTGAATGCAGCCGCAGCCTGTGCAGAAGGCTGCTGTTCCTGCATCTGTGTGCGGATTGCACGGGGGATCTGAAAGAAAAGCTGTTGTCCCTGCTGAAAATGGACGCCGATGTATTTAACCTGGATGTCTATAAAATGCCTGAGATGGACATGCAGGAGATGAAAAATCAGCTGAACAGCCAGTTGATGTATTGCACTTATCCGCGCTATCTGGGGGCCAGACCGCCGGAGGATCTGAGCGACCATCTCAAGTGCAGCGATGAAAATGGCGGCTATATCATTGCCTCTTCTTATCCGCCGCCTGAGCTGACCTCCGATGCAACGTTTGACAGTGCTGTGCGCACTGAAACCCTGAAAAAACAGGTGGACATTGCCCTTGATGATATCAGGAGCAAAAGCCTCACCAATGCGGATGAGATCCAGAAATATCTGAATCTGGTGGAAGCAGAATATGCCCGGATGAAAGATAAAGAGCTGGAGGAAGTGAAATTCCAGAGAAACGATTATGAACGGTTCAGCCATACCGTTTCCGGTGAAGGGAACGATGAGGATAACCGGATCGATCATCTGAAGAACTTTGAAATGACACTGGATAAGCTCAAGGGTGATGCTGAGAAAAAGATGCTGGAATTCAACGGCAAAATCGTGGAGCCCGGGAGCATCGAGGCCAGCCTGAAGCTGACAAAGCAGCAGACGGATTTCTATTTTGCCCAGATGAAGCATGATTCCTTTTTGCTGGCTATTTGTCTTCTGTTTGTGCTGGCAGTGGCATTGCCTTATATTGCTGTCAGGTTCGGGATGTTTTCTTCGCTGCCGGGAATCATTTGTTTCCTGATCACCGTGTTTGCTGCGGGTGCGGCTGCCTACATCAGCTATTGGCTGCTGGTGAGGAAATACAAAAAGAAGATTGTGAAGCTGATGAATCAGCTGTGCTATGAATTCAACAAAACCCAGGAAGACAATGAAGAGTGCCTGAAGCACTACGGTGAATTCTTATACAACAGGGTGCCCCGTACCTACGGCCTGAGCCGTTATGAAGAAATGCTGAGCCGGTTCCGTGAGAATATGCAGTTGCGTCTGCATAAGATCACCTTCCATAAGATGAGCCTTGAAGACAGAATCAATACGATTCGTTCCTGGATGACCAGCATGGACGTGGAAGAACAGGAAATGTACGACATCCAACTGGAGGATGTTCCGATTCTGGATCCGGAAAAGAGCTGCTACGAAAACGAAGATTATTACTGCGTGAATGCCGATATGGTGCGCAAAATTTTGCTGAAGCAATCGGCAAAACATCAGAGAGAGGAGGAAGCTGAATCATGAAAATCAAAATTGCGGTGATTGCCGGCGCGCTGTTTCTTCCGCTGCTGCTGATGGCCATCAATGCACGCTCCAACAAGAGCAAGGAAAAACGGTATGAGCAGGTTCAGCTTCCCTTTACTGCCCTGGCTTTCGTGGTGGTATGCTGTGTGCTGATGGGGAAGCTGAATGAATGGGCCCAATTGCTGCTGGCCCAGAATTTCATGCAGCCGGTGATGAATTGGGTCAACGGCTTTCCGGATTGGCTTTTCGGTGCGAATTTGCTGGGGATATATGTGGTAAACATCGGGATCATCGTGGCCTATCTGCTGCTGAAAAACAGCAGCCGCGGCGTATTCTGGCTGGCCAGAGCCGTGGTTCATTTCCTGATGAAGCTACTGAAAATCAAGCGTGAAGATGAAAAAATGGGCGATCTTCCTGATAATTATGAAGATCTGACCGGGATGAAAAAGCTTTACTGGCGCTTTCAGAACATCTTCTATGACATCGAAGGCGCCACCGGTACCATCCGGGAAAAGTGGCTGATGGCAGGAGAGATCCTCCTCTATGCCGCCAATATTCTGGGGGGTGTTTATCTGCTGGCCCTGGCTTTTGCCATGATGCCCGTTCTGAACCTTTTCAATATCGGCCAATGGTATCCTTTCGGTTTTGTCAATCAGCTGCTGGACAAGCTGTATCTGTGGCCGACGATCACCCTGCTTCTGGTCAAGGAAATTGGCTATTATCTCAATGGCCAGCCCCGTGAATTTGTGAAGGATACGGAGCAGGTGCTCATTCCGGAAGAAGAAACCGCGGAGCCGGTGGACTATACCGAAATGAAGGACCGTTTTGCGGCGCAGTTCCCGGAACGCTTCCTGAATGCCATGAAGGCCCCCAATTTTCCTGCGGTGGAATCCGCTGCACAGACCACGGATCCCCTGGCGCTGGCAGTGCGGGAGCGTTTGCTGAAGGATAACAAAGACCGCAAGGTCAGCAACGTGGTGCTGGAATGCATTACCAACCTGCCCTCCCGGGAAAATGTGGTGATCGATACCGTTTTGTCTGCGGAATTCGGCGATTGCCTGATGCTGTATATGAATCTTTTGCTGGGCAAGGGTGAAAACCTGCTGGTGCTGTGTGAAAATGAAGATGAATGCAACCGTGTGCGGGATTTCATCCGGGACAAGCTGAAGCGGATCAATGTCTTTGCGCCGGTGTGGACGGTGTCTTCCGTGGAAGAAGCCGGTGCCACAGCGGACAGCGACGTATTGGTGCTGACCCCCCAGAAGGTGCTGGATCAGCGGATCCAGATGGCCCAGGAACGCTTCTTCCGTCATGCCACCACCGTGCTGGTTACCGATTCCAGCCGGCTGATCTGCGAAATGGCCAATTTGCTGACCATTGTGGCCAACTTTATGTGCCATGGAAAGCAGACCCCCATCCAGTATATCTGCCTGTGCAACAGCATTCCCGGTGAAATGCGCAGCACGCTGGAACAGGTGCTGGCCCCCGGCCGTCCCTTTAAGTCCTACCAGTGCTTCAAGAGCAATGAAACCAACCACATTCTGCTGTGGAACTATGAAGGCACCCAAAATCCCAAAAATCCGCTGGCCCAGCAGAACCTGTTCGGCCAGGCGATGGACAAGGTATACCTGGGCGCATTGATGCCCATTGCTTTTGTGGCTGCGCGTCATCAGGTGCCTGAGATCAGCATCATGGCCAACCGGCTGCCCTACAGGGAATTGAGCGATGCCCTGGGCGATTCCTTCAACCGGATCAATCATTTCTTCCCCAGGGAAGCCAGCGCGTCGGACCTGCTGCGCAAGTTCGCCTTCAACCGCATTGATGCGGAAAACCCCTTCATTGTGGTGTTGGATGAAACCTATAACCTGCCCATGACCCTGCGGAACTTCTGCCGCAGGATCGGTCGGGAAACCTCCATGGTGAATATTGTTTCCAAGCCCTATATGCTGCGGGATTATTTCTCCGCCCATGCCTCCGCCTATCTGAACGACCATCATTATGCAGAAATGTTTGCGCCCATCCTGTCGGATACATGGCGCGTGACGCTGCTGAAGCTGATGGATGACATGGTGTCCAGGGAAGGGCTGAGCGAAAACCGGCTGATGGAGTGCATCCGGGATATGGAACCGGAGGTAAAGGACGTGCACCAGGCCCTGCAGGTGTTTGTCCGGCGGCTGCTGGGCAGTGAAGAAACGGTGAAAACAGATGCCCTGTTCAAGGTTGGCCATACCAATGTGTTCAATGCGGATGAAGGCGAGTTTGTGCGCAGCCGGGTGATCCGCATGACCGACCGGCGGCTGTACGAACAGCTGGTGGGGGATATCCGTCCTGCTGTGGTGGATATGGAGGGCAAACGGCTGTCCCTCGGGATTGGCTGCAAGGACATTTTCCGCTATTATCTGCCCGGTCAGGCCATTGTGGCTGACGGCTATATGCATATCATTGAAAAAATTGACGCGCAGGAAGGGGTCATTTATACCGGCCGCAAGGTCAATTCCCTCAATGAACCGGTGGATTATTTCCAGCACCGTCTGTATACGGCGGACCTGCGTGCCTGTAAGGAAGAGGGCACCAAGGTGGATCTGCGCGGTGCCGGGGCCGGAAAGGCTGTTGTGGATGAGTATGTTGCTGTGCTGCACCGGAATGTGCCTATCAGTACAACGACCTGGGGCTTCTTCGTGCCGCCCATCGGCCAGGAAAAGCTGGACCTGACCAACTATTCCAGATACCGCAGACTGTCTGAAGAAAACAAGCAGAAAGCACAGCGTGAAAAGAAGAATGCCTCCGTGCTGTCCCTGCGCTTCAGCGGTATGGATCCCGCTCATGCGGATCGTGTGGCCTTTACCATGGCGGTGCTGCTGAGTGAGATCATGAAGACGTATTTCCCCTACACCTGGCCCTGCCTTGCCGTGTGCCCGGTGCTTCACTCCTATGATTTCCTGCAGGATGGATGCATGAACCGTAATCTGTCCTCGCTCTATCCTCAGGTGCAGGTGCCTGGCGAATGTCAGCCTGCAGAAGGGGATGTGGAAATTCTCTTCATTGAGGACAGCGAAAGCGATACCGGTATGCTGGAAGCGCTCATGCGTAACCAGACCGTGCCCTTCAGTGCCACGTTCTCGCTGCTGTTGGATTTCCTGCGCTGGAAGGAAGAATTTACCCCGGAAAAGAACATCGCCGGCGATTACCTCCACTTTGGCGGCGAGGGTGTGCCGGATGTGCTTGAACTGGGCATTGTGCGCCAGATCATGGAACAATTGGAAAGCACACGTCCCTCCGGCATCCATTGGCCGGAACAGGATGCAGGCGCCAACAGCTGCTACTTCTGCCATAAGGGCCTGTATCAGCAGGATTATGTGACCATCATGGGCGCAGACGGCAAGAAGGACAGAACGGTGTGCGCAGACTGTGCGAAGCGGCTCATCTCCCGGAAGGAAGAGCTGATTCCGTTGTACCGGCAAACCCGGGAATGGCTGCACAAGACCTATGGGGTACAGCTGCCCCGGAAGCTGAAGGTGAAATTTGTGTCCGCATCCACCATCAGCAAGCAGTATAAAAAGAACCTGGCGAAGGGCCGTATCATTGGCCTGGCCCAGAGTCTGACCAAAACCGCCTGGGTGGAAACCAACTCCCCCAAGGAGCATATCCTTTCCACGCTGGTGCATGAACTGACCCACTTCTGGCAGTATGACCATATCCACACCCATGACAAGGTGGCAATTGAAGGGCATACCTCCTATATGGAAGTGCAGTACATGCGTGCGCTGGGATATGAAAGACATGCCAGGTATCTGGACAGCAATCTGCGTTCCAGAACGGATGACAATTACGGCAAGGGCTATGTGTGGCTGACGGCCATGATGCAGAGCCGGCCGGACAACGATCCCTTCGCTTACATGCTGGAGGAATTCGACAGGAAGAAGCCCAGGAAGGAAAAAATCACGGATTTCATTCCTGAAATTCCGCCTGTGGAAGAATTGCCTCCGCCCCCTGCCGGCGGCGATGTGCCCCCGCCCGTGGTAGGCGGTGATGTGCCCCCGCCCGTGGTAGGCGGTGATGTGCCCCCGCACGTGGTTGGCGGTGATGTGCCTCCGCCCGTGGTTGGCGGTGATGTGCCTCCGCCTGTCGGTGTTCCTGTGGGTGGCATCATCAGCACCACGGAAGTGGAGCTGGGTGAAGACGATGTGGGCGACGTAAAGACGAAAAAAGAATAACCAAACCAACCGGCAGGGACGTGCTCCTTGCCGGTATTTTGTTTCTTTTTGCCGGTATACTTGACAAAATCAGGAGCGAACAGGCATAATGTAAGAAAAAAGCAAAAGAAGGAATAGATGCCATGACATGGAGCATTTGTTTTGCAGTGGCTGTGGCAGCGCTGCTGCTGAGCGTGAGCGGGGCTGTGGCCGCCCACAGGGGACGTATGCCGGTAATGAAGGCATTGCGGCCCATTCATCTGCTGTTTGCCGGCAGTGTGGTGATGTGCATTGCGCTGTGTTATCCGGCTTATTATACGGTCTATGAAGAGGAAGCACTGCAGGGAATGCGGTCTGCTGTGATTTCTGTGCAGCAGGCGATCCGCGTGTTCGGGGCGGACAGCATGTATACCGATATCTTTGAGCAGATCCACCAGGCGCCGGTCGTGCTGCAAAGGATGTATTTGCTGCTGGTGCTGGTGGTGCAGTTTTTTGCGCCGTTTTTGTCTTTGGGGTTTGTGCTGTCCTTTTTCAAGAATGCTTCTGCCGGGCTGCGGTATCGGTTCAGCTATTTTCAGGATGTGTATGTCTTTTCCGGGCTGAATAAGCGCACATTGCTGCTGGCCCAGGATATAGCACGCACCCATCGGGGGGCGCGTATTGTGTTTGCCGATGCTTATGACGATGAAGAGGGCATGGATGCGGAGCGGATCGAGCAGGCCCGGGAACTGCGGGCCATTTGCTTCCGCAAGGGGCTTCATGCTGTGAACTGGGCTGCGCACAGCCGGGAAAAGCAACTGTATTTCTTTGTCATGGGCCAGAATGAAGTGCAGAATGCCGATCATGCCCTGCGTTTGCTGGAACGGTATAACGATCTGGAAAACAGCCATCTGTATATTTTCTCCACCGGTGTGGAAGGCGAGCTTCTGCTGGCCGGCCGTCAGCGGGGGAAGATGAAAGTGCGCCGGGTGAACACGGTGCGCTCTTTGGTGCTGCGTACGCTGCACGAAGAGGGGCATTTGCTGTTTGAAAATGCGCTGCCTGTAAAGGGTGAAACGCATAAGCAGATCTCTGCGCTGATTGTAGGCATGGGCGGCTATGGCACGGAAATGATGAAGGCCCTGTGCTGGTTTGGCCAGATGGATGGCTATCGGCTGAAAATCAATGCCGTGGATCAGGATCCTCTGGCAGGGGAGCGGTTTGCAGCCCTGTGCCCGGAACTGATGGATGAAAAATACAACGGTGTGTTTACTGAAGGCGAGGCAGGGTACGACATTCGTGTGCTGTCCGGTGTGGACGTGGAAACAAAAACCTTTACCGATCATCTTTCCACGCTTTCTGATATTACCTATGTGTTTATTTCCCTGGGCTCCGATGAGCAGAACATCAAAACGGCGGCAGATCTGCGGATGCGTTTTGAACGGATGAAGCTGCATCCTCAGATCCATTGTGTGCTGAGCAGTGATAAGGTCAAGGATGTTCTCAAAAATGTGAAAAATCATGCCCATCAGCCCTATGACATCTGCTTTGTGGGGGATGAGAAAACGGCTTATTCCCAAGCTGTGATTCTGGATTCGGATGTGGAAGAAGATGCGTTCCGCAGGCATTGCCAGTATTGCGACGGAGACCCGGACAGAGAGGAAGACTTCTGGCGCTATGAATACAATTATCATTCCTCCATGGCGTTGGCGGTGCATGGTGTGCTGCGGAAAAAGCTGAAGATACCGGGGGCAGATAAGCCTGCTGCTCAATTGACACCCCAGGAAAAGGCAAGCCTGGAAACGCTGGAGCATTGCCGGTGGAATGCCTATATGCGCTCCGAAGGGTTTGTGTACAGTGGCTCGGATGAAAAAAGCAGCCGGAACGACCTGGGCCGGATGCACCATAACCTGGTGCCGTTTGATCGGCTGAGCCAGGAGATCAAGGATATTGACAGCCGTGTGGGTGCCGGCATCAAAGAGTGACCAGCAAAAACAAAAATGAGGTGGAAAAAATGCTGCAAGTAAAGGGAAACCAGATCATTCTTCGGGCTCCGCACGGCATGTGGGTGGTGGAACCCTGGGGCAAAAATACGGTGCGCTGCCGTGCCACCCGCAACACCCGGATCAGCGATGAACAGTGGACGCTTTTGTCCGTTCCGCAAGCGGAATGCACCTGGCAGGCGGAGGAAAATAAGGCTTCATTCCAAAACGGAGATCTTTCCGTCACGGTGGAAAACTGTGCTCCTTATTTCCCGGGCAGAATCACCGTTTACCGTAAGGGCAAATGCATCCTGGCCACCCGTACCGAAGGGGATGCGGCCAATATGTTCGCCCATACCGAAGGGGATCATTATCGCACCTGTGTTTCCTTCGAAGCCAATGAAGGGGAAAAGTTCTATGGCCTGGGCCAGGAACAGCAGGATCATTTTGAACGCAAGGGCGCCACCTATGACCTGATGCACTTCAACACCAAGTCCACCATTCCCTATGTATATTCTTCTCTGGGTTACGGTTTTTTGTGGAACAATCCTGCTCCCGGCCATGTGGAGCTGGGCAAGAACCGCACCCTCTGGTGCTGCGACAGCACCTATCAGGCGGATTTTCTGGTCTTTGTTGGCGATACCCCCGGAGATGTGGCGAAAATCTATGCCGATCTGACCGGCTATGCACCCCGTTTCCCGGATTGGGCAGGCGGGTTCTGGCAGTGCAAGCTGCGCTATGAGGATCAGGAAGAATTGCTGGAGGTGGCCAGGGAATACAAGGCCCGGGGCATTCCCGTGTCCGCCATTGTGATCGACTTTTTCCACTGGACAGAGCAGGGCGAATGGAAATTTGACCCCAAATACTGGCCGGATCCGGAAAAGATGTGCCGGGAGCTGAAGGAAATGGGCATTCAGCCCGTGGTTTCCATCTGGCCCACCATCAATCCCAACAGCGAAAACTGGCGCACCATGGATGAAGGCGGTATGCTGGTAAGAACGGAAGTGGGCCAGTACGGCACCTTCCAGTTCTACGGCCAGCAAACCTTCATCGATGCCACCCACCCCGATACCCGGGAATTTGTGTGGCAGAAGGCCAAGCAGAATTATTTTGACAAGGGCATTCACAATTTCTGGCTGGATGAAGCGGAGCCGGAAGTGCATCCCCAGCAGTTCGGCCATCTGCATTTCTACAAGGGCAACGGGGCGCAGACGGCCATGCTGTATCCCTATTACTACTGCAAAATGTTCTATGACGGCCTGAAAGCGGCAGGGGAGGAGGACGTGATCCTGCTCACCCGGGCTGCATATCCCGGCAGCCAGAAGTTTGGCGCGGCGGTATGGAATGGGGATATCCCTTCCGACTGGCGGGCCCTCCGGCAAAGCGTGGTCAGCGGCCTTTCCATGGCTGTGTGCGGCATTCCCTGGTGGAACAGCGATATCGGCGGTTTCCTCTTTGGCGATACCGAAAGCGAGGATTTCCGGGAGCTGATCGTGCGCTGGTTCCAGTTCGGGCTGTTTTGCCCCATCATGCGGCTCCATGGCCTGCGCAAACGTCCTGACAGCCAGCAGCCCCGCAACCCCGGCATCATCGAGCAGGCCGGCGGCCCCAATGAGATCTGGAAATTCGGCGACAGGGCCTATGACATTATCGGAAAAATCATCCACCTGCGTGACCGGCTGCGGCCCTATATTGCCGGCCAGCTGGCCATCACTTCCAAAACCGGTATGCCGCTGATGCAGCCCATGTTCTACCGCTTCCCCGAAGATGCAGCCTGCTATGACCTGGGGGACCAGTATTTCTTCGGCAGTGAGATCCTCTTTGCCCCCATCATGGAAAAGGGACAGACGGAAAGGAAGGTATACCTGCCTGAGGGCAGATGGCAGCTGACCCAAAACGGCCAGGTGTACCAGGGCAGACAATGGGTCACCGTGGAAGCGGCCCTGGATGCATTCATTGCCTTTGTGCCGGAAGGAAGCGAACTGCTGCCGCTGTTTGAAGACCGATAAAGCAAAAAACATCCACCCCCAGTGAGCGTGATGGAAAGGATGGAGTTATCCAGCACATCAAGCAACCAGCACATCAAGCAACCGGCAGAACCGCAAGCCTTTTCTGGCTTGTGGTTCTGTGTACTGCTGTGATATAATGAAAGCAATAGAGCAGAATTTGTCGGGAAACAAGTTGAGGGTGCTCACGCAAAGAAAAATAAATCTAAGTATGATGGAGGATGTATTGGATGACCGAAAAAGAAAAGATGCTGGCAGGAATGTTATATGACCCATCTGATGCAGAACTAACCGAATTGCTAATCAAGGCTCGAAAATTAGCCAGACAATATAACCAAATCGATGAAGATGAACCGGAAAAACGTATGGCTATTCTTCGCAAGTTGCTTCCAAATTCTCTTTATTTGCCCAGCCTTCAGGCCCCTGTTTATTTTGATTACGGTTGCAATACCTATTTTGGCAAGTTTAGCGGAACGAATTTCAACTTCGTCTGTCTTGATGTATGCCCCGTACACATTGGCGATAATGTCATGATCGGGCCGAATGTTACTTTGGCAACGCCCATGCATCCACTCTTGCCAGAAGAAAGAAATGTACGGCAACGGGAAGACGGCAGCTATTACAATTTGGAGTATGCAAAACCGATAACAATAGAAAACGATTGTTGGATCGCTGCGAATGTTACTGTTTGCGGGGGTGTGACCATTGGAGAGGGGTGTGTAATCGGTGCGGGAAGCGTAGTGACAAGAAGTATTCCGCCATACAGTTTGGCGGCAGGAAATCCCTGTCGGGTGATTCGAAAATTAACGGTTGCTGACAAGATGGAACAGCATATATAGCAGTCAGACGATTCAGGTTGCCGGCAAGAAAAATCTCCATTTGCCTGGCAGATGAAAAATGCTCTCTTCCGCTGCTTTCGGCGGGCGCAATTATACGCACCATTCCGGTGCATTGCGTTTGGGGACCACATAAGCAAACGGGCATCCGAATGTCGGATGCCCGTTTGTTCGTTGCAGGATCAATTGTTCCTTAAGAACGCTCCCGCCATAGGGTGGATGTTTTTATGTCGAGGACTGGATTACAGGGCGGTCAGGTCGTTTTGTGAGATGCAGGCAATGCCCTTCTGGGCCAGCGCTGCAACAGCTGCGGCGGGATCCTGCACATGGCAGATCATGTAGGCATGGGCGGTGTCCTTTCCACCCAGGAATGCGTAC
>JAFWYZ010000280.1 GCA_017517465.1 Clostridia bacterium | reverse complement strand
GGGGGTGCCGGAAACGGTGCCGAAGGTGCCGCCCATGACGGTGCCAAGGCCGGAGAAGGTGGCATTGATGAGCAGCTTGGACCAACGGGCACCCAGCAGGTTTTCTTCCTCATGCACGGGGCACATCATTTCCAGCAGCTCCTTTACCATGGTGTACTGGCTGTCGGTGATGCCCTTCATTTTTCCCATGTGGAAGGAAAGGCTGTCCGGATGGCTGGTGAGAATGCATTCGCCGGGGCCGGACAGGGTGGCACCCCATTCCACGGTGCAGCCCATGGTGCGGTTTTCGCCCACGATTTCGGCAATGCCGGGTTCGGGCAGACCGTTTTGCAGGGTAACAATTACACTGTCGGCGGCCAGATAGTCTTTCAGCATGGTCACTACTTCTGCATTCTGCAGTTGCTTGGTGAGCAGCAAGATCACATCATAAGTGCCTTCCATCTGATCGGGGGTGATGGCAGTGACGGGGACGGTCATATCCACGGTGCCGCCAATATGGGCACCTTTTTCATTCAGGGCATCCACATGGGCACGGTTGCGGTTGATCAGATCGATCTTTCCGCCGTTTTTGGTGATATATGCGCCCAGCACCGTTCCCAGAGAGCCGGCACCGTAAATGGCAAAACGTTTCATAGTCAATCCTCCTTGCTGGATATGGGATGAAATGATTATAGCATTCAAAAGGTGAATGTTCAACAAATAGTACCGCAAAAATACCGGGAAAAGCCGAAAAATGGCATTGTCCTAATTGACACAGATCAAAAAAATGTGATATATTGTGTCGGTATTTTTAGCAGGAGGAAATGTTTATGAGAAAATTCGGAACATTTCATGTGGTATTCGTGGCGCTTTTTGCGGCGCTGATCTGCGTGGGCACCATGCTGGTGCAGATTCCCATCCCTGCAACGGGCGGTTATGCCAATCTGGGAGATGGGGTCATCCTGATTGCGGCTTTTCTGATGGGCACCGGTTATGCCACAGCGGCTGCGGGACTGGGCTCCATGCTGGCGGATCTGCTGCTGGGGTATGTATCCTATGCGCCGGGCACGCTGATCATCAAAGCCGGCGCAGCGCTGATTGCCGGGCTGCTTTTCAGGAAGCTTTCTGCAGGCAGGAAGCAGAGCATGCAGCCGGTGATGATGGCTGTGGCCGGTGTGTGCGCGGAAAGCTTTATGGTGCTGGGGTATTTCTTTTATGAAGCGGTAATCCTTGGCATCGGTGCCGGTGCCGCAGGGGCCATTCTGGGCAATGTAGGCCAGGGCATTGTGGGTGTTGTGATCGCCCTGCTGGTGGCCCCGGTGCTTTTGAAAAATGATGAACTGAAGAACCTGATGAACCGATCGTAAACAATGAAAAAAGTGTGTCTTGCATTGCCTGACAAGCAGGTGCAAGGCACACTCTTTTTATGTCCCCTTCAGGAACTGATAAACACGGCTGTTGAAGTCTTTTGCTTCTTCGTACGCGGCATGGCCAAGGTTTTCGTACAGATAGAGCTCGCATTGGAGCTTTTCGGCCATTTCCACCGAGGCTTCCGGAATGGCGATCTGATCCTTTTTGGCGCCGATGACCAGCACAGGGCACTGGATTTTGTCCAGATCATCGTATGCCCGGCAGGTCAGGCAGGCCTTGGAAAGCGTGATGAAACGCTGCACATCCCGGGGCTTCTGAAGGTAGGTGAGCAGGGGCAGGAAGGGCAGATAGCGCTTGATATACTGCTTAGAGTACATCAGGTACGTCATATTCCGGACCAGCTCTTTGAAATTGCCCTGTTCGGTTAACCGGATCCAGTTTCCGATGACCTTTTCGAAGGTGGTATTGGGCCTGGACATGGTGACAGCCAGTACCATCCTGCGCACCAGATCAGGCCTGTCGATGGCCAGGTGCTGTGCGATCATGCCGCCCATGGAGACCCCCAGCACATCTGCATGGGACAGGGACAGATGATCCATGGCTGCCGCAATATCGCAGGCAATGTCCCTGACGGTGAAATCTTCAGGCAAATTCTTTCTTCTGTCAAAAAGGTAAACCTTATAGTCTTTGGCAAAAATGCGGTACATCCAGGCCAGGGACACGGCGGTACCGTGCAGACCTCTGGTGTTGTGGCCCTGGATCATGATCAGCGGCTGGGTGCCACTGCCGAAGGTGATGTAATCCATTTGCAGATTGCCCAGGTGCAGTGTACTCTCTTTGGCGTTAAAAATCATCGTCTTTTTCCTTTGTAATCTGTTGTTAAAGCAGTGGATTATGCGTCTTCTTTATCGGAGGTGAGGGGCTGCTGGGGAAGCATCACCGTGAAGCGCGTGCCGAAATCTTCCCGGGATACGATGTCGAAATAGCCGTTGTGCCGGTCCACGATCCATTTGGCGATGGAAAGGCCCAGGCCGTTGCCGCCGGTGGCACGGGTACGGCTGGTGTCGGAGCGGAAGAAGCGGTCGAAAATATGGGCCAGGTCTTCCTGCTTGATGCCGATGCCGTTATCCTGCACTTCAAAGCAGGGAACACCGTTCTTCACCTTGGCAGACAGGGTGATGCTGTCATCTTTGCCGGTGTATTTGATGGCATTGTCGGTGAGAATACGGGCAGTTTGTTTGATCAGCCCGGCATCGCCGGTGGTAAAGACCGGCATATCGCCCACAAAGCGCCATCTGCGGTCCGGGGTGATCATCTGGTATTCTTCGTATACTTCCTTGATGACGGCGGTCAGGTCAATCTGGGTGAAGACAGGCTTGTTCTTGCCGCTGTCACCGCGGGCCAGGAACAGCAGCTGCTCCACCAGCCGGTTCATATGCTCGGCTTCGCTCTTGATGGCGGTAATGCCTTCATCCAACACGGTTTTATCTTCCTTGCCCCAGCGGCTCAGCATATCGGCATAGCCCTGAATGACGGCAATGGGGGTGCGCAATTCGTGGGAGGCATCGGAGACAAAGCGGTTCTGCTCCCGATAGGCATTGTGCATGCGGGTGAGCAGGTCGTTGATGGCCTTTTCCAGGCCCTGCAGCTCCTTGTTGCCGGTGCGCAGCTGATCGTTTGGGGAAAGGGGAGAGGTGGTGGCCAGGGCATCTTCCAGCTGGTGCAGCATCTGGGGGTCCAGCTTTTCCTGGGTGAGCTGCTGGGTGGTGATGGCCATTTTTTCCAGGGGCCACATCAGCCGCTGGGCAGTGCGCTTGCCGGAAATGTATTGGAAGCACAGCACCAGGATTTCAACCCCGAAAAGCCCCATGAGGCCATACTGGGTCACTTCCAGGAAAGCGGTGTTTGTGATGGTTTGCAGGGTATTGTCTGCATCGGTAAAGGTATATGTCAGGGTAGGGATGCGCTGAAAAAAGGGCAGCGTGGTATCCCAGGACAGGCTGCGGTTCTGATGGGTGCCCAGCGGTGCATCGGTGCTGATGTGGCACCACAGAATCAGCATAAAGGCAACCAGCAGAATATCAACCAGCAGAAAATTCCTGAGCGTGCGGAAAAACCACACCCGGTTGATGCGGTTGGCAATGGAGCGTGTTTTGATGGACTGATCGTTCTGGCGGCTCATGCGTCATCCCTCAATACATAGCCCACACCGCGGATGGTGTGCAGCAGTTTTGTTTCATAAGAATCGTCAATTTTGTTGCGCAGATAGCGCACATAAACGTCCACCACATTGGTTTCGCCCATGTACTGGTATCCCCACACCTGGGTGAGGATCTGTTCACGGGAAAGCACGTGGGTTTTATTTTCCAGGAAATATTGCAAAAGCGCAAACTCACGGCCGGTGAGCTCTATTTCATGGTCATCCCGGGTAACACGGTGACGGGCGGTATCCAAAGAAAGATCGGCACAGGAAAGAATGGTGCTTTCCTCTGCCTTGACTGTGGATTTACGCAGGGCCACACGGATGCGGGCCAGCAATTCTTCAATGGAGAAGGGCTTGGTGATATAGTCATCGGCACCCATATCCAGGCCGGTCACCTTGTCCATGACGGCATCCCGGGCGGTAAGCATGATAACAGGCAAAGAAGAGGCCTTGCGGATGCGCCGCAAAACCTCCAGCCCATTGATGCCGGGCAGCATGATGTCAAGAAGCAAAAGGTCAAACCCGCCGGTCTCGGCCATTTCCAGGCCGGATCTGCCGTCAAATGCCTTTTCCACTTCGTACCCTTCGTGTTTCAGCTCCAGTTCCACAAAGCGGGCCAGCTTTTCTTCATCTTCTACCAGCAAAATTCTGGGCATAGGGAATACCTTCTTTCAGAAAGGATTATTGTTTGTTGTTGCTGTCGCCGATTTCGGCCAGCTGGTCAAACATATTGTTCAGTTCGTTGTTTTCGGCAAAATTGGGGCCGGAGAAACGGTACTTGCAGCCGCAGAACAGGCCGATCAGCAGCAGGATCAGGGCAGCGGGGCAAAAGCACACCAGCAAAATCACAAACAGGGTGACGGAGATGGACAGCAGCTGCTTGCCGCCGCGGGAGACGGAAAACCGGTTGGTGTTGCCTTTATGGAAAAGATCCTTGACGGTGTCCTTGAAGCTGGCATTGTTATTGTTGTTATGTTCGCTCATTTTCATTTTCTCCTTTTTCTTCTTTATTATGGTTACTGCTGATCCTGGTTCTTATCGTTCTGTACGGTGTCGGCAGCCTTGTTCATGGCGTTGTTGACAGCGTTGTTTTCGGCAAAGTCAGGGCCGGAAAACTTGTAGCGCATGCCGCAGAACATGCCGATCATCAGCAGGATGATGGAAGCGGGCCAGATGAAAATCACCAGCAGGGCCAGTACGGTGACCGGCATGGTGACCAGCTCTTCGCCGTGACGGAAAATGGTGAAGGAGTTGACATTGCCTTTCTTGAACAGGTTGCAGATGAAGTTCCACAGCTTCTGCATGCCGGAAACGAATTCCTGCTTGCCGTTGGCCTGCACAGGAGCGGGCTGGGGCTGGGGCTGCGTGGAATACTGAGCGGAAGTTTCGGGGGTGGTCTTCACCTTGCCGGCGGCTTCCAGCATGACCAGGGCATCCAGCATGTCCCAATCGCACTTTTCCAGGGTGGCCTTGGCTTCTTCGTAAGTGACGTTAGCCTTCTGGCTCAGCTTTTCTACCATTTCAAAATGATCCATTGTGTGTTCCTCCTTGAGCGTTTCGCTTTCCTTGATTACGGATATAGCATAACGCCTGAAGATAAAAGAAAAAGGGGAATAAGATTAGAAGAAAATGAGAATTGACAGGAAAAAGCTTCATTTTTCCAAAGAATATTTTACCATTGATCAGAAAGGAAAGCAAGGCACAAAAAAACAGGGCTGCATAATGCATACCCTGTTTTTCTGCCCTTATCTGATGCCAGATCAGCGGCGGCCGACTTCCTTGATCTTGGCAGCCTTGCCCTGCAGATTGCGCAGATAGTAGAGCTTCGCACGGCGAACCTTACCGCGACGGATCACTTCGATGTGGTCCACACGGGGGCTGTGCAGCGGGAAAGTACGTTCCACGCCGATGCCGTAAGAAACACGGCGAACCGTGAAGGTTTCACGATTGGAGCCGTTGCGCTTTGCGATCACAGTACCCTCAAACGCCTGAAGACGTTCGCGGCTGCCTTCCACAACCTTGACGAAAACACGCAGGGTGTCGCCAACGTTAAACTGGGGCAGATCGGTACGGAGCTGCGCCTGTTCGATAGAACGGATGATTTCGCTCATTGAATAGTTCCTCCTTCCCTCATAGGCGTTCATACAAAAGCTTTGCTTTTCAGCGGACCGCCCGTTTCACACAAACGCAATTATACCATAATGATAGGGGGAAGGCAAGCATTATTTTTAAATTTTTGCCTGAAAACCGCTGTTTTTTCCTTATATTTTCAGCTTTTGAGCAATTTTCTTCATTCTTTCTGCGGGCACTTTCACGATCTGCCGATCATAGGTCATGATGCCGTTGAGCTCATCCTCCACATCGGTGAGCTGTGTGTAAATACAGCCGCAAAGGCCTTTGGGAATGGCGGGCAGGATTTGCTCTTCATACAGCTTCTCCAGTGCCTGCATATAGCTGTCTGTATCCTGGAAATATTTATAGCCATAGGAGGCATTTTCGTTGAACAGATGCCCCTCTTCTTTCTTTACATAGCCGCCGAATTCAGACAGCAGGGTGGGAAGGGGATGGGGCTTGAACCGGAAAGGCCGGAAGTAGACATGGGGGCTGTTCACATCACTTTCGCAGCCCTCGAACCAGCCCGAAGCGGTATCGATGAAACGGGTATCATCCAATGTTTTCAGATGCCGGTACATTTTTGTGCCTTCAAACTGTCCCCATCCTTCATTGAAAATGGTCCACAGACAGATGGAAGGATGGTTTTTCAGGAAGGCCACCGTCTCTTCCATGGAGGCGATGAAGGCACGCTTCATGGCACCGGAGCGGCGGCTGAATATGCCGGGCATTTTTTTGATGCCGATGGTGGGCAGGGCAGTGTCACGCAGGAAAGAATAACGGCCGTTGTTCACCATGTCCTGAAAGACGATGATGCCCAGCCGGTCACAGGCTTCATAGAAAACCTGCGGCTCAATTTTGATGTGTTTGCGCAGGGTGTTGAAGCCCAGGGCTTTGGCGGTGAGAATATCACGCTCGTAATCCTCCGGCTTTTCGGGGGTGAAGATGCCATCGGGAAAATATCCCTGATCCAAAAGACCGTGGAAGAAGTATGGCTTGCCATTGAGGCACAGCCGCTTCACACCGTTTACGCTTTCGACGGACAGGGTGCGGAACGCAAAATAGGACTGCACACTGTCCCCGCTGTCAGTGGTGACTGAAAAGCGGTACAGATGGGGATTTTCAGGGCTCCACCGTTCTGGCTGATCAAGGGAAAAGGTGCATTGTCCGTTTTCAACGGGCCAGGAAGCGCCGTTTTCCAATGTCAATGTGCCGCAGCTTTTTGTGCCTTCCAGGCTGATGTGCACAGTATTGTTCTCTGTGGTCACCTGCAGATTGTGGATATAGTCATCGCATACGCTTTCCAGCCATACCGTTTGCCAGATGCCACTCACGGGGGTGTACCACATACCGCCCCGCTTTTCTTTTTGCTTTCCGTAGGGGAGAACAGCATCATCCAGACGGTCGGAGACGGTGACGGTCAGCACATTGACCGGCTGCAGGCAGGCGGTGATGTCAAAAGAAAAGGGCAGATAGCCGCCGGTGCGGGTGCCCAGCAAATGGCCGTTGAGGGTGACGGTGGCCTGCTGATCCACAGCACCGAAATGCAGCAGAACCTTTTCCTTCACAAACTCTTCCGGCAGGGTAAACTGTTTTCTGTAATGGCAAAGGGATGATTGCGGAATGGCACGGCCGATGCCGCTGAGCCTGCTTTGAGGGCAGAAGGGCACCTGAATGGTTTCCCTGTACTGCGGCGCTTCTTCAGGCAGGCAGACAGAAAAATCCCATGCGCCGTTGAGGCACAGGAAAGAATCGCGCTTCATCCGGGGGCGGGGATAGACGTTCCAAAGAGACATGTTCATCACCTTGCATTTTCTGATATCAATAGTATAGCAAAGGAAACGGAATTTACGCAAGAAAAAAACGCTTTCTCCGGGCAGAAGAAAGCGTTTTGAGAAACTGATCAGGCGAAGAACAGCTTGGAAAGGGTCATGGGATCGATGTATTCGCCATCCTTATACACGCGCATGTTGCCGGAAGCGATTTCGTCAATCAGCATCACCTTGCCGTCAGCATCGTAG
>JAFWYZ010000279.1 GCA_017517465.1 Clostridia bacterium | reverse complement strand
TGGGGCTGGACCGCAACCACGTCACCATTTCCACCACCGAGCATCCCTTCACCACCTCCCTGGGTTCCCATTTCGATACCCGCATCACCACCCACTATATCCCCAACAATTTCGCCTCCTCCATGTATTCCGTCATCCACGAAGGCGGCCATGCCCTGTATGATACCGGCAGTGCCGATGATCTGGCCTACACGGTATTGGACGGCGGTGTTTCCATGGGCATCCATGAAAGCCAGAGCCGCTTCTATGAAAACCTGCTGGGCCGCAGCCGCCCCTTCATCTGGCATATTTTCCCCATCATGCAAAGCCTCTTCCCCCTGCAGATGCAGGGTGTGGGCGCCGAAGATATTTACCGGGCTGTGAACCGGGTGCAGCCCTCCCTCATCCGCGTGGATGCGGACGAAGTGACGTATTGTTTGCACGTGATGATCCGCTACGAGCTGGAAAAGAAGGTGATGAGCGGCAAGCTTTCCGTGCATGACCTGCCCAAAGAATGGAACCGGCTGTACAAGGAATACCTGGGGGTCACCGTGCCGGACGATGCAAGAGGCGTATTGCAGGACAGCCACTGGTCCGGCGGGGCCATCGGCTATTTTCCCAGCTATGCCCTGGGCAGCGCCTACGGTGTGCAGCTGCTGAACAAAATGAAGGAAACGGTGGACGTGAACACCTGCCTCAAGGAAGGCAAGATGGAGCCCATCAACCGCTGGAACCGGGAGCATATCTGGCAGTACGGCAGCCTCTATCCCCCGAAAAAGCTGCTGGAAATGGCACTGGATGCCCCCTTCGATCCCTCCTGCTACACCGATTATCTGGAACACAAATACAAAGAGCTTTACAATCTGTAAATCCCATAGGCACCGCCGCAAAAACGGCGGTGTTTTCAACGGAGGGAACAAATGGAACCTGTAAAACTGGCGATTTTCGATTTTGACGGCACCCTCATCAAGGGGGATTCCATCGTGGCCTACCTGAAGCTGGCCCGCCGCCTGAAGGCCCTTTCCCCCGGCCGCTTTGCGGGCATTTTGCTTCGGCTGCCGCTATGGGCCATGAAGCTGATTTCGGATGCCGATAACAAATCCTATGCCCTGTCCTTTTACACCAGCCTGTCCCCGGAAAGGCAATTGGCGCTGGACCGGGTTTTCTGCGATGAATACCTGCTTCCCCGGCTGTTCCCCATGGGCAGGGCCACCCTGGAAGCAAAAAAACAGGAGGGGTATCATGTGATCCTCCTGTCCGCTTCCACGGAAAACTATATGCAGCATGTGGCCAAGGCGCTCCAAGTGGACGGGCTGATCTGCACAAAGCTGGATGCACAGGCTCGGGTGACGGAAAACTGCAAGGGTGAAATGAAGGTGCAGCTTCTCAAGCGGTATCTGAAGGAAAAGGAAATGGAAGCGGATTTTGACGCTTCCTGCGCATACGGCGACAGCAAAAGCGACCTGTGTATCATGAACCTGGTGGGCAACCCCATCATCGTCAACGGCAAAAAGAAACTGATCCATGCAGCACCCCATTTTCCCCGGGTGTGCTGGAAAAATACAAAATAACAGGAGAAACCACATGAGCAATTATCCTTCCATGGACACCTATTCTCCCCTGTACAAACTGGCTGAAAAGCACGGCTTCAAAATGGGCGCCTGCTTTTCCCCCTGGCAGTTGAAAAACGAGCAGTATCTGTCCTTTATGAAGCAGCACTTCAATTCCCTCACCTGCACCAACGAAACCAAGGCCTATTCCCTGCTGGATCACGCTGCCTCCATGGCGGACCCGGATGGCCTGCCGGTGATGAACTGGCAATTGGCCGATGCCATGGTGGGCTGGTGCCACGAAAACGGCATCAAGGTCCGGGGCCATGTGCTGGTATGGGATGCCTTTATGAAGGAATGGTATTTCCACGAAGGCTATGACATGGAGAAGCCCTTTGCATCCCGGGAAGAAATGCAGCGGCGCACCCGCTATTACATTGACCGGGTGATCCGCCACTTTGAAGAGAAGTTCCCCGGCACCCTCTATTGCTGGGACGTGGTGAACGAAGCGGTGGGCGACCATGCCGACGAATGGGACGGCAGCGATGCCCGCCACATCCGCACCGTGCGCGGCGGTATGGAAAACCTGTTCAAAACCCACATGGGCAACGATTATGTGGAGTTTGCGTTCCTGTGCGCCAAGGACACCGTGGATGCCATCGGCGCCGATATCAAATTGATTTACAACGACTACAACATGTATTATCCCTGGAAGCGGGATGCGGCCATTGCGCTGGTGGATTCCATCAACCATTATGCCAAGGATGAAAAGGGCAGCTGGCGCAAGCTGTGCGACGGTGTGGGCATGCAGGGCTACATCGGCGGCTACGGCAAGCAGCAGGGCTGCATGGACGAAAAGGACATCCCCGACATCGAAAAGGCCATCCGCATGTATGCTGCGCCGGGGCTGGAGGTGCACGTGACCGAAATGGCGGTGCGCAATTACGAAAACGACCCTCAGACCATGGAAAAGCACGGGGATTTCTACGGCAAGCTGTTTGACATGTTTGCTTCTATCAATACCGACACCGAAAAGCTGCTCACCTGCGTGGCTATCTGGGGTGTGCAGGACCGGCCCGATATTCAGGGCTACGGATACCGCATGAACGGCCCCTACTGCGGCCTGATCGACGAGCATTATCAGGTGAAAAAATCCTTCGATGCCGTACACCGGGCCATGAGCAAATAAAGGAGGGCCTATCACCATGAAACGCATCACCGCTTTTTTCCTTCTGCTGATCCTGTGTCTTTCTCCCGTTGCCTCTCTGGCCGTGGGTGAAAGCGGCAAAAATGCAGAAGAATACACCCCCCTGTATACCCTTGCTCAAAACCATGGCTTCAAAATGGGCGGCTGCTTTGCCTACCGGCATCTGAAGGATGAAAAATACCTTGCCTTCATGAAGCAGCATTTTAATTCCATCACCTGCACCAACGAAACCAAGGCCTATTCCCTGCTGGATCACCAAGCCAGCAAGGCAGCACAAGACGGCATGCCCCGGATGAACTACTACCAGGCGGACAAAATGGTGGAATGGGCACGGGACAATGGCCTGCAGGTGCGGGGCCATGTGCTGGTGTGGGATGCCCACATGAACGACTGGTTTTTCCGGGAAGGGTATGACACAAACAAGCCTTATGCCGATCGGGAAACCGTGCGGGCACGCATGAAGCATTACATTGAACAGGTCATCACCCACTTTGAAGAAAATTACCCCGGGGTGATCTACTGCTGGGACGTGGTGAACGAGGCCATCGGCGAAGGCACCGAGTTTGACCCCCGGGACCAGCGCCACATCCGCACCATGCGCAGCGGCAAGGAAAACCCCTTCCTGCTCTATGCCGGGGATGATTATGTGGAATTTTCCTTCCTCTGCGCAAAAGACACCGTGGAAAAGCTGGGGGCGGATATCCGCTTGTTCTACAACGACTACAACATGTTTTCCACCGCCAAGCGTCAGGCGGCCATTCATCTGGCCCGCTCCGTCAACAATTATGCCATGGATGAAAACGGCAACCCCCGCAAGCTCATGGACGGCATGGGCATGCAGGGCTACATCGGCGGCTACGGCAAGCAGCAGGGCTGCATGAACAAAGGGGACCTGACCCGCATTGAAGCCTCCATCCGCCTGTATGCCAGGGAAGGGCTGGAGGTGCACCTGACCGAAATGGCGGTGCGCAATTACGAAACCGATGAAGCGACCGTCAAAGCCCATGCCGATTTCTGCGGCCAGCTGTTCGAGGTGTTCAAAAAGATCAATGCCGGGGAACACAAGCCCCTCACCTGCGTGGCCTTCTGGGGCGTACAGGATAACCCCAACGCTTCCGAATATTCCTACCGCATGAACGGCCCCCACGGCGGCCTGATCACTGAAGATTATCAGGTGAAAACATCCTTTGATACCATTCATCAGGTCATGATGCAATAAAAAAATAAAACGGAGGAACAAAAAAATGAAAAAATTTCTGTGCATCCTGCTGGCCATGATCCTTGTGCCCCTGTCCTGTCTGGCAGTGGGTGAAGTGGACGGCAAGAAAATGGAGGATTATTCCCCCCTCTATGCGCTGACCAATGCCCACGGCTTCAAGGTGGGCGGCTGCTTTTCCCTGAACCAGCTCAAGGACAGCCGCTATCTGGACTTCATGAAGCTGCACTTTGATTCCATCACCTGCACCAACGAAACCAAGGCCTATTCCCTGCTGGACCAGAAGGCCAGCCAGGCAGCACAAGACGGCATGCCCGTCATGAACTACTGGGCCGCCGATCAGATGATCCAGTGGGCCCGGGACAACAACATCAAGGTCCGCGGCCATGTGCTGGTGTGGGATGCCTACATGAGCGACTGGTTCTTCCGTGAAGGCTACAAAAACGACGGGGCCTATGCGGATCAGGAAACCATGCGCGCACGCACCAGGTATTACATCGAACAGGTGGTCACCCACTTTGAAGAAAAGTTCCCTGGCACCGTGTACTGCTGGGACGTGGTGAACGAGGCCATCGGCGACAATGCCAATGAATGGGATGCCAAGGATGCCCGCCACCTGCGCACCATCCGCTCCGGCGTGGATAACCTGTTCAAGACCTACGTGGGTGACGATTATGTGGAATTCGCGTTCCTGTGCGCCAAGGATACCGTGGAAAAGCTGGGCGCCGATATTACCCTGTTCTACAATGACTACAACATGTTCTTCCCCGAAAAGCGGGACGCTGCCCTGGCCCTTATCGATTCCATCAATACCTACGCCAAGGATGAAAACGGCGAATACCGCAAGCTCATCGACGGCGCAGGCATGCAGGGCTACATCGGCGGCTATGGCGTGCAGGAAGGCTGCCTGGAAGACAGCCACATCGAAAACATTGCTGCCGCCATCCGCATATATGCCGAAAAGGGCCTGGAAGTGCATGTAACCGAAATGGCCGTGCGTAACTTCGATAAAAAAGCCGAAACCGTGGCGCTCCATGCCGATTACTATGCCCGCCTGTTCAAAACCTTCAAGCAAGCCAACGAAGGCGATGTGAAACCCCTCACCTGCGTGGCTGTCTGGGGCATCCAGGACAATCCCTATGCCCGGGGCTATACCTACAACCTCAACAGCCCCTACGGCGGCCTTATCACCGAAAAGTATCGCGTGAAAACCTGCTTCGATGCCGTTCATGCCGAAATGAGTCAGGGTCATTGACCTTTAGTGCTGTGTTGCGTAGGGAACCATGGAGGGGCTTTGCCCCCTCCACCAGGGCAGTGCCCTGGACCCAATTCCGGAAGTAACAAACTGTATCTTTCGTACAATTTCCCGGTGATGCGTGGGGAACCATGCGGGGTTTCACCCCTGCACCCCACAAGGGGCATCGCCCCTTGACCCGGTACCGGAAACATCAAACCTTATCACACATACAGTTTCCCGGTGAAACAGAGCAACACGCACACACATTTTCACAAGAGAACGATTGAAACTTTGCGAATTGGGTGTGGCACAGCCACCCACGCAGAAACCCTTTCGCTGATAAGGATGGTAACTTTGCGAGCTGGCTGCGGCACTGCCGCCCACG
>JAFWYZ010000278.1 GCA_017517465.1 Clostridia bacterium | reverse complement strand
CAACGGCTGGATGTGGGGCACGGAAGAAAACGGTGTAGAATGGCCCAATAACACCAAGGACTGGAATGCTTTCTACAATGTAGAAATCAATGGCGAAGAGTACACGGTGTACATTGCCACCAACGAAGATGCTCTGGCCCCCGGCAAGACCACCGCTCCCACGCTGGTGGGTATGTTCCTGGATGCTGCTGTGGATAACGAACTGGTTGATGGCAAGATCAACTACTACGTCACCAAGAACGGCAAGAAGTTTGATCTGGGCGACATTTCCAAGCTGGAAGTGCTGGTGCTGTCTCAGGCCGTGCAGGCTGACGGTTTCGACACCGCTTGGGAAGCTTTCGACGCTGCTTTCCCCACCACCGAAGAAAGCGTTGTGGAATGGATGAGCGACATCGATCAGGGCACCCCCGGTGACAAGAACGACACCAACAACCCTCCCGTGTTCAAGATTACCGTTTACACTGCGGATGAATTGAATGGCGCTTTGGGCAGCTACGACGAAATCACGTTGGGCGACAGCATTACCGCTGAAACCTATAACATTGACGAAAACGTCGCTGCGGATATCATGCTGAACAACAATGCCATGAACGGCGCCATTATGAACAACGGTGACGTGACCATCAGCGGCGGTAACATCGAAAACAATGACGTTGGTATTGAAAACTACGGCAAAGCAACGCTCACCGATGTGGTCATGAACGCTGGCAGCACGAATGATTATGCCGCTATCCTCCATGCTGATTCCGAAACCACTTTTGATAATGTGGATATCGATTCCGCCGGTGGCGGTGTCGCCGCAGTAGACGGCGCTCAGGTCGTGTTCAAGGGTGGCAGCGTTGCTGTCAATACCGCCAACACCTCTGGCCGTTATAACTTCTACGTTGTAGGCGAAGGCACCGTGGTTACCATTGAAGATGGTACCTTCTCTTTCAGCAAGACCCTGAATCAGAAGCGCGCTTACATTTACGCTGGCAGCGGTGCAACGGTTTATGTCAAGGGCGGCACCTTCGGTCCTGCTTCTGCCCGCAGCGGCTATACTGCCGGTATTCTCGGCGATGGTGATATCATCATCACCGGTGGTACCTTCGGCTTTGATCCCTCTGCTTGGGTGGCAGACGGTTATCAGGCTGTGAAGGAAGGCACCACTTGGACTGTTTCTGCTATCAACTAAGCAAAAACAAAATCAATAAGTATTGTCCGTTCCACCCCCTCGGGGGTGGGCGGGGGTGATGAAAAAGATCTTGGTGATTCCCAAAACGAAACATTCAGCAAAATGAAGTTTCGTGCGAAATGAAAGGAAGCAACAAAATCATGAAAAAGTCTACTTTGATCATGATCCTGAGCCTGGTTCTGGCCGTGGCTCTGGGCGTAGGCGGCACGCTGGCCTACCTGACCGATGATGACGGTGATGTCAACGTGATGACCGTCGGCAACGTGCAGATCACCCAGAACGAACAGCAGCGCGTGGATCAGGGCGAAGAAAACTCCGAACTGGAAGAATTCGAACAGAACAAGGCCATGGCGCCCATCGTTGACAAGGGCATGGAAAGAATTGATCAGGATGTGAACGGCTGGGACATCACCATGCGTGACGAAGACACCTACCGCAACTATGTGGACAAGATCGTCTCCGTGACCAACACCGGTTCCTCCAACGCTTATGTGCGCACCCTGCTGGCTTTCCCCACCAAGGGTTATGATTCCGGCGAACTGGCCTTCGATGAATGGCTGCACTGGAACTATATTTCCGATACCGATACCACCCCCAACAACGGCTGGATGTGGGGCACGGAAGAAAACGGTGTAGAATGGCCCAATAACACCAAGGACTGGAATGCTTTCT
>JAFWYZ010000277.1 GCA_017517465.1 Clostridia bacterium | reverse complement strand
TGAAAAACCGTGACAAGTACCGCATCCGCATTTACAACATGAAGGACACGGAAGTGTTCATGGAATGCAAAACCAAGGCCGGAAACCTGATTTCCAAGCGTATAGTGGAAATTGGAAGGCCCCTGGCAGAGCAGATCATTGCCGGAGATCCCCGTGGCCTGGAAAAAACCCAGTGGGGACTGCTGGGGGATGTATACCGGGAAATGCGCACCAACCTGCTGCGCCCTGTGGTGATTGTGGACTATGAACGGGAAGCGTTCCTGCATCCCGCTGAAGAAGTGCGCATCACGTTCGACAAGCACCTGCGCTCTGGGCTGAATTCGGTGGATCTGTTCAACCCCCATGTGCCCACGGTGCCGGTGTTTGATGATGAACAGAACATGGTGCTGGAAGTGAAGTTTAATACTGTCCTGCCCCCCTACATCGCCGATCTGCTTTCCTTTGCCATCGGCGGAGAGGCCATCCAGCAGGCGGTGTCCAAGTATACCCTGTGCCGCCGGTATGAACAGAAGTGAGTTGGAGCTGTGGCAGGGGCCTGTGCGGCCCCTGTACCCTGCACCAGGGGCATTGCCCCTGGACCCTTCCTGCGGTGGAAAGAACTGAAATGACACACTTCTTTCCGCACGAAACATGGGGAACGAAATATGTGCCCACGGGCTTCTGAAAACGAAAAAACAGCGGCCGAGAGAATGAATTCTCTCGCCGCTTGTTTTTGCCGTTTTCTCCGGATGCATTGCATCCGGTTGGCGGCTAAAAGCCGCCGCGCCCGTGATGCTGCAGAAACAATGTTCAATGGAATCGTTTATGCATTTTCAGCAGCATCGGGAAATTGTATTGGGTTATGACGGAAAAATCCGAAAATGGGTACAGGGCCGGTGTCTCTGGTGAGGTGCAGGGGTGAAACCCCACATCGCTCCTCCGTTATCATTGCATCAGCGGGACAGTGTTTGTTGTGGAAAACATGAAAATACGCCAATGGGTTAAGGGGCAATGCCCCTTGTTACAGGTTGTAATACTTGTCAAACTCGGCGGGGTGGGGGATCTTGGCCATTTCGGCGCATTCGCTGCGCTTGGCCTTGATGAAGCTCTTCAGCAGGGTTTCGGGGAACACACCGCCGGCGGTGAGGTAATCATGATCCTGTTCCAGGGCATCCAGCGCCTGTTCCAGAGAGGTGGGCAGGTGGTGGAGCTTGGACTTTTCTTCGTCGGAGAGGTGGTACAGGTTCATGTCGTAGGGGCCCCAGCCTTCCGCGTGAGGATCAATCTGGTTCTTGATACCGTCCAGACCGGCCATCAGGATGGCGGCATAGCAGAAGTAGGGGTTGCAGGTGGCATCGGGGTTGCGCAGTTCAAACCGGCGCTTATTGGGGGTCTTGGCATAAGCGGGGATGCGGATGACGGCGCTGCGGTTGGAAGTGGCATAGCCTACGGTAACGGGGGCTTCAAAGCCGGGCACCAGACGCTTGAAGGAGTTGGTGGAGGGATTGGTGATGGCGCACAGGGATGCGATGTGCTTGAGCAAACCGCCCATGAACCAGTGAGCTTCCCGGCTCAGCTTGGCATAATCGTCATCATTGCCGGCGAAAACGGGCTGGCCTTCCTTCATCAGCAGCATATGTACATGCATGCCGTTGCCGGCTTCGCCATAGACAGGCTTTGGCATGAAGGTGGCGGATTTGCCGTACTTGAGAGCGGTGTTGTGGATGATGTACTTGATCATCATGGTGGCATCGGCCATGTGGCTCATTTTGCCCAGCTGGGGTTCGATTTCGAACTGACCGGAGGCAGCCACTTCAGGGTGATGATAATTGATTTCGATACCGGCATCCTTCATGTGCATGCACATTTCGCTGCGGCATTCATAGGTATCGTCAAAGGGCTTGGCAATGTGGTAGTTCTTCTGCTTGGGCACCACCACACCACGGCCTTCCACGGCGCTGTTCCAGTAGGACTGCTTGGTGTCCAGGGAAACACCGATGCTGTTGCCCTGCACTTCCCAGCCCACCTGGTCAAACAGGTAGAATTCAAATTCGGGCAGGATGTACATTTCATCGGCCACGCCCAGGTCCTTCATATACTGTTCGGCGGCCAGAACGATGTTCCGGGGATACTGGGCCAGAGGACGGTTTTCGGGGCTGTCGATGATCATGGCATTGCCGGTCATGGACAGGGTGGGGATCTGGCAGAAGGGATCGATCACCGCAGTATCGGGATCGGGGATGAACACCATATCGCTCTTTTCCACCACAGCATAGCCGTAGTTGGAGGCGTCAAAGCCGATGCCGCTTTTGAGGGTGTCTTCGGAGAAATTTTCGGCGGGGATGGTGACATGACGGTACTGGCCGTTGATGTCCACCATTTTGAAATCCACCATTTTGATGCCGTTTTCCTGGATGATATTGAGAATATCCTGCACTGTTTTGGCCATGGCTCAAGCCTCCTTTAATAATTACTTTTAGGATAACAAAGAAAGCGTAAAAATGTCAATTCCACCGGCGGAAAAAAGTGGATAAAATATGTATTTTTCATTGGTGGTGAAAGCAGGAAAAAGAAGGGGAGAGAGGTGGCTTTTTTTTGCCAAAAAGCTTGACAGCAAAAGGCTTTTGTGGTATTCTTCTTTGGTAAGCCGCTCGGAAGGGGCTCCTAAACGCATGCCCATCGGGCATCGGCCCCATGGCTGAAAAATGCCAACCATCCTTCTGGGATATTCCGGCGAGTAAAAAATAGGAGGTGCTGCCAAAATGTATGCTATCATCGCTACCGGCGGCAAACAGTACCGTGTGTCCGAGGGTGACACCATCTACATCGAAAAGCTTGACAACGAAGTGGGCGACATCGTATCCTTCCCCGTCATGATGCTTTCCGGCGAAACCATCGAAGTGGGTTCTCCCTACATCGAAGGCGCCACCGTGACCGGCAAGATCGTTCGCCATGGCAAGGGCGAAAAGATTATCGTCTTCAAGTACAAGAGCAAGAAGAACTATCGCCGCAAGGCTGGCCATCGTCAGCCCTTCACCCAGGTGGAAATCACCGGTGTGAACGCCTAAGAACATGATTCGCATCCGGGTCACAAGGAAGGCGGGGGAGATCATATCTCTCGTTTGTCAGGGCCATGCGGGCTATGCCGAGGAAGGCCATGATATCGTTTGTGCAGCGGTATCGGTGCTGGCCTTTACCTGTGCCAATGCGCTGGAAAGCGTGGCAGGGGTGCAGCCGAAGGTGGAGGAAAAGGATGGGTTTCTGTCCGTGTTCCTGCCGGAAAATGCCGGGCATGATGCACAGACGGTGATGAACACCGTGCTCCAGGGCTTTCGTGATTTAAGCGATGCGTATCCCACGTATCTTCAGCTCAAAGAAAACTGATAATTGGAGGAAGCAACAATGTTGAAGCTTAATCTGCAGCTTTTCGCCCATAAAAAAGGTATGGGCTCTACCCGTAACGGCCGCGACAGCGAAAGCAAGCGTCTTGGCCCGAAGCGTGCCGACGGTCAGTTCGTTCTGGCCGGCAACATCCTGGTTCGTCAGCGCGGCACCAAGGTTCATCCCGGTCTGAACGTGGGCATCGGCAAGGACGATACCCTGTTCGCCAAGGTGGACGGCATCATGCGCTTCGAACGCAAGGGTAAGTTCGACAAGCAGGTGAGTGTGCATCCCGTTGTGACGGAAGCTGCCGCTCAGTAAAAAGGAACCGGTACACGAGGGGCTGTTTCGCAAAACGAAGCAGCCTCTTTCTGTTTATTTTGGAGGAGGCGAAACAGGTGCATCTGGAAACGGAGAGGCTGCTGCTGCGGCCCTTTACATGGGACGATTTTGACGTGTGCTATCGGATTGCTGCCGATGAAGGCACCACCCGGTATCTGTACTGGTGGGGCAATGCAGGGTCTACCCCGGAAGGAGATGCCAATCGCTTTCTGGAAAGGGCTGTGGGCGGCTGGGAAAAGAAGCCCCTGATGGCCCGGGAATATGCGCTGGTGCTGAAGGAAACAGGGGCTGTCATCGGGGATGGCAGCATTGAAGACTTTGGCAACGGCGAAGGGGAAATTGGCTGGATATTACTTCCCCAATACCGGGGCAAAGGCTATGTGACCGAAATGGGCAAGGAGCTTTTGCGCTTTGGCTTTGAGGAGTTGAAGCTGCAGAAAGTCATTGCCAACTGCGATGCCAGGAACGAAAACAGCTGGCATGTGATGGAGCGGCTGATGATGCAGCGGGCTCAGATCACCTATGGGGTGCGGCCTGCCAAGGAACAGGATGGCTTTGCCGGGGATGAAATGACCTATGTCATCACAAAAGAGCAGTACGACGGCTGGCGGGAAGCATGGGAAATGGAAAAGCTGCCTTGTGAGTTCAATGGCTTCATGGACCTTCCTGATCTGACGGACGGTGAGATCCGGCTTTTGTGCTATCGGAAGGAACCGGCGGACCCGGTGAAAAAATGGGTGCCGGCCTATCATTTTTATATCTCCAAAGGCAGCGAAAAGGTGGGGCAGATCAGCCTGCGGGTGGGCTATTGCCCGGGGCTGTATATCGGTGGGAACATCGGCTATGGTGTGGATGAACCATACCGGGGCCGGGGCTATGCAGGCCGCGCCTGCAGGCTGCTGATGCCGGTATTGAAATATCACAAAATGCCGGTGGCGCTGATCACCAACGATGTGCACAATGAAAAATCCCGCCGGGTGTGTGAAAAGCTGGGGCTGAAATGGCTTCGGCAGCTGGATGTGCCCATGTACAATGACATGTATAAAAACGGCACGCACCGGGCCAACATCTTCGCCATGGAGGTGGAATGATGGGCTACATTATGGATTTGCGGAGAGTTGTAGGCCATCGGAAGCTTTTGATGCCGGGTGCCGGTGTGTTTCCCATCCGGGATGGCATGGTGCTTTTGCAGAGGAGGAAGGACAACGGCCTGTGGGCGGATCACGGCGGTGCGGTGGAACTGAGCGAAAAGGTGGAAGAGGCGGCCCGCCGGGAAATGCAGGAAGAAACGGGCCTGATGCCGGGGGAAATGGAATTCCTGGGCATCTATTCCGGGCCGGACATGGATTATACCTACCCCAATGGGGATCAGGTGTCTATCATCGGCATGTATTTCATCTGTGCCGACTTTACCGGTACGGTGAAATTGCAGGCGGAGGAAGTGACGGAACTGAAGTGGTTCCCGCTGGATCAGCTGCCTGATGCGCAAGAAATTTCGCCCATGTCCCGCAAGCCCTTGTTGGATGCGGCGGAAAGGTATCAGAGAAAGCAAAGGTAAGAGGAAAGAAGCATGATCGGAACGCTTGTGAATGTGGTGGCGGTGATAGTGGGTTCATTGCTTGGGCTGCTGCTGCGGAAAGGTTTCCCGGACAAAATGAAGAACACCGTCACCACCGGCATGGGCCTGTGCGTGATCCTGATCGGTATGCAGGGGGCACTGGGCACCCAGAATGTGCTGCTGGTGATCTTGTCGGTGGTGCTGGGCAGCATCATTGGTGTGGCGCTGAAAATTGAAGAGCGGCTGGACAAGCTGGGCCTTTCCCTGCAAAAGAAATTTGCAGCCAAGGATGGCAACGACAATTTTGCCAAAGGGTTTGTAACGGCCACTTTGATTTACTGTGTGGGCGCCATGGCCATTGTGGGCAGCATTGATTCCGGGTTGCGGGGCAATCATGATACTTTGTTTGCCAAGTCCCTGCTGGACGGTGTGATGAGCATTGCCCTGGCCAGCACCATGGGCATTGGTGTCATGCTGTCCGCGGTGGCGGTGCTGATCTATCAGGGGGGCATTGCCCTGCTGGCCCAGCTGGTGGCGCCGCTTCTGACGGAGGCGATGATCACCGAAATGAGCGCCGTGGGCGGTGTGCTGATCATGGGGATTGGTTTCAATATGTTCCGCAAGGAGCATATTCCGGTGGGGGATATGCTGCCGGCCATTTTTCTGCCGCTGCTGCTGACCCTGTTTATGTGAACATGAAGATCGTTATTGAGAAAGCTAAACGAAAACTGACGGTTGTGGAGCAGGAAACGGTGATGTTTGCCTGCTCCGTTGCGCTGGGATTTTCTCCTGTGGGAAACAAGGAAAAGGAAGGGGACGGCAGAACCCCGGAAGGGCTGTATAGGGTATGCCTGAAAAAGATGGGGAAATATGGTCCCAGCCTTGGGATCAATTACCCTTCCGTTTCTGATGCCCTGCGTCTGGGTGCGGATGTGGAATTGCTCCGGTGCATCCGGGAGAGGGAAGCACAGGGGTTACGTCCACCCTGGGGCAGCTTTATGGGCGGAGAAATATACATCCATGGCGGCGGTGCCCAAAGGAACTGGACGGCCGGGTGCATTGCCCTTGAAGATGTGGATGCAGAACGGCTGTATGCATTGTGCGATGTGGGAACTGAAGTGGAAATACGG
>JAFWYZ010000276.1 GCA_017517465.1 Clostridia bacterium | reverse complement strand
CGGGAAAACCACAAAGACGAGTTCATTCCCTGCTTCGAATATGAATATGAAAAGGACGGCGAAACCTACATGGACGTATTCATCCATGTGGACAGCACCGGAAAAGCCAATCTCTTCACCGGGTTCTGAACAGCATCACAAAAAAGCGGCCGGAGATTTCCAGCCGCTTTTCCTATTCATTCTTCTACCTGCTCCACCGTCAGCACCTTTTCCCTCACCCGGAAGCGCACTTCCCTTCCCTGAAAGGAAAAGCCGTACAGCCTGTCCGGATCCTGCTGATAATGGGGACGGGGATCCTGAGAGAGCAGGGACAGAAGGCTTTTTTGCTCCTCCGCAGAAAATACAGACAACAATTCCTGCCTGCATTCCACCTGCAGCCCATCCTTTTCATGTTCTCCGGCAAAGCCTGCCCGGGCATGGGGGATGCTGTCCGCAAAAGGCAGGTAAGGCTTGATGTCATACACCGGTGTGCCGTCCATCATATCCGCACCTGCCACCACCAGCACCGTGCCCTGATCCTTTGTTTCCCTGATTTCCAGCAGCTCCACGCAGGAAAGGCCGATGGGGTTTGGCCGGTAAGGAGAGCGTGTGGCAAAGACCCCCATGCGCTTATTGCCCCCCAGCCTTGGCGGACGTACCGTAGGGCTCCATCCTTCCCTTTTGTTATCATGAAAGCCCCAGATCAGCCAGATATGGCTGTACCCTTCCAGCCCCCGCAGCGCTTCCTTTACCCGGAATTCCCTTTCAAACACCACCGTGGACACAAGCCCTTCCGTCAGGCCTGCCTGCCGGGGCAAGGCGAATTTTTCCTTAAACTGATTATGAACACGGGCAATGACCTGCATACATCCTTCATCCTTTTGAAAAAGAGAGGCGCTTTGCCTCTCTTTGTTTTTTTATCTTTCTTCCCGGAAATAGGAAAGGCCAAGAGATGCCGGGGGCTGATTTTCACGCTTGTTGCGGATGGAAGTGATGATCAGCACCAGAATGGTCACCACATAGGGCAGCATCTTCAGCAGCGGCTTGGCCGCCATGGTGATGGTAATGCCCTCAATATTGGCAATGTAACTGGAGCAGCTGAACAGGAAGCCGAACACCGTGGAACCCAGAATGGTCATGTGGGGGCGCCACAGGGCAAAGATCACCAGGGCAATGGACAGCCAGCCGAAGGCCTCCAGGCTCAGATACGCTTCCTGAGAAGCCATGTAGTCGATAATGTAGTAAAAACCGCCCAGGCCGGCAATGCCGCTGCCAATGCAGGTAGCCAGATACTTATACCGGGTCACGTTGATCCCCACAGCATCCGCCGTACCGGGGTTTTCACCCACAGCACGCAGGTGCAGGCCCACCTTGCTGCGATACAGCACAATGGAAGCCGTAATGGCAATGACAACACCCACAAAGAACAGGATGCCCAGGCACTGCAATGCGTCCATCCGGTCCGCAAAGGGCCAGCGGTACAGTTCCTTGGGGCCCACCAGATACACAGTGGGATCCAGCTTGGAGAAAATGACCTTCATCAGACCCACACCAAAGGTGGTCAGGGCAAGGCCGGTCACGTTCTGGTTGGCACGCAGGGTAACCGTGAGGAAGGAATAAATCAGGCCCATCAGCATGGCCATGGCCAGCGCCCCTGCCACACCCAGGATCACGATCAGGAAACCGGGAAGGTTGGACTTGGCAATCATATTCAGCACCAGGCATCCGCCTGCACCGCCCATGCACATGATCCCGGGAATACCCAGGTTCAGGTGGCCCGCCTTTTCGGTGAGGATTTCACCGGTGGAGCCATACATGAATACAGCACCGAAGGCCAGGGAGTCAATCAGGAAGTTCAGCCATACGTTCATTTGACAGCCTCCTTTTCATGTCCCTTTTTGCGGAAAATGATCTGATAGTTGATGAAGAATTCACTGCCGATGATGAAGAACAGAATAATGCCCACGATCACGTCCGGGAATGCGCCGGATACGTTGAAATCCTGGGAAATCTGGGAAGCACCGGAGTTCAGCATGGAAATGAGCCCGGAAGTGATCAGCATCACCAGCGGATTAAAATTGGCCAGCCAGGACACCATGATGGCAGTAAAGCCCTGTCCGCCCACGGATTCGGTGGTGACGGACTGGTCCAGCCCGGCGCCGATCAGATAACCGGCCAGGCCGCACAGAAGGCCGCTGACCACCATGGTGCGGATGATCACCTTTTTCACGTTGATACCGCTGTACTGAGCAGTACGCACGCTTTCACCCACCACAGAAATTTCATACCCCTGCTTGGAATGCTTCAGGTACACATACAGGAAAACGGTCAGCAGCGCCACGATCAGAATGATCACCAGATATTCATGGCCGAAGGAGGGCAGCTTGCCGTACTTGAGCTTACCCAGGGTGGAAGAACCGCTGGGAACCCAGATCACCAGGAAATAGCTGACCACAAAGGTGGCCACATAGTTCATCATCAGGGTGAACAGGGTTTCGTTGGTGTTCCACTTGGCCTTGAACAGCGCCGGGATCACCGCCCACACGGCACTGTACACAAGCGCCGCAATGAACATCAGCACCAGCAGCACCCAGTTGGGCACACTGCCGCCCAGATAAAACGCCACCGTGATGGCACCCAGCACGCCCATCAGCGTCTGCCCCTCGGCACCGATATTCCAGAACCGCATCCGGAATGCCGGGGTCACCGCCAGGGAAATGCACTGCAAAATGGCCAGATTCTTGAGGAACTTCCACAGCTTACGCTTGGTGGAGAAAGCGCCTTTGATGAAGCTGTAATAGAAATCGTCGATCCTGTCCGGGTTCTGGTTCAGCTTTTCAATCAGAATGAATGCCACCAGCCCGCACACCACCAGCCCCAGCACAATGGCTGCCAGCCGGATGGCCCAGGCCTTCCAGGGCTGCAGATGTGCCCGTTTGGCCAGATGGAACAGAGGCTCATGCACAGTATTTTGTTTCTTTTCACTCATTGCGCAGCCGCCTCCTTCGTTGTCACCTGATTGGTCTGGGTCATCAGCAGGCCAATTTCTTCCTTGGTGGCCTCCCGGGCATCCACCACCCCGGTAATGGCACCGGAGTTGATCACCAGGATCCTGTCACACAGGGCCAGCAGCACGTCCAGATCCTCACCCACGAAAATCACGGCCACGCCGTTTTGCTTTTGCTTGTTCAGCAGATTGTAAATAGTATAGGAAGAATTGATGTCCAGACCGCGCACCGGATAAGCTGCCATCAGCACCTTCGGTGCAAAGGCGATTTCACGGCCCACCAGCACCTTCTGCACATTGCCGCCGGACAGCCTTCTCACCGGCGTATTCACACCGGGGGTTACCACTTCCAGTTCGCGGACAATTTCATCCGCCAGTGCCCGGGGCTTTTTCCTGTCCACAAAGCCCGCATGGCCCTTGCGGTAGCTGCGCAGCATCATATTGTCGGTGATGCCCATGCTGCCGACCAGGCCCATGCCCAGACGGTCTTCAGGCACAAAGGACAGCCGCACGCCCAACTCCCGGATTTCCAGCGGGGTCTTGTCCCGCAGGTTCATCACTTCATCTTCCTTGAACAGAACCTTGCCGCTTTCCACCCAGCCCTTGATCTGCTTGTTGGTCATGCCGTCAAAGGAGATGGGATTGCCGTATTCGTCGTGGAAAGCTTCCTGGGCTCCCAGCTCCTTCACCCGGGCCATGGACTTATGGAAGAAGGTGACAGGCTTATCCTTCTTGGGGTTATTGAAAATAATTTCACCGGAGGTGAGGGGCTGCAGCCCGGCAATGGCCTCCAGCAGTTCCCTTTGGCCGCTGCCGGCAATACCGGCGATGCCCAGGATCTCACCGCTGTTGGCCGTGAAGGAAATGTCCTTGAGCACCTGCACCCCTTCATGGTCCACGCAGTTGATCCCCATCACTTCCAGACGTGCCTGGGGGTTCACCGGCTCGCTGCGGTCAATATTCAGCACAACCTTCTTGCCCACCATCATTTCCGTCAGGCTGGATTCTGTGGCATCGCAGGTATCCACCGTGGCAATGTGTTCACCCTTGCGCAGGATGGCCACACGGTCGGAAATGGACAGCACTTCATGCAGCTTATGGGTAATGATGATGATGGATTTTCCGTCTTCCTTCATGCGGCGCAGCACACTGAACAGCCGCTCGATTTCCTGAGGCGTCAGCACGGCGGTGGGCTCATCCAGGATCAGGATATCGGCACCGCGGTACAATACCTTCACAATTTCCACCGTCTGCTTTTCGGAGACGGACATATCATAAATCTTTTTCTGAGGGTCAATATAGAATCCGTATTTCTGGGCAATTTCCATCACACGGTTGTTTACGTCTTTGAGGTTGTACCGGCCCTTTTCTTCCACACCCAGCACAATATTTTCAGCAGCGGTAAACAGATCCACCAGCTTGAAATGCTGATGAATCATACCGATTTTCAGTTCAAACGCATCCTTGGGAGAGCGGATGACCACTTCTTTTCCATCCTTGAAAATTTTCCCTTCATCGGGAAAATAAATCCCGGCAATCATATTCATCAGGGTCGTCTTGCCGCAGCCGTTCTCACCCAGAATGGCCAGAATTTCCCCCTGATACATATCCAGATCCACGCTTTTGTTGGCCACCACGCTGCCAAAGCGTTTGGTGATGCCCCGCATGCTCAGCG
>JAFWYZ010000275.1 GCA_017517465.1 Clostridia bacterium | reverse complement strand
GGTTTGAATGATTTACACCCCGCTGACGAAAAAGGCCATGGTGCTGGCATACCAGGCCCATCATGGCCAGGTGGACAAAAGCGGCACACCCTACATTTTCCACCCCATTCACCTGGCCGAGCAGGCCAAGGATGAATTCACATGCTGCGCCGCGCTGCTCCACGACGTGATGGAGGACACCCCCGTCACCCTGCAGGAGCTGGAAAAGGAATTTCCGCCGGAAGTGACCCAGGCCCTCCGGCTGCTCACCCACCGGCCGGACACCGATTATTTCGATTACGTCCGGGCCGTGAAGCAAAACCCCATTGCCCGGCAGGTGAAGCTTTTTGACTTGCTCCATAACAGCGACCAGACCCGCTGCGCCGATGTTCCGGCTAAAAAGCGGGCACAACTGAAGGAAAAATACGATCGGGCCCTGGCCATTCTCCGCCAGCCCTGACCGCCAGCCACCCCCCTGCAAAAGACATCCATACAGGCATCCGGCCCTCCTGCCGGGTGCCTTTTTTTCGCAGCAAAAAGCCCCGCCCATTGCAGGGCGGAGCCGGATGGTTTTTTGAGGCGATATTTTATTTAGCGATGGCAAAGGTGGCGCAGGCAGCGAACACTTCTTCATAGAACGTGTTCAGTGCTTCTTCGCCGAACAGGGAGGTGGTGGTCAGGCTGAGGGTATACAGGTCAGAGCCATCCAGGCAGAACAGCATATCCACAGACGCGGTGATGCCGTTGATCTGATAGGTACCGGACAGCACGATGAATTCATTTTCGCCGGCGGCGATCACTTCACCTTCGGAGGTGAATTCCAGGGAGGGCATCTGCTTGACCAGCTGGGTGCGGAACATGGGGATCAGCATGGACACAAACTGATCGTTGGTCAGTTCCATGCCCATGTTTTCCTTCACCAGCACCACATTGTTGGCAAGAGGGTTGATCAGCACAGCGCAGTCCGTGGATTCCACCTGAGGCTTGAGCTGCTTGAGGGTTTCCGCATTGGTACCGGTAAAGGTCATTTCACCGTTTTCATAGGCGGCGATCAGGCTGTCCACATTGGTCTTGTCCAGGCACAGCCATTCGGCAGGCACGGAAATGGAATAGCCCTGGGTGGGGTGGGTATACAGCTGGGTGCCTTCCGCCATGGCGGATACGCATGCCACGCACAGCAGCAGCGCCATCATAAGAGCCGTCAGTTTCTTCATTGGTTTTTCCTCGCTTTCGTTTTTCAAGGTATCTTCAGTATATTTTCATTTGCCCGTTTTGTCAATGAGCAAATCACCGCCGGCCGCATTATCGGTTCAGGTAGTTCAGCAGCTTTTCCCGGTAATCGTCCATGCACATAATTTCGCACCGGCGGTATTCGATGGGCAAAAGGGTTTTGTTGCTTTGCATGATCTGATCGTATACGCTTTTTGTGACGATCATCAGGAAATTGGCGCCGGGCTTGCGGCCCTCGTCCATTTCACTCTGGAACACTTCCATTTCCAGGGACACCCAATCGCTTTTCAGGTAAGCCAGATCGGAGAAAACCACCACAAAATGCCGGGACGCATCCAGCGCCTGCATAATGGACTTGCGATACTGAGCCTCGTTCATTTCCGGCAGGGAAAATTTATCGAAGAAGGGTTCCTTCAGGCTGCTGCGCAGAAATTCGTATATGTTCAGGGCCAGGTCAAAATCCTGGCTTTTGTGGCTGATGAACACATCGAATTTGCCGGATTTGGGCACCGTCAGCCCCAGCAGACTTTTGATGCCGGCATCCACCTTTTCCGGTGCTTTGCCCCCTTCCCCTGTTTTGATCATGATTTGCTTCAGCTGGGCAATGCGGTCAATGCACTGGGGCAGAATGCTCCTTTCGCCCACAGCCTCGCAATATCCCCGCAGCCGCTCATAGCTGGTAAGCAGGCAGGAATACAGGCTTTTTGCATTGTGGCGCTGGCTGATCAGATCAAACACCTTATTGCCCTCATGCATGAAGGTGGCAATGGAGGAAAGCAGCTCATCCTCGGTGGAATGGGGGCATTGGGCAGGCATGGGCTGCCTGACAGGCATGGAAAGGGGGGCATTGATATAGGTGTCGGCAGTCTGGATGAACTGCTTTTCCGCCTCACTGTAATCCTGCAGCGTGGGCAGCAGTGCCCGGTAGCAGCCGGTGTAATCGGCCATCGTCCGTTCGTAATCCTTGCGCTGCCGGTTCCCTTCATCCGTTTCTCCATCTGCCAGCACATCGCTGCAGCCGATGCGGATATGCCGCTCATAGTGCAAAAGGCGAATGGCAAAGGCGGCATCGTAGAGGTTTTCTTCCGGATGGAGCAAAAGGAAAAGCAGCCGGGCGGTATGATCCAGCACCTGCAGTTTTTTATGGGCCAGCTGCCTGGCCGCCTCATCATGGCCGAAGGTGTGCAGGGCGCTGAGCTTCTCCAGGCAGGAAAGCAGGGACAGCCGGCAGGCCCGCTGCTCCTTTTCGGTGCCCTGGAGAATGCTCTGGGATGTGGAGCGAATCTGGTCGCACAGAAGGTCAGCTGCCTGGTCGTTCAGCCCGGCGCTGATGTATTCCGCAATGCGGACGGAAAGATAGGTGTCCTTTTCGCTTTCCCGGATCATCTTGGTCACGGCATCGGAAAGATTCTCATAATCGCTCCGGAGGGGGCCGATATTGAACCAGTGATAGGCCATCAGGTGATACCGGAACACAGCGGGCAGTTCCGCAGTGCTCGGCAACATGGAAACGGGCACAATGGCCTTGCTGCGCTCTTTTGCCGTGGTGATCGCCAGCTCCAGCTCCATTTTCACGAAATCGGACTGAATGCTGTTTTCAGTCAGAAGGATCATGTATACCCGGGCATTGCGGATGGCCTCTTCAATCTGTGCCAGGTAAGAATCGTTGGACAGGAAAGCGTCATCAAATACCCGGGCGCAAATACCCTTCGCCTGCAGGGATTGGATGATCCGGTGGGCGATCAGCCTGTCTTTGTGGGAGAAGCTGATGAACACATCGTAGATGTTCTGGCTGCGGTTGACCATGGCGCTGTCCTGGGCATTAGAAAACATAGGGCTTTCGCCTCCTGTACAGTTGGTTGTAGGGGGTTATTCCTGTGGCAGCACCACCGTGAACCGGGCACCGCCCTCTTTCCGGTTTTCCACGGTGATCTCGCCGTTACAGGCGGTAATGATGCGCTTGACCAGGGAAAGGCCCAGGCCGTTGCCCTCCTGCTTATGGGAAGAATCTGCCTGATAGAATTTATCGAAAATATGGGCCTGATCCTCCTGCGAAATGCCCGGGCCTTCATCCTCCACGGTAAAAATGACGCGCCCCTCCTCCTGCCGCAGCCGCAGCCGCAAAAGGCCCCCCTGGCTGTTGAACTTCACGGCATTGGAGATCAGGTTGTCCCACACATGGGCCATCAGGCTTTCGTTGCCGCTGAACACCACGTCCTCCATGTCCACGTCCAGGTCAATGTTCTTTTTTGTCCATTCCATCTCATGCAGCATCAGCACCTTGCGGATCTGCTCATCCAGCCGGTAGGTGTGCAGGCTTTCGGGGATCTGTTGGTTTTCAATTTTCGACAGCAGCAGCACATTGCCGATCAGCCCGGACAGGCGCTGGGTATTGAGCAGAATTTTGTCCACATATTCCTGCTGCTCCTCCGTCATGTCCGGGGTACCCTGCAGCAGCATGGCATACCCTTCGATGGCGGTGATGGGGGTTTTGAATTCATGGGACACGTTGGACACAAAATCGCTCTGCAGCACCTCCGTGGCATCCAGCGCCCGGACCATCAGGTTAAAATTGCTGTTGATTTCCTCCATGTCCCGGATCTTGGACTTGGTGGGCACCTGAATCTTGAAATCCCCTGCCGCCACCTTCCGCATGGCTCCCCCCAGCTTACGGATGGGGGACAGCACCCAGCGGTTCAGGTAAAAAGAAATACCGGCGGTGATGGTGGAGCACATCAGCACCGCAAACACCGGCACCATCGTGTCATCGGAAATATTGAACACCTTGTCCAGGATCCAGATCAATATCAGCGAAAGCCCGGTGGCAATGAAAAATTCGATCAGAATGGCCATCCAGTAATAGGTGCGGATGCCCAGAATGGAGCTGGTATCGATCTTTGTTTTGATCTCCTTCTCCAGCTTTTCAAATTCCTTCTCCAGCTTCTTTTTCATTCCTTCACCACCTTGAACCCTACCCCCCGGATGGTGACGATTTTGAAGTCCGGGTTTTCCTTGAATTTTTCACGCAGACGGCCAATATGCACGTCCACCGTATGCAATTCCGATCCGCTGGAATACCCCCAGATCTCATCCATCAGCTGCTGCCGGGTGAAGATCTTTCCAGGGTAAGCCGCCATTTTATACAGCAGCATAAATTCCTTCTGGGGCAGCACCATGCTCTCCCCTGCCCGGCTCACCGTCAGCGAATCGCATTCCATCAGTGTTTCGCCGATCTTCTGCTTCCGCTCATTGTTCATTTCCGCCCGGCGCAGCAATGCCCGCACCCGCAGCACCATCTCATTCACATTGATGGGCTTTACCATGTAGTCATCCGCCCCGGAATGGAACCCCAGGCTGATGTCGTCAAAAGAGCCCTTGGCCGTGATGATCAGAATGGGCATCTGGGGGGACTGCTCTCTGATGGCACGGGAAAGGGCATAGCCGTCCATCCCCGGCATCATAATGTCGGAGATCACCAGATCCACATAATCATGGGAAAGATATTCCAGCGCTTCCTTTCCGTTGGATACACCAATGGCCGTATAGCCGTTCTTTACCAGCACCCGCTCAAACAGCTGCCGCACCTCGCCGTCGTCTTCCACAATAAGAATTCTGAACATGGGCCTGCCCCTTCCTTTTTCTGCTGGTTTTAGCATACCATCTGCAGCCCCTCCTTGCAAGAAAAGAAACATGCCGGAATCGTGATTTTCAACAAAAATTGAAGAAAAGTTGAAGATTAGTTGCATTTTCTGCCATATAATATAGGTGTAAAAATCTACCCCTCAGAAAAGGAGCATCTTATCATGATCAGGATCCTTTCGGACAGCACCTGCGATCTTTCCCAGGAACTGCTGCAGCGGTACGGCATCGGCATCATTCCGCTGAACATTGTGCTGGACGGAAAAAGCTATGAAGACGGCCGGGATATTTCTCCGGACCAGATCTATGCCTGGGCGGATGAACACAAATCCGTGCCCAAGACAGCTGCCTGCGCCCCCGGCCGGGTGAAGGAAATTTTTGAAAAGTATCTGCAGAAGGATGAAGAAATGATCTGCTTCTCCATCTCTTCCTCCATGTCCTCCACCTACGATATCATGCGCGCTGTGGCCCGGGAAACCGGTGCCGAAAACAAAATCTCCGTGATCAATTCCCAGTCCCTGTCCACCGGCAACGGGCTGCTGGTCATCACCGCAGCGGAAATGGCCCTCAGCGGTATGAAGCGCCAGGAGATCGTGGACGAAATCAAAAAACTGCGTTCCCGGGTCAGCGCCTCCTTTGTGGTGGATACCCTGTCCTATCTCCACCGCGGCGGCCGCTGCAGCGGTGTGTCCGCCCTGCTGGGCACTACCCTCCGCCTCCATCCCCAGATCAGCGTGACCGACGGCAAAATGCAGCCCGGCCAGAAATACCGGGGCAAAATGCACAAGGTGATCGCTGAATATACCCAGGATCATCTGGAGGAAATGAAAACGGCCCGGAAAAACCACGTCTTCGTCACCCACTCCGGCTGCGGCGAAAAGGAAATTGCCGCTGCCCTCTCTCAGGTGCAGGCCCTGAATTATTTCGACGAAATCCACGTCACCCGGGCCGGCGGTGTCATCTCCAGCCACTGCGGCCCCGGCACCCTGGGTGTCCTCTACATCCGCGGCGAAGAGTAAACGATCGCCCTTCACGTTTGCGCCTGAAGCTTGAGGAACGGTGAGGCAGGGGGCGCCTCGCCCCCCATACCCCCACGGCAGGGCCATCGGCCCTGCACCCATTCTGCGATGCAGAAGTCTGCTTTTTCAATTTTCTTTCCGCATGCTGGTTGGGGACGGTGAAGCAGGGGCCTGTGCGGCCCCCGTACCCCCTGCAGCAGGGCCATCGGCCCTGCACCCATTCTGCGACACGGAAGACTGTTTTTTCAT
>JAFWYZ010000274.1 GCA_017517465.1 Clostridia bacterium | reverse complement strand
CCTGCCGGTTTTTTCTCATTTTCCCCGGATGCAAAGCATCCGGTCGGCGGTGTTTCACACCGCCAGCCCGTGGGCGGGCGCCAGTGGCGCAGCCAACTCGCAAAGTTTCAATCATTCCTTGCGAAAGTGTGTGTGCGTGTTCCTTTGCAGCATCGGAACAATGTTTGCAAGATACATATTGCAATATCCGGTACTGGGTCAAGGGGCGATGCCCCTTGTGGGGTGCAGGGGCGAAGCCCCGCAGGTCTCCTCAAGCACCACCGGGAAACTGTATGAAAGATACAGTTTGTTGCATCCGGAATTGGGTGCAGGGACAATGTCCCTGCTGGGGGTGGAGGGGGCAAAGCCCCTCCATGGTCTCCCCAATCACTCGAACGTCACATGAATGTTAGCGTTGGTGGTGTGTACGTTCAGGGGTTTTGCGCCATCCTGCCAGCCGGGCAGGGAATTTTTGCCGTTGGTGGTATGGCTGTCAATTTTCCACTGGCTCTGGGGGCCCTTGACGGAGCCGTTGATGCGGGAGTTGCTGGTGCGCAGGGTAATGGCACCGGCATCCAGCCCGGAAAAAGCCAGGCCGCCGTTGGTGGTATGGATATTCATTTCACAGTTGGCGGTGCAGTCTTTGGCGGCAATACCCCCGTTGGTGGTTTTCAGGGCCAAATGTTCCTTGGCATGGCAACGGCTGGCAGATACACCGCCATTGGTGGTGTGGAGGGAGATGGTCTTTTTTGTTTCCACATCATTGGCCGTCAGGCCGCCGTTGGTGGTATGGCCTTCCAGTGAAATGCACTTCAGCTGCTCGATGGCCAGGCCGCCGTTGGTGGTGCCCAGATCCACATGGGTGAGCATCCGGGGGCCCTTGAGGCTGATGCCGGCATTGCGGGTCTTGATACGCAGATCGGCCATCAGATCCTGCGGCACTTCCAGCACGATCTCCACCCGGGGCAGCGTGCCAAGCTCAAAATTGAAAATCATGTTGAAGATACCGTTTTTCTTTTCCCGGGCCACTTCACGAAGGGTCATGGTATCCCCGTCCACCTTGGCCTCGTACACATTCCGGGCCCGGGTGTAATAGGTAAGGCGCACCTGATCATCCTGGGCCAGGATCACCTTGATGGGCAGATTGCCGGCTTCCAGGTCAATATGGTTCAGCCGGTTTGCAGGGCAGGTGAGCAGCATTTTCTGCCATTCATTGCTGTCAGTGCCCTTTTCCCCGGTCACAGGCTTTGCCTTTTCGGGAGCGCGGCCAATGGCCACCGCCAGCTTTTCTGCCATCTGGGCCGGGTCTTCCATGGCGGCAACGGCTTCTTCCTCCGTCAGGCCCGTTTCCATCCGGTCCATCAGCGCTTCTTCGCAGAAGGAAACAGCGGCATCTTTTTCCTGCTCGCTCATGCCTGCAAGCGCAGCACGCAGCGCATTCAGATAAGCTTCTTTAGTCATGATATTTTTCCTCCTCGGTTGTGGCATCCTTGATAAAGGCATATACTCGGCTGACCGCTTCCCATTCCTTCAGGAACACCCGGATCTGCTCCTTCCCCTGATCGGTAATGGCATAATATTTACGCAAACGGCCGTTATGCTCCCGGGAATAAACCGTCAGCTGCCCCGCGCTTTCCAGCCGCCGCAGCACCGGGTACAGCGTGGATTCCGATATGGGCATCAGCGCCGATACCTCTTGAATCATCAGATATCCGTAAGAATCCCCCTTCAGCAAAAGGGACAGCACACAGGCTTCCATCAGGCCCCGTTTCATCTGTGCATCCATGGGATACACCTCCTTGCAAACAATATTATACGTTGTATAGTATTATATGTCAACAGGGTTCGAAAAATATTTTCTTTTGCCTGCCAAATGCGGCCTTTTTCTTGACAAGCGGCGGTTTGGAAGGTATGCTGAATGTGGAGGGATATGCCGTGAAAAAAGTGCTGGTGACACCGTGTAAAAACAAGAATCTGTACTGCATCATCAATGATTATATGGATGCCCTGCTGAAAGCGGGGGTGTTGCCCGTATTGCTGCCCCTGACGGATGACAAGACCGCATTGGAGGCATATCTTGCCGATGCGGATGGGCTGGTGCTCACCGGCGGCGGGGATGTGGAGCCTGCATTGTACGGGGAAGAAAGGGATCCCCTCTGCGGCCCTGCCAATCCGGTGCGGGACGGGATGGAGCTGTTCCTCAGCCAAATGGCGCACCACCGGAATATCCCCACCCTGGGCATCTGCCGGGGCATACAGGTGATGAACTGCGCGCTGGGCGGTAATCTGTATCAGCATGTGGAAACTGCTGAAATGCACCAGCGGACGGATGTGCCCCGGGAAGGGGTGCACAGTGTTTCCGTTGAAGAAGGAACGCTGCTGCACCGTATCCTGAAACAGGAAAAAATCATGGTGAACAGCCGCCATCACCAGGCCGTCAACCGGCTGGGGCAGGGCTTTGTGGCTGCGGCCCATGCACCGGATGGGCTGACCGAAGGGGCAGAGGACCCTTCCCGCCGGTTTTTTCTGGGGGTGCAGTGGCACCCGGAAAGCATGTACGAAGCCGACGGGAACGCACGGAATATATTCGCTGCCTTTGCCGCAGCAGTAAAGGAAAATTCATGAAACAAATCGCCATCGTGGCCGATATGCACGGCAACTGGCCGGCCACCCAGACCCTGGACCGGGACCTGAAGCGCCGGGGCATGACCGAAATTTATTGCCTGGGGGATATGGTAGGCAAGGGCCCTTCTTCCAAAGATACCATGCGCTGGTCGCTGGAGCACTGCAAGATCATCCTGCAGGGAAACTGGGAAGAGGGCATTGGCCTCAAGCAGTACCCCAAGGATGAGTTTTATTACGAGCAGCTGGGAGAAGAATACATGGCCCTGCTGCCCACCCTTCCCATGGAACATTCCTTCACCCTGTCCGGCCGGCGCATCCGCATGATCCATGGCCGGCCCCTGCTTGCCGATGCCGTGGGCGTGCACCGGGAGGAAAGCTATTTCCGGCCCCTGCTGGAAAACCACGACGTGCTCATCTATGCCGATGCCCACAAAATCGGCATGCGGCTGCTGACCGGCAGAAAAATGGTGATCAACTGCGGCAGCGTGGGAAACGGGCTGAACCTGAACATGGTGCAGTACCTGATCCTCACCGGGGATGAGCAGGATGAAACCGCCCCCTTTGACGTGAACCTTGTCACCATCCCCTACGACAATCAGCAGGCAGCAAACGATGCCCTGGAAGCGGAAAAGAGGGGGCTGGTGAAGGGGGACCTGTTTGCCAAAGAAGTATTGACCGGGGTTTATGCCCGGCATCCGAAAAAATAAGCAAGTTTGAGGAAACACATGAAACTGACCTTTTGTTCCCTGTTCAGCAGTTCCTCCGGCAATGCCATCTTCGTCAGCGCCGGGGATACCCGGGTGCTGATCGATGCCGGTATGCCGGGGCGGGCCATCGAAAATGCCCTGCGCACCATTGACGTGCTGCCGGAAACCCTCAGCGCCATCTGCGTCACCCATGAGCATACCGACCATACCAAGGGTGTGGGCATATTGAGCCGCAAGTATCACCTGCCCGTCTATGCCAACGAGCGCACCTTCCAGGCCATGGCCAGGACGGTGGGGGAGCTGCCCAAGTGGGACCGGCGGTATTTTGAAACCGGGGAGGATTTTTACATCGGCGATATGGCGCTGCATCCCTTCCCCATTTCCCACGATGCGGCAGAGCCGGTGGGCTACCGCATTTATGCCGGGGGCACCAGCGTGGCCGTGGCCACCGACATGGGGAAGATGACCAAAGCCGTCTTCAATGCCCTGTCCGGCACCCAGGTGATGGTGCTGGAAAGCAATTATGACCCGGAGCTGCTCATGCAAAACCCCCATTATTCTCTGTATCTGAAGCAGCGCATCCGCTCCGCCCACGGCCATCTTTCCAACGATGACAGCGCCAGATGCCTGCTGGAATTATACAACACCGGGCTGCGCCACGTGCTGCTGGGGCATCTGAGCCAGGAAAACAATACCCCGGAGCTGGCCCTTTCCACAGCGGTGAATGCGCTGGCCGAAAACGGAGTTTCCCCCAATGAAGATATCACCGTGGATATTGCCTGGCGGGACCGGGTAAGCCGGATGTTCGTTTCAGACTGACAGAAGGAGGTACGTTTCCATGCAAACCAGGTATCCTTTGCTTCTGGTGCACGGTCTTGGGATGAAGGACAATCTGTTCATCCGCTCCTTCGGGTGGATCGACCGCCTCCTGCGCATCCAGGGCTACCATGTGTTCATCAGCCGGATCGACTCCATGGGCACCATCGAAAGCAACGCTGCCCAGCTGAAAGCGGAGATCCTCTCCATCCTGGAAAAGGAACAAACGGATAAGGTGAACATCATTGCCCATTCCAAGGGCGGGCTGGATGCCAAATACATGATCATGAACCTGG
>JAFWYZ010000273.1 GCA_017517465.1 Clostridia bacterium | reverse complement strand
GTGTGCTTTCCACCGGTATCAAGGGCGGCAAGCGTATCCTGGTGATGAGCGGCCGCTTCCATGCCTATGAAGGCCACCCCATGGAGGATGTGACCCTGCCTGTCCGGGTGATGGCAAAGTTGGGTGTGAAAAAGCTGATCGTTACCAATGCCGCCGGTGCTGTGAACACCGCCTTCTACCCCGGGGATCTGATGCTCATCACCGATTTCATTAACCTCTCCGGCATGAACCCCCTCATCGGCAAAAATCTCAGTGAGTTCGGCCCCCGCTTCCCCGATATGAGCAATGCCTTTGACAAGGAACTGCGCAAACTGGCCCTTGACTGTGCAAATGATATGGGCCTCAAGCTCCAGCAGGGTGTTTACACCTGGATGAGCGGCCCCTGCTATGAAACCCCGGCGGAAATCCGCATGGTGCGCACCCTTGGCGGCGATGCCGTGGGTATGAGCACCGTGCCCGAAACCATCGTGGCCAACCATTCCGGCATCAAGGTGCTGGGCATTTCCTGCTGCACCAATATGGCCGCAGGTGTGCTGGACCAGCCTATCAACCATCAGGAAGTGATGGAAATGGGCCTGAAAGCCCGGGACAGCTTTGCCGCCCTTGTCACCGCAGTGATTGAAAAGATGTAATTGAGGAGGCACACCATGGACAAGGATATGCTTGATGATATTCGGGATGCCATCGAAGAAGCTACCGAAAACGCTATGGTCGATGTGATGGACGAACTGGAAGAGAGGATTCAGGAATTGGTCAGTGATTCCATCAGTGAGTTTTTCGCAGAAGGAATGGAAGAAGTGCTGCACAACCATTCTTTCACCCTGAAAGACGGCACCATTATCCATCCCCGGCAGCGCACCAAGGTGCTCAGCCCGGACAAAACCAGGCTCTATCCCTGCTACGGCGGCCTGCGTATTGACGGCACCACCTTACAGGTGCAAACCCGCATCAGCAGCTGGAACAACCTGTGCGCCTACAAAACCAAGGAAGAAGCTGTGGAGGCCCTTCTGAAGGTGAAAGATGCCATGGAGCAGGGGCTTTCCATCATCGAGCTGTAAGGGGAACCGTGGGGTTTCACCCCACACCCTACAAGGGGCATTGCCCCTTGACCCATTTCCGGATACTGCTTGTTTTTCCATGCAAACAATTTCCCGGTGAAACAAAGTAACACGCAGAAACCCCTTCGCTGAAGAAAATTGTGAGTTTGCGTGTTGGGTGCGGCACTGCCGCCCACGGGCTGGGCGGTGGAACACCGCCTGCCGGATGCTTTGCATCCGGGGAAAATGAGAAAAAACCGGCAGGAAAGTTCACTTTCCTGACCGGCTTTTTTCTTCATTTTCATAGCGCCCGTGGGCTCTCTTTCCGTTTCCTTACGCAACATGCAGAAAGAAGCCGGAAAAAGCAGTCTTCTGCATCGCAGATTGGGTGCAGGGGGAATCCCCCTGCCGTGGGGGTACAGGGGGCGCGGAGCCCCCTGCTTGGTCCTTTCCTCACCTGGTATGC
>JAFWYZ010000272.1 GCA_017517465.1 Clostridia bacterium | reverse complement strand
GTGCAGACGGAAATGGTGGCTGCTGCCGGGAATGACCTGTACATGCCCGGCTGTAAGGCAGACTTTGACGATATGCTCAAGGGCCTGCGGGAAGGCACCATCACCCGCAAACAGATGGAAATCAATGTGACACGGGTATACCGCATGGCCAAAAAGCTGTATGAAAAATAACGAATAAAAAAAGCCCCCTCTGCCGGGAAATGTGCAGAGGGGGTTATTGTTGATGTTATTTCAGGAATTTGCTTCAATCCATTTGGACATGCCGGGGCCGCTGTGATCGTGGGGGTGAATGGCGTAACCTGCTTTTTGATAGAACCCTTCCATGCACTTGGCACTGACCAGCTGCAGATAGCCCGTCCAGCCGGGCTGCAGACGGCTGGCAATGTATGCTTCCATATGGCTCAGCAGCATCCGGCCGATTCCCTTGCCCTGAAAGGCGGGTTCCACCACAAAATCCTTCAGGAAGAAAGCCATGGCGCCGTCTCCCAATAGCCGACCCATGGCAATCACCCGGCCTTCGCAGACAACGGAAAAGGTGGCATAGCTGTTTTGCAGGGCGCATTCCACCATGTCCCGGGGTACGTCGCCCCATCCGGCTGCGGCAAAGAGACGGATGAAATCATCCGCCTGCAAATGATTGTCGAGAAACTGATAGGACATGGTTTCCTCTCTTTCTTATGCTTCCAGGGTGAAGGAAGCTTTGTTTTCAGTGGTGCTGTCGGTGCCGATGAAAAGCTGGAATTCACCGGGCTCGGAGACATAATTCATATGAATGTCCCAGAAGCGCAGCATGTCTTCGGTGATTTCAAAGCATACTTCCTTTTCTTCACCGGGCTGCAGGGTGACCTGCCGGAAGCCCTTCAGTTCACGCACCGGCCGGGCCACGCTGCCCACCATATCCCGGATGTAGAGCTGCACCGTTTCAGTGCCCTCTGCATTGCCGGTGTTCTTCACCGAAACGCGGGCCTTGATGCTGCTGTCTTTGGTCAGCACAGCTTTATCCAGCGTGACGGGGGAACAGGAGAAGGTGGTGTAGGAAAGGCCAAAACCGAAGGGGTAGAGGGGGAAGCGGGGCATATCCTGATATTTGGAGCCGAAACGGGCGGCTTTGTAATCGCCGTGGAAGGGACGGCCGGTGCTGAGCTGGTTGTAGTGCAGGGGCAGCTGAGAAACGCTGAAGGGGAAGGCCATGGAAAGCTTACCCTGCGGTGCACAATGGCCGTACAGCGTGCGGGCCAGGGCAGGGCCGCCTTCGGTGCCGGGGAACCAGGCAACCAGAATGGCCTTGGCCTTGTTATGCACATCTCGCAGATCCATGGGACGGCCGCAGAAAAGAACAACGGTGATGTTCTGATTGACTTTCGCCACTTCATCCAGCAGGCGCTGCTGGCAACGGGGCAGGGTCAGGCTGCCGCGGCTGGAGGCTTCGCCGGAGAATTCCCGGTGTTCACCAAGGGCCAGTACCACTTTGTCCGCCCCTCTGGCCATTTCGATAGCCTGAGAAAGGGCAAATTCTTCATCCAGCGTTTCTTCGGGGATCTGCTTCTGGAAACCCTGCACAACGCCATCCCCGTCCATCACCCGGCTGCCGGCGGCAAAGGAGATGCAGGAGTCGCTTTCCTGCTTTTCCAGGGCATCTTTCAATGCCACGGTATCCTGATCGTCGGAGAAAATGGCCCAGGAGCCGCACAGGAATTTGTTGTTCACAAAAGGCCCGATAAAGGCCACCTTTTCCTGGCCGGAACGCAGGGGCAGCATGTTTTCTTCGTTTTTCAGCAGCACAAAGGATTTTTCTGCGCAGTCCTGCGCCGCTTTGCGGTGCTCTTCGCACAGGAGCAAGGCATCTTCGTCTTCCTTGGCGGCATCCCGGAAGGGGTTTTCGAAAAGCCCCAGCTTGTTTTTCAATTCCAGCATGCGCATGCAGCTTTCATCGATCAGCTTTTCATCCACCTTGCCCTCTTCCACCAGTGTTTTCAGGTGCTTGGCATAGGAGGGGCTGACCATGTCCATATCCACACCGGCTTCGATGGCCAGCTGTGCTGCCTGTGCAAAGTCCTGCGCCACACCGTGGGGCACCAGTTCGCCCACAGCACCCCAGTCGGAAATGAGGGCACCGTCAAAGCCCATTTCATCCCGCAGAATATCCCGCATCAGCCATTTGTTGGCGGTGGAGGGAACGCGGTCCAGCGTATTGAAGGAGGTCATCACCATGGCCACCCCGGCATCGATGGCGGCCTTGTAGGCAGGCAGGTAATCTTCCTTCAGTGTGCGAAGGGACAATTCCACATTGGCATAGTCCCTTCCGCCTTCGGGAGCGCCGTAGCCGGCAAAATGCTTCAGACAGCCGGCGATGGTGCCCTTTTCCTTCAGGTCTCCCTGATAGCCACGCACCATGGCGGCGGCCATGAGGCCGTTGAGGTATGCATCTTCTCCGGTGGATTCCATCACCCGGCCCCATCTGGCATCCCTCACCAGGTCCGCCATGGGGGAGAAGGTGACGTGCACACCGCTGGCGGCGGCTTCCTTTGCGGCAACGCTGGCACCCTGCTGCACAAGATCGGGGTTGAACGTACAGCCCTGGGCCAGCGGCACGGGGAACACGGTGCGGTAGCCGTTGATGATATCATCCATGAAAATCAGGGGAATGTGATGGGGATGGGCGGCCGTGTATTCTTCCTGCAGGGTACGGGTCTTTTCCGCGCCGATGACGGAAAGATAACTGCCCGCCAGGCTCAGGTCTTCCTGGGTCAGGCCCAGGTCGCCGGCCGGGCCGGTGATGGTGCCGCCATTCTGGAAATAAGCAGGCAGCTGCACCAACTGGCCGATTTTTTCCTCCAGGCTCATCTGAGCCAACAGTTCCTTCAGTTGCTGCTGATTCATAACGCATATCCTTTCATTTATATATGTTTATTCGCTCCATAATGCATCCAGCAAGGCATCCATGTTTTCCTGAGAATACTCGATTTCGGAGGAATACATGCGTGCCGCTTCGATGCAGTGTTCCAAAGTGGGGTTTTCCATGCACAGCGCAGCCAGCACCTTCACCGACAGCACACAGAAGGCTGCATGCCCTTGCATATCACCATCTTCCAGGGCAGCGGGCATATGCCGCCAGAGCATATAGACAGCGAATTGCTCCAAGGGGATCTGCAGTGCATCCGAAATGGGGCAGGGAAGGGAAAGATCCTTTCCACTCAGCTGTGCAATGACGGTGTCCCATGCATCATCCAGCCGCTCCAGGTCACTGTATATCTTATGCCAGTCCAGGGTTGGAAGGGGAAACTGAGTTTCTTTCAATACCTGTTCCAGACGCTGCTCCAGCGGGAGCGTGCGATTTTGCAAAATGGCAATCAGATGGCTGCGCAGGGCCAGCAGGTCTTCTTCATCGTCTGTCAACTGCTCCTGCGCTTCTTCCAAGGCCACAAACTGTACGGGCTCCCTGCTTTGCAATATCAATGCCGCTGCCGCTTCGCAGCACATGCCAAGGCCCACTTCGGTTCTTTCGGAAAAGAAATTACGGAATCTGGGATGGTCGGCGCAGATCTGGCAGAGATTTTGTTCCCCTATGGTTGTGATCAGATCACACAGGCCGTTTTTGTTCAGCATGGGGCAGTGCTCATCCTGTGACAGGTGGAAATGGGCCCCTTCCGGTGTATCCTCGATGCCCTCATTCAGCCGTTTTCCGAATGCTCCCGGAATATGCCGGTATTTTTCCCGGGTGTCCGGGTCGATGTCTATTTCCCAGCCAATGCAGCATGAATGGCGGCAGCGATCCGCAATGCAGCGGAACCGACCGTAATAATCCGGTGCCATCAGCTTCATTTTCTCCTGTGCCTCCTGCGTGTTTGTGAGGGTTGCAAATTACGGTTATTGTACCATGCAGGCAGGGCTTCGTCAATGAAAAAAGCCGTGCCAAAGGGCACGGCTGATCTGAAAAAATTACAGGCGGACCTGGAAGGAGGAAGCGGCATTCTTTTCTTTTTCCTTTGCTTCCTCCAGTTCCTTTTCCCAGGTGAGATGGCGGTATTCTTCTGCCCGGGGATCGGTGTTGAACCAGTTGATGAAATCTTCGTACATGGCCACTGTCCACTGGGTATCGATCTGGGCGGTGGTGTAGGTTTTGCTCTGGAGCCGGTCAAAGCCGAAGATGTCCCGCACATGGGATTTTTCGGCATTTTCCACTACGGCTTCCGCATGCTGGGCGGGGATGAAGATCACGCCGCTCATGGTCCCCAGCACCACGTCGCCGGGCATGCAGATGGCCTGGCCGATGCGGCAGGGCATGTTGTAGCCGGTCATGACGCAGTTGCCGATGCCGGTGGGATCCACACCCCGGTAGTAGATCTGCAGGCCGTCGATCTTTACGATCTGCTGCAAATCGCGCACACCGCCCCAGATGACGGCACCGCCGTTCTTGGTGCGGGTTTTGATGGCGGTGGACAGGTTGCCGCCCACATAGGTGCCTTCGAAAATCTTGTCATACAGGTCCACCACCACTACGTCATCTTCCACCAGATTATCGATGACCCACTGGTTGTAAAAGCCCTTGCGGCCTTCTTCGCCGTGGCCGATGCCCCGCAGGGTTTCATCCAGGTCCGGGCGATGGGGCACCATCACGGCGGTGACGGCACGGCCTACCAGGATATCATCCCCGTGGCTCATGCGGAAATTGCTTTCCCAGTTGTTACGGTAGCCCATGTTCCACAGAGGCCCCCAGGCTTCTTCAAAGGTGATCTTGCGCATGCGGCGCAGCACGTCCTGGCTGACCATGGGACGGCCGTCGGGCAGACGTTCGCCCTTCCACTGGGGGGTGAGGCGGATGATGGTGTCGCGATCATTGAAGAACATAGTGTTTCTCCTTTACTGATGTAGTGAAGTGTATCTCACACCAAAACCAGGCCCCGGTCGATCCGGATGCCGGCACCGTTGACGGCGCTGGCCTTTTCGCTGCACAGGTATAAAACCAATTCGCCTACTTCCTCCGGGTATACCTGGCGGTTGGGGTTTTGCATGTCGGGGTTTTTGGTTTCCATGGGGGAGTTGAAGGCAAACCGGGGATTGCCGGTTTTGAATTCAATTACACAGCCCCCCAGGTCAATGGTATTGACGGGGATTTTATCCGGTGTCAACTCCAGCGCC
>JAFWYZ010000271.1 GCA_017517465.1 Clostridia bacterium | reverse complement strand
TTCCTGACCGGCTTTTTTCTACATTTTCATTGCGCCCGTGGGCACTCATTCCGTTTCCTTCAAGCAACATGCGGAAAACAGTTTGTGGATCAGTTTTGTTCTTCACAGAAAGGGTGCAGGGCCGATGGCCCTGCCGTGGGGGGGACGGGGGGCGAGGAGCCCCCTGCTCCGTTTCCCTCAAGCAACATGCGGAAAACAGTTTGTGGATCAGTTTTGTTCTTCGCAGAATGGGTGCAGGGCTGATGGCCCTGCCGTGGGGGGTACGGGGGGCGAGGAGCCCCCTGCTCCGTTTCCCCAAGCAACATGCGGAAAGAAGAAGGGGAAAGCAGACTTCTGCATCGCAGAACGGGTCCAGGGGCAATGCCCCTGGTACGGGGGAGCGAGGAGCCTCCTGCTTCGTCGTTCTCCAGCTTCAGATCAGCGCCATGGTTTTGAGCAGGAAGACAAACAGGAAGGTGGTCAGAATGGAGCACGCGCTGGTCATAGCCACAATTTCCGCTGCCAGTTCGCCGTCGCCGCCCATCTGCTGCGCCATAGGATAGCTGGAAACGGCGGTGGGCGCGCCGAAGGAGATCAGCACACAGGCCAGGGCCACGCCCCGGATGCCCATGAGCACTGCCAGGGTCAGGAAGAGGACGGGTGCGGCGATCAGCTTGCCCGCCACACCCAGGAAAAGCTGTTTTTTGTGGCTGACGGCGCTTTTGACGGTAATGGCACCGCCCAGGGTAAACAGGGCCAGGGGCGTAGCCACCTTGGCCATGTCGGACAGGGTGGTGTTGAGGAAGCCCGGCAGCTGCAGCTTCAGCATCCAGCAGCCATAGCCCAGCAGGGAAGAGATGATCAGCGGGTTTTTCAGAATGTTCAGCACGATCTTTTTCGGGCTCACCTTGCCGCCGCCAAAGGCGGAAAGGGCAATCACGCTCATGACGTTGTACACAGGCACGGTGACGGTCACCATCAGCGCCGCCAGGGAAGTATCCTGCCCCGGGAAGAGCATGGCCACCAGCGGAATGCCAAAGAACGCATAATTGGCACGGCCCATGCCCTGAATGAGCACACCTACCTTGCTTTTGTCCTTTTCCACCCGGGGCACGATCACCATCAACAGCAGGAACAGCGCCGTCAGCCCAAAGAACACAAACAAAAATTCCTTGCCGCTGATCTGGGTATCATAAGGGGTTTTCAGCACGCTCATAAACAGGTTCACCGGCAAAAACAGCTTGAAAATCAGCTGATTGATGCCCTTCACCAGCCCATCGTTCAGCAGGCCGATTTTCCGGCTGATAAACCCTGCGCTCATCAGAAGCAAAAGGGGCAGTACGGTGTTTGCGGCAAATAACAGTTCGCTCATGATAAAACCTTCTTTCAAAAAAGCGCCTGCTCAGAGGCGCTTTTATTTTTATAATCCGTTCAGATAGAAAAAGCCCATTCTCAGCTTCAGCACCCCGGTCACCTGGCTTACATTGAAGCTGCCGTAATACCGGCTGTCCACCGATTCGGGACGGTTATCCCCCAGCACAAAGATATGCCCTTCTTCCACTGTATAGGGATAAACAACGGCTGCGTTTTCTCCAATGGTTTCCCCCAGCACATAGGGAGCGTTTTCTTCCGTGCCGTTGATGAACACCTTGCCCTCCCGGATATCCACGGTATCCCCGGCGACGGCCGCCACCCGCTTGACGTAGTATTCACCGCTGGGCAGGGACAGGGAAACGATGTCCCCCCGGTTCACTTCCGATACCATCCGGGTGTAGAGCACATAATCCCCGTCCCGGAGGGTGTTGCACATGGAATTGCCGCTGACTGGCGTCAGCCCCAGCACAAACCTGAATACTGCAAATAATATGACCGCCAGCACCGCCAGCACCTTCAAAATGCCCATCAGCCGCCATTTGCGGCTGTCATACCGGTCCGAAAATTTCTTTACCATCTGCTTCGCTCTTTCAAATGAATATCATGCCCATCTATTATAGCAAAAAACAAAGGGGTGTTCAATCCCGTTTTCTTTCTATACGGTGACAAAAGAAAGAAAAAGCACGGCCCTCGGCCATGCTCCTTCTTCATCAAAGAATATCTTCCATAAAATAGGCATTGGTATCTGCCGTCATCCCCCTGTCGTCCACCACCGTGACCCGCACATAGATGCAGTCTGCGTGGAGCGGATAGCTGGCATGGGTCACCGGCCGGCCATCCTCCGAGCGGAAAAAGCGTGCCCGCCGGTTGCCGCAGGAAAACAGGATCTCCCGGGCAGGGGAGGTGGCAATGTGCAAAACCCCGTCTTCCACATACAATTCATGGATCTTTGGCCCCCGGGATGCATAGAAATGCCCCGCTTCCAGTGCCTTTGTGACCGTGCGGTACTGCAAATTTTCCGCTTTGATCATGGTCCAGGCTCCGCCGGAATCGCTCATGCCAAAGAGCTGGTCATCCCGGTTGTGGTTATCATCGGCGGCAATGCAGAAGATCTTTTCACCGTTCCTGAGCATGTCATTGTACACCCGGGGGTTGTATTCCTGCTGCCCTTCCAGAATGCAGTCAAAATTGCAGATCTCCATGGCATGCATATGATGGTAATGCAGATAGCGGTCACTGCCTTCCTGGCTCCAGGTGGGATGGTTGTAGGTGACAAAAAAACCGCCTTCCCGGCCCTTTTTCATCATATCACTGATGCAGGCAGGGTCATACCGGCGCTCGTAGGGGCTGCTTTGGGGATCAAACTGCACCAGATGCCGGTGCAAAAGACCGTTGGCAAACACATACTTCTCCGGATGCCAGCACACCTGGCGCAGATTGTCTTTCTCCAGGGCAATCAGCCCTATGTGGCAGGTGCGCTTGTTGGCGTATTCCCCTTCTTTTTCCTCGTTCACTTCCATTTCATAGCCGTGAAGGCACAGAAAATGCTCATCGGTCAGATCCTGATGGGGCAGCATGATCTCATGATCGGTAATAGCCAGAATCTGATACCCCATGCCCTGATATTTTTCCTTCAGCTCCTGCGGTGTCAGCCGGCCGTCGGAAAGGATGGAATGGCAGTGCAGATTGGCCTTGAAAAATTGCCCGCCATTGGGCAAAAGATATTGTTTCACTTTGCTTCTCCTTCCGGCAGGCAAACATTTCCCCACACCTGCACTTCCATGTAATGATATTGCTTGCGAACATGCTGTAAATACCCCATGATGCCGCCATGCTTTTTCGCTTCCGCTTTCAGCATCGGCAGTGTCAGCAAGGTAATATCCCCTTCATGATCCAGGGTGCTCATACTGTCTCCCGGGGTAAAGCTGATGATCTCTTCACGAATACTGTCCAGAGGGATGCGGACGGGTTTTCCTTCGGAGAACCAGTGATACAGATAATCGCTTTCATCCAGCACAAAGGAAAGCGGATGAGTGTCCTCAGGCTGTCCGCCCAATGCACAAAACCGTTCATATAAAAGAGCATCCGTTCTCAACCGGCGCGGATAATAATTTTCAAAGTCCCCGAACCGATAAAAGGCGGTGGTATCAGGATGCTCCTTCCAAAGCTTTTCAGCCAGGGCAAACGCTTCATTTTCCGGCAGCCGCATGATGTTTTTCAGCGGCTCACAGCCGGGATAACAGTAATATGTAAGGTACATTTCCTGTGTCATTTTTCCTGTTCCTTTCAGGTGGCCTGTCTGCCCTTTATCATATCATTTCTGTCATCGTCTTTCAATTCCCTGTGCGCTCTCAAATCGCTTTTTTATGGCTGTTTTGCCTTTTCGCCCCATTTGCACCTCATTTTAATGAAAAAATTGTAAACATTCTGCTATTTTCTCCCGTTTTACCTGTTGACATTGAAAAATCGTTGTGCTATACTCTATGATTGCATCAGTATCGGTAAGATGCGTGTTTTGTGCCGTCCCGTCATTGATTCAAAACGGCTCAATGGGGTAGGGGCAAACTGCGCTTTTTTGCGGATATTGGGAGCAATAAAGGGGTGATAGCTTTTATGGTGCACGAGGTTCAAATTGGGAAGCTGCGCAAACGTATGAGCTTCTCGCGCATCGACGAGGTTCTGGATATGCCCAACCTGATCGAAGTGCAGAAAAACAGCTACAAGCGTTTTCTCACCGACGATCTCAAAGAGGTTCTGGCAGATGTTTCCCCCATCACCGATTACAGCGAAAATCTGGTGCTGGAATTCGTCGACTACTCGCTGGACAGCACGCCCAAGAATACAGTTGAGCGTTGCAAAGAAAGAGATCTTACCTACGCTGCTCCTCTGCGGGTGTTTGTACGCCTGAAGAACAAGGAGACCGGCGAAATCAAAGAATCTGAAGTCTTCATGGGTGATTTCCCCCTGATGACCGAACACGGCACCTTTATCATCAACGGCGCTGAACGCGTTATCGTCAGCCAGTTGGTGCGTTCTCCCGGTGCCTACTTTGACATGCAGATCGATAAGGCCGGCAAGCGCCTTTTCTCCTCTCAGATCATCCCCAACCGGGGTGCCTGGCTGGAATACGAAACGGACTCCAACGATGTTCTGTGGGTCCGTATTGACCGTGCCCGCAAGCTGCCCATCACGGTGCTCTTGCGCGCTCTTGGCTACGGTACCGATCAGGAGATCACCGATCTTCTGGGCGACGATGAGAGGCTTCTGACCACCATCGCCCGCTCCGATACCACCAAGACCCAGACCCAGGGCCTTCTGGAAGTGTACAAGCGCCAGAAGCCCGGTGAACCCCCCACCGAAGACGGTGCCCGCGCCCTGCTGCGCAGCCTGTTCTTCGATCCCAAGCGCTATGACCTGATGCGCGTGGGCCGCTATAAGTTTAATAAGAAGCTGGGCGTTGCCGCCCGTATTGCCAACCAGGAAGCTGCCGAAGATGTGGTGAGCCCCATCAGCGGTGAAGTGCTGGTCAAGAAGGGTGACATCATCACCGAAAAGCTGGCCAAGGAAATCCAGAATGCCGGTGTGAATGTTGTCACGCTCAAGTGCGGCGAAGTGATCCACAAGGTGCTGGGCAACAATTTCGTGGATGCCTCCAATTTCCTGCCCTTCGATCCCAAGGAAGCCGGCATTCTGGAAATGGTGCATATGCCCACCCTGATGAAGGTCATGGAAGGCGTTGCGGAAGAAGACCTCAAGCGGGTCATTTCCGAAAACGTGCATGACCTGGTGCCCAAGCACATCATCATCGACGATATCGTGGCTTCCGTCAGCTACCTGCTGGGCCTGCCCTACGGTGTTGGCGTGACCGACGATATTGACCATCTGGGCAACCGCCGTCTGCGCAGCGTGGGCGAACTTTTGCAAAACCAGGTGCGCATCGGTCTTTCCCGTCTGGAACGCGTGGTCCGCGAACGCATGGCCATCCAGGATTCCAACGACGTCAAGCCCAATGACCTCATCAACATCCGTCCCGTTTCCGCTGCCATCAAGGAGTTCTTCGGCTCCTCCCAGCTGTCCCAGTTCATGGACCAGCCCAACCCCCTGGCTGAATTGACCCACAAGCGTCGTCTTTCCGCCCTGGGCCCCGGCGGTCTGAACCGTGACCGCGCCAGCATGGAAGTGCGCGACGTTCATTATTCTCACTATGCCCGCATCTGCCCCATTGAAACCCCTGAAGGCCCCAACATCGGTCTGATCGGTTCTTTGGCCACCTATGCCCGCATCAACGAATACGGCTTCATCGAAGCCCCCTATCGCTATGTGGACAAGGAAACCGGCAAGGTGACGGACAAGATCGTCTACATGACCGCCGACGAAGAAGACAAATACAAGGTGGGCCAGGCCAAGGAACCCCTGAACGAAGACGGTTCCTTCGTCAACTCCCGCATCATCGTCCGCTGGCGTGAAGACACCATCGAAGTGCCTGCCTCTCAGGTGGACTACATCGACGTTTCTCCCAAGCAGGTTGTGTCCGTTTCCACGGCCATGATCCCCTTCCTTGAAAACGACGACGCTGCCCGTGCTCTGATGGGCTGTAACATGCAGCGTCAGGCCGTGCCGCTGCTGGTGCCCGAAGCTCCCTTCGTGGGTACCGGTATGGAATTCAAGGCCGCCCATGACTCCGGTGTTGTGCTGCTTTCCAAGCATGCCGGTATCGTGGATGCCGTGTCTGCCGATGAAATCATCATCAAGGATGAAATCGGCGAAAAGCATTCCTACCGCCTCACCAAGTTCACCCGCTCCAACCAGGGCACCTGCATCAACCAGCGTCCCCGCGTATCCCAGGGTGACACCATCGAAGTGGGCGATCTGCTGGCTGACGGTCCTTCCACCGAAAACGGCGAAATCGCTCTGGGCCGCAACATGCTCATCGGTTTCATGACCTGGGAAGGCTACAACTACGAAGACGCCGTCCTCATCAGCGAACGTCTGGTGAAGGAAGACAAATATACCTCCATCCATATCGAGGAATACGAATCCGAAGCCCGCGAAACCAAGCTGGGCCCGGAAGAAATCACCCGGGATATCCCCAATGTGGGTGAAGATGCCATCCGCGATCTGGACGAAAACGGCATCATCCGCATCGGTGCTGAGGTCCGCAGCGGCGACATCCTGGTGGGTAAGGTAACCCCCAAGGGCGAAACCGAGCTGACCGCAGAAGAACGCCTGCTGCGTGCCATCTTCGGCGAAAAGGCCCGCGAAGTGCGCGACACTTCCCTGAAGGTGCCCCATGGCGAAGGCGGTATCGTGGTGGATGTGAAGACCTTCAACCGCGAAAATAAGGACGAGCTTTCCCCCGGTGTCAACGAAATGGTGCGTGTTTACATTGCCCAGAAGCGTAAGATCTCCGTGGGTGACAAGATGTCCGGCCGTCACGGCAACAAGGGTGTTGTGTCCCGCATCATGCGCGAAGAAGACATGCCCTTCCTGCCCGACGGTACCCCCCTGGATATCGTGCTGAACCCCCTGGGCGTGCCCTCCCGTATGAACATCGGTCAGGTGCTGGAAGTGCATCTGGGCCGTGCTGCCAAGGCCCTTGGCTGGCATGTGGCCACCCCCGTGTTCGACGGCGCCACCAAGGAAGATATCGACAACTGCCTCACCATGGCCGGCCTGCCCGCCGATGGCAAGACCATCCTCTACGACGGCCGTACCGGCGAACCCTTTGAAAACCCCGTCACGGTGGGTTACATGTACTTCCTCAAGCTCCACCATCTGGTGGACGACAAGATGCATGCCCGTTCCACCGGCCCCTACTCCCTGGTCACCCAGCAGCCTCTGGGCGGTAAAGCTCAGTTCGGCGGCCAGCGTTTCGGTGAAATGGAAGTGTGGGCGCTGGAAGCCTACGGCGCAGCGCATACCCTGCAGGAAATCCTCACCGTCAAGTCCGACGATATCGTGGGCCGCGTGAAGACCTACGAAGCCATCGTCAAGGGCGAAAATATCCCCACCCCCGGCATTCCCGAATCCTTCAAGGTGCTCATCAAGGAACTGCAGGCCCTGGCGCTTGACGTTCGTGTGCTGGGCGAAGATCATCAGGAAATCGAAATCCGCGAACTGGACGACGATGATGATGACGATACCGGCACCACCACCAAGGAACTGCCCATGGACGAACCCTTCGCAGACGAAGAAGGCGGCGAAGGCGAAATGGGCGATTTCGATGTGGACACCGACATCAGCCTGGACGATGATTTTGATGATTTCGGCATGGATGACATGCTGGATGACATCGGCCTGGATGACGAAGACGATATGGAATAACACCCGGGAGTAAGCCAAATGTTTTTCATCCCCGGATCGGCCAAAGCGGAGGGAGTTAGAATACATGTTTGAATTGACCAACTTAGATTCCATCCAGATCGGCATGGCCTCTTCCGAGCAGATCCTCGCCTGGAGCTACGGCGAGGTCAGCAAACCGGAGACCATCAACTACCGCACCCTCAAGCCCGAGCGTGACGGTCTGTACTGCGAACGCATCTTTGGGCCCCAGAAGGACTGGGAATGCGCTTGCGGCAAATATAAGCGCATCAAGTTCAAGGGCAAGGACAAGGTATGCGACAAGTGCGGCGTGCAGATCACCAAGGCCAAGGTGCGCCGTGAACGCATGGGCCACATCCAGCTGGCGGCTCCCGTGAGCCACATCTGGTATTTCAAGGGCCTGCCTTCCCGTATGGGCATGCTGCTGGACGTCAGCCCCCGTGCCCTGGAAAAGGTGCTCTATTTCGCTTCCTATATCGTGCTCAATGCCGGTATCGAAGCCAACACCAAGGTAACCAAGAACGAACTGATTTCCGACAGCAAGTACCGCGCCATCATGGCCATGCCTGAAGAAGAACGCGGCGAATTCAAGGCCGGCATCGGTGCCGAAGCCGTGAAGATCATGCTGCAGGAGCTGGACCTGGAAAGCCTCAGCCAGAGCCTGAAGAAGGAAATTGCCGAGCTCGTTGAAAAAGAACGTGATCGCGATGTGGAAGGCCAGAAGCGCACCCATGCCATCAAGCGGCTGGAAGTGGTGGAAGCATTCCGCCTGTCCAACAACAAGCCCGAATGGATGATCATGGATGTGGTGCCCGTCATTCCTCCGGATCTGCGCCCCATGGTGCAGCTGGACGGCGGCCGCTTCGCCACCTCTGACCTCAATGACCTCTATCGCCGGGTGATCAACCGCAACAACCGCCTCAAGCGGATGCTGGAGCTGGGCACCCCCGATATCATCGTGCGCAACGAAAAGCGCATGCTGCAGGAAGCTGTGGACGCTCTGATCGACAACGGCCGTCGCGGCCGTCCCGTCACCGGCCCCGGCAACCGTCCCCTCAAGAGCCTTTCCGACCTGCTTCGCGGTAAGCAGGGCCGTTTCCGTCAGAACCTGCTGGGTAAGCGCGTGGACTATTCCGGCCGCTCCGTTATCGTGGTCGGCCCCGAGCTGAAGCTGCATCAGTGCGGCCTGCCCAAGGATATGGCCCTGGAGCTGTTCAAGCCCTTTGTGATGGAAAAGCTGGTTTCCCAGAAGCTGGCCCATAACGTAAAGTCCGCCAAGCGCA
>JAFWYZ010000270.1 GCA_017517465.1 Clostridia bacterium | reverse complement strand
TCAGACGATCTTTGATTTCACTCATGGTATTTTATCCTTTCAAGGGCATTTGAAGCAAAAGGTTATTGGGGAAGGGTTTGCTGGAGCAATTCCAGAATGAGCTTATCCATTTGTTCATATCTGGCCTTTGGAAGCAGGTGCGTCTGGCCGGAAACAGTGCCAAGATCGGAAACGGAAAACTCCACCCAGAGCACATAATCCCCTTCGTATTCCAGAAATACTTGGGCGTCGGAGGCGATGAAATCCGGGCAAAGCCATGCATCGGAAAAAGTGAAGATAGAATTGGCGATGACCATCTCCATCCCTTCCTTTGAAACCAGCAGTGTGGGTAAGGATGCTTTCATCCGGCGAAGAAGGTAATCATTCAGCTCCGGGGAAAACTGGAATTCTTTCGCCGCGCTTTCCGTCATGAGGGAATATGCGGTTATGGAAGGGAGAGAATTAACGTGAATTTTTACAGAAGCGGGAGCGGAAAAATCTGTTTTGCGAAGATCAGCCGGAATATTCTGCGTATTGCCCAACATGAGGGAAATATAGGCATCGCTGTGGATGGCTTCGTTGACCAGCGCTGCCAGCTCCATGCTTCTTTCTTCCAGCCAGGCCTCCGCTTCGGTTTTGCTGTCTTCGGCAAAGGCACAGGAAAGCAGCATGCACAGGCAAAGCAGCACTGCAAGCAGTTTCTTCATGGAAAAAAACCTCCTCAGAAGTCCAGCACGGCCAATTCGCTGTTCTGTTCGATGAATTCCCGGCGGGGCTCCACCTTGTCGCCCATCAGCAAACTGATGATCTCATCGGCAGCCATGGCATCTTCCATGGTCACCTTCATCATGGTGCGGGTTTCGGGGTTCATGGTGGTGTGCCACAGCTGTTCGCTGCTCATTTCACCCAGGCCTTTATAGCGCTGGATTTCCGCCTTGGTTTCGCGGCCCAGCTTATCCAGCAGCTGCTGCAGTTCCTGATCGTTGTAGACGTAGTATTCCTGCTTGCCCTTGGTCACCTTATACAGGGGCGGCATGGCGATATACACATAGCCCTTTTCAATGAGGGGACGCATGTAGCGGTAGAAGAAGGTGAGCATCAGGATGCGGATGTGGGCGCCGTCCACGTCAGCGTCGGTCATGCAGACGATGCGGTGGTAGCGCAGCTTGTCGATGTTGAAATCATCGCCCACACCGCAGCCAAAGGCGGTGATCATGTTCTTGATCTGCTCACTGATGAGGATCTTATCCAGCCGTGCCTTTTCCACGTTCAGGATCTTGCCGCGCAGGGGCAGGATGGCCTGATACATACGGTCGCGGCCGGTTTTGGCGCTGCCGCCGGCGGAGTCGCCTTCCACGATGAAGATTTCGCACTTGGAGGGGTCGCGCTCGGTGCAGTCGGCCAGCTTGCCGGGAAGGCTGCCGCTTTCCAGCACGGTTTTGCGGCGGGTCAGGTCCCTGGCCTTACGGGCGGCTTCACGGGCACGGGCGGCGCCCAGGCAGCGTTCCAGGATGGTCTTGGCCACAGCGGGGTTTTCTTCCAGGAAGGTTTCCAGCCCTTCGAACACCAGGTTATCCACAATGGGGCGCACTTCGCTGTTGCCCAGCTTGGACTTGGTCTGCCCTTCGAACTGGGGCTCCGGCATTTTTACGGAAATGACGGCGGCCAGGGATTCACGGGTGTCTTCGCCCTTGAGGTTGGCATCGGCATCCTTGAGGATCTTATACTTGCGGCCGTAGTTATTGATGGCACGGGTGAGGGCACTCTGGAAGCCCATCAGGTGGGTGCCGCCTTCGGGGGTGTGGATGTTGTTGGCGAAGGTGTAGATGTTTTCGCTGTAGCTGTCGTTATACTGCATGGCCACTTCCACCGTGACGCCGTTCTTGATACCTTCCACGTAGATAGGCTCTGCAAACAGGGTTTCCTTATTCTTGTTCAGGTATTTCACGAACTCGCGGATACCGCCTTCGTAATGGAACACCCGTTCGTTCACTTCTTCGCCCCGTTCATCCCGCAGCACCAGCTTGATGCCCTTGTTCAGGAAAGCCATTTCACGGATGCGCACTTTCAGAACATCAAAGGAGAAGGAAATGCCTTCATCGAACACGCCGCCGGGGTTTTCTTCGCTGCGGATGTCCGGCCAGAAGCGGATGAGGGTGCCGGTGTCTTCCGCTTCGCCGATGACACGCAGGTCGTAGGCGATTTTGCCCAGGTTGTATTCCTGTTCGTAAATCTTGCCGCTCTGGTGCACTTCCACACGCAGATGCTGGCTCAATGCGTTCACAACGGAGGCGCCCACACCGTGCAGGCCGCCGGATACCTTGTACCCTTCGCCGCCGAACTTACCGCCGGCATGCAGCACCGTCAGGCATACTTCCACAGCGGGACGGCCCATCTTGGGATGGATGCCCACGGGGAAACCGCGGCCGTTGTCGTGTACGGACACACTGCCGTCCTTATGCAGGCAGATGTGTACTTCCGTGCAATAGCCGGCCAGCGCTTCATCAATGGCATTGTCCACAATTTCATATACGCAGTGATGCAGACCCCGGGCATCGGTGGAGCCGATGTACATGCCGGGGCGCTTACGCACGGCTTCCAGGCCTTCCAGCACCTGAATCTGATTTTCGTCGTACTGGACGCCCTGCACCTGAGTGTTTTCCTGCATTTTTTCCATATCAGCAGCCATAATTTCCTCCATTTTTCACTGGCTAAAATAGCTAATAATTAATCAACTTATTATATCACAAAATTGCCGTTTTGGGAAGGGTTTCTTCTTATATTATTGCCCACATTTTTGCTTATTTTTTGCGTGGATTTTCCCTCTTTTTGCCAAGGAAAAATCAAACGGAGAATTTCGCCAATTTCTGGCAAAAACAGGGGCTGTCCGACATGCTTTGACGGGACGGAGCAGGGGGCTCCTCGCCCCCTGTACCCCCCACGGCACCAGGGGTATCACCCCTGGACCCATCCTCCGGACACGCAACGCACATTTTCACGCAGCGTGCCGGTGATGCTTGGGAAAACCGCGTTACCCACGGGCACGGCGGCAGTTCCTGCCGCCAGACGGATGCAAAGCATCCGGGAAAAACAGAAAAAACG
>JAFWYZ010000269.1 GCA_017517465.1 Clostridia bacterium | reverse complement strand
AGTGGCTGCTGGCCCATCCCGAAAGTGATGAAGCATCCCAGGGCGCTCAGATCGCTCTGACGGGTGAAAACATCGATATCAAAAACGACATCTAATAAAAAAAAGGAGAGGTTTGCTATGTTCCAGAACATCCCCGAAGTCAAGCTGGGCATCATCGCCGTCAGCCGTGACTGCTTCCCCATCGCCCTGAGCGAAATGCGCCGCGCCAACATCGTCAAGGCCTATGGCGACGGCCTGTACGAATGCCCCGTCACCGTGGAAAACGAAATCGACATGCTGAAGGCTGTTGCCGATGTGAAGGCCGCCGAATGCAACGCGCTGGTGGTTTTCCTGGGCAACTTCGGCCCCGAAACCCCCGAAACCCTGATCGCCAAGAACTTTGACGGTCCCTGCATGTTCGTGGCTGCCGCTGAAGGCGACGGCGATATGATCAACGGCCGCGGCGACGCTTACTGCGGTATGCTGAACTGCTCCTACAACCTGGGCATGCGCCACCTGAACGGCTACATTCCCGAATACCCCGTCGGCACCGCTGAAGAAGTGGCCAAGATGATCGCTGACTTCATCCCCGTGGCCCGTGCCATCATCGGCGTGAAGAACCTGAAGATCATCACCTTCGGTGCCCGTCCCCAGGACTTCTTCGCCTGCAACGCCCCCATCAAGGGCCTGTATGAAATCGGCGTGGAAATCGAAGAAAACAGCGAGCTGGACCTGCTGGTCAGCTACAAGGCTCATGCCGGCGATCCCCGCATCCCCGCCATCTGCGAAGATATGGCCAAGGAAATGGGCGAAGGCGCTTACTATCCGGACCTCAACGAACGCATGGCTCAGTTCGAACTGACCCTGCTGGATTGGGCTGAGCAGCACAAGGGCAGCCGCAAGTATGTGGCTTTCGCCAACAAGTGCTGGCCCGCTTTCCCCAGCCAGTTCGGCTTTGAACCCTGCTACGTGAACAGCCGTCTGGCCAGCCGGGGCATTCCGGTGGCCTGCGAAGTGGACATCTACGGCGCTCTCTCCGAATTCATCGGCGCTTGCGTGACCAAGGATGCCGTCACCCTGCTTGACATCAACAACTCCGTGCCCCAGTACATCTATGACGAAGATATCAAGGGCAAGTATGACTACACCCTCACCGATACCTTCATGGGCTTCCACTGCGGCAACACCCCCGAATGCAAGATGTGCGACAACCGCGCCGTCAAGTATCAGCTGATCCAGCATCGCGTGCTCGAACCCGCCGGTTCCGAACCCGACATCAGCCGCGGCACCCTGGAAGGCGACATCGCCGCCAGCCCCATCACCTTCTATCGCCTGCAGTGCGACAGCGAAGGCAACCTCCGCTCCTACATCGCCGAAGGCGAAGTGCTGGACGTTGCCACCCGTTCCTTCGGCGGCATCGGTATCTTTGCCATCAAGGAAATGGGCCGCTTCTACCGTCACGTGCTGGTGCAGAAGCGCTATCCCCATCACGGTGCTGTGGCCTTCGACCATGTGGGCAAGTACCTGTTCGAAATCTTCAAGTTCCTGGGCATCAAGGACATCGCTTACAACCAGCCCAAGTCCCTGCCCTATCCCACCGAAAACCCCTTCGCTTAATAGCAACATAAAAACAGCCGCCGCAGCTTCACCGCTGCGGCGGTTTTTTCATATTGGGACTATTTTTCTTTCTCTTTGACAGAAAACGTTCTGACCTCATACAACGTTTTATCCCATGCATTATAGGCACGAATGGAATACTGACCGCTTATATTATCCAGGCCCAAGGCGCCCGTTTGCCGGTAAACCGTCCCCACTTCATCCGGCGCAAAGAATGCGCCATCCGCCCTGCCACAGCTTTCAGACGAAGACAGTCCGTCCGACGCTCTATGATAAGTTCCATCATCAGCACGGACAAAGTCAAACCACAGTCCTCCCTGCTGCGCAGAAAACACTTCCAGATCAACAACCTCATATTCCACAGTATACCGGATTTCCAGGGGCGTCACTGTCAGCGCTACACCGATGACCTTCACACCTGCTTCCGGAAACGCCATTTCCTCAACACAGGTGTATGATCTTGTTTCCACAGCATGAAACGGAATGAGGACAGTGGTTATTTCCCGGCCGGAAAAATCATATGT
>JAFWYZ010000026.1 GCA_017517465.1 Clostridia bacterium | reverse complement strand
TCCTTGTTGGCCCGGGGCGCACTGCTTCCGTGGGAAAGAGAGGTGATGCGGATGGCAGGGCGCTTTTGCTGGGGCTCCTGGAAACGGCCCTGATAGAGCAGACGCACAGTGTCTTCCTGGATGAGGTGGCTCATTTCGTCAAACATGTCGTAGCTTTCCATTTTGTATTCATTGATGGGATCCCGCTGAGCATAGGCACGCAGGCCAATGCCTTCCCGCAGCTGGTCCATGGCGTCGATATGGTCCATCCACCGCCGGTCCACGCTGCTGAGCAGAATGCGCCGCTCCATTTCGCGCACGTCCATGCCATGATCGGCAAAGAGCTGCTCTCTTTCTTCGTAGAAACGGTGCGCTTCCTTTTTCAGGAAAGCAGCAGCTTCTTCCTTTTTGGCAGTGCGCAGCATGTCTTCATTGGCATCCACAGTGCCCGGCCGCAGGAACAGCTTTTTGGTATAGTCCTTCAGCCCGGCGATGTTTTTGTCCTGGGCAGCTTCGGCATTGAGGAAGTGGGTGCAGGCATCGTCCACCAGCGTGTCCACCATGCCCAGGATCACCTGACGCATGTTTTCGCCGCCCAGCACCTGCCTGCGCTGGCCGTAGATCACGGCGCGCTGCTGGTTCATCACATCGTCGTACTGCAGCACATGCTTTCGGGATTCAAAATGCCGGCTTTCCACTTTCTTCTGGGCATTTTCGATCTGCTTGGTCAGCAGACCGGCCTCCAGGGGCGTGTTTTCATCCATGCCCATGCGCTCGATGAGAGGCTGCAGCCTTTCGCCGCCGAAGATGCGCATCAGATCGTCTTCCACGGCAATGAAGAACTGGGAAGAGCCCGGGTCGCCCTGACGTCCGGCGCGGCCCCGCAGCTGATTGTCGATGCGGCGGCTTTCATGACGTTCGGTACCGATGATGTGCAGACCGCCGGCCGCTACCACCTTTTCGTGTTCGGCATCGGTGGTCTTGCGGTATTCGGCCTTCAGCTCCTGATAGCGCTGACGCACGGCCAGCACTTCTTCCGGCACGTTTTTGGTAATGCCGTTGGCAGCTTCGATCAATTCTTCCGGCACTTCCTCCTGCCGCAGGGTGCGGCGGGCCATGAATTCCGGATTGCCGCCCAGCAGAATGTCGGTACCGCGGCCGGCCATGTTGGTGGCGATGGTAACGGCACCCAGCTTACCGGCCTGGGCTACGATGGAAGCTTCACGGGCGTGATGCTTGGCATTGAGCACTTCGTGGGGAATGCCGCGGCGGCTGAGCATGCCGCTGAGCAATTCACTCACCTCCACCGAAACCGTACCCACCAGAATGGGCTGGCCGGTGGCATGGCGCTTGACGATCTCTTCCACCACAGCGGCATACTTGCCCTTCTTGGTGCGGTAGATCACGTCATTCATGTCCTTGCGGATCATGGGACGGTTGGTGGGAATCTGGACAACGTCCAGGTTGTAAATGCCCTGGAATTCCCCTTCTTCCGTCTTGGCCGTACCGGTCATACCGGACAGCTTTTTGTACATACGGAAATAATTCTGGAAGGTGATGGTGGCCAGGGTCTTGCTTTCATCGGCCACTTTCACATGTTCCTTGGCTTCGATGGCCTGGTGCAGCCCGTCGGAATACCGGCGGCCGATCATCAGACGGCCGGTGAATTCGTCCACGATCACCACTTCGCCGTTTTGCACCACATAGTCCACATCCCGCTTCATCAGGCTGTGGGCCTTCAAGGCCTGGATCAGGTAATGGTTCAGGTCGTTGTTTTCCGGGTCGGACAGGTTTTCGATGCCGAAATGCTTTTCTGCCTTTTCGGTGCCCTCTTCGGTGAAGATGGCCGCCTTGTCCTTTTCGTCCACGGTGTAATCGGTGTCCTTTTTCAGGCGAAGCACAAATTCGTTGGCCTTGTCGTACATGTCGGTGGGCTTGTCACCCTGCCCGGAAATGATAAGCGGTGTACGGGCTTCGTCAATGAGGATGGAGTCCACTTCGTCCACCACCGCAAAGGCATGTCCGCGCTGCACCATGGCCTTTTCGCTGTGGGCCATGTTGTCACGCAGGTAGTCAAAGCCCATTTCGTTGTTGGTGCCGTAGGTCACGTCACAGGCATAGGCAGCCTGGCGCTGGGCATGATCCATGTCATGCACGATGACACCCACCGTCATGTTCAGAAATTCAAACAGCTCCGTCATCTGTTCGCCCTGGAAAGAGGCCAGATAATCGTTCACCGTCACAATATGCACGCCTTCCCCGGGGATGGCATTGAGATATGCGGCGATGGGGGCGGTGAGGGTTTTGCCTTCACCGGTTTTCATTTCGGCAATGCGGCCCTGATGCAGCACAATGGCACCGATCAGCTGCACCCGGAAAGGACGCAGGCCAAGAGAACGCCAGGCGGCTTCCCGCACCACGGCAAAGGCTTCGGGCAGCATCTGGTCCAGCGTTTCGCCATTCTTGTAACGGGCACGGAATTCGGCGGTTTTGGCGCCCAGCTCTTCGTCCGTCAGCTTTTGCATTTCGGGTTCCAGGGCTTCGATTTTATCTGCGATTTTCATCAGCGGCTTCAGCTGAGCCTCCGGCCCCAGCCCCAGCAGCTTCTTAAACAGGTTTGCCATTTCATGTTCTCCTTTGGATGGGATTCAACCGGTATGCACTGTGACCATAATTCGCACATCATACCATTTTCTATTATAGCACATCATGCCCTCCTGCCGCAACAAAGAAACATAACATTTTGTGGCATAATAAAGGAAATAATGTGGATTTTTTCATCAAAAAACGCTGCCATCCCCGGGAAAGGGGAAAGCAGCGGATGAAGCGGTTTATTTATGGTACAGTTTATGGGTCTGGTACCTGGCATCGCAGGTGAGGTTCACCTTCAGCCGGCGGAAAATATTATCGTCCACCTGGGGCAGGATCACCGTGGAATGGGCCTCACAGCCCTTCAAAAGAGGCAGCTGGCTCATGGCCAGGGCAGCGTTTTTGTTGGTGGCGGCGCAGATGCTCAGGGCCACCAGCACCTCGTCGCTGTGGAGACGGGGGTTGTGATTGCCCAGATAATCGCACTTGAGGGACTGGATGGGCTCGATGACGGTGGGGGAGATCAGATGTGCATTTTCGTCAATGCCGCCAAGGGCCTTCAATGCGTTGAGCAGCACTGCGGCAGAGGGCCCCAGCAGGGCGGACGTTTTGCCGGTAATAATCCGCCCGTTGGGCAACTCAATCGCCAGGGCCGGTGCACCGGTTTCCGTTTCCCTGTCACGCGCGGCAGCCACCACAGGCCGGTCATCGGGAGAAATGCCCATCTGGTGCATCAGCCGCTGCAGCCTGTCCACTTCCACCTGGGTAGTGTGGGCCAGGGCCAGGGCGCATTTTGCGGCAAAGTAGCGGCGGATCACTTCCTGCTTGCTGGCTTCCCGGCATGCTTCGTCATCCACAATGCAGTTGCCCACCATGTTGACACCCATGTCTGTGGGGGATTTGTAAGGGGAAGAACCGTAAATATGTTCAAATACAGCGCTGAGCACCGGGAAAATTTCCACGTCCCTGTTATAGTTCACAGCGCTGATGCCGTAAGCATCCAGATGATAGGGGTCGATCATGTTCACGTCATCCAGGTTGGCGGTGGCAGCTTCGTAGGCCATGTTGATGGGATGGCGCAGGGGCAGGTTCCAAATGGGGAAGGTTTCAAACTTGGCATAGCCTGCCTGAATGCCCCGCTGATGATCCTGGAACAGCTGGCTCAGGCACACGGCCATCTTTCCGCTGCCGGGGCCGGGGGCGGTGACCAGCACCAGGGGGCGCTGGGTTTCCACGTATTCGTTCTGGCCAAAACCTGCATCGCTGACGATGTGCTTCACATTATAGGGATAGCCTTCGATGTTGAAGTGGCGGTATACCTTGACCCCCAGGTTTTCCAGCCGCTGCTTGAAATGCACGGCGGATGCCTGGTCGTTCCACCTGGTCATGACCACGCTGCCCACATACAGCCCAATGCCCCGGAAAGCATCGATCAGCCGCAGCACTTCCGTATCGTAGGTGATGCCAAGATCCCCACGCAGCTTGTTCTTTTCAATGTCATCGGCACTGATGGCGATCACCAGCTCCGCCTTTTCCTTCAGCGTCAGCAGCATGGCCACCTTGCTGTCCGGCCGGAAGCCCGGCAGCACACGGGAGGCATGATTGTCGTCAAACAGCTTTCCGCCAAGCTCCAGATACAGCTTGCCCCCGAAAGTGGCGATCCGCTCCAGAATGTGCTTGGACTGCATAGCCGTGTATTTGTCGTGATCAAAACCGATACGCATGGTCAAAACGCCTCCGTTTCAAAATCAAAAACAGAATGATTATACCACATCTTCCACCCGATGAACAAGGCTGAAAATCACAAAAAATTGTTTTTTTGACATACAATTCCCACTCTGCTATACTGATCCGGAAGGGAGTGATATATCCATGAAAAAACAGCGTATTGCCGTGTTCTGCGGTTCCAGGAGCGGCCGTATTCCGCTATATGAAGAGATTGCACAGAAAACAGGGGCGCAGATCGGGCTTCAGGGCAGAAGCCTGCTCTTTGGCGGCTGCGATTGTGGGCTGATGAAAACAGTTTCCCATGCCGCTTATGAAAACGGTGCCAGGGTCTATTCCTTCCGCATCCGCGGCCTTACCGATGCCTATGAACCGGAAATTATCACTGCCGATGAAACGCTGGAAAACGTGCAGCAGCGCAAGCGCCGCCTCATTGAAGCTGCCGATGCCTGCATTGCCCTGCCCGGCGGTCTGGGTACCCTGGATGAAATGGGGGATGTCTATGCCATGACCCAGCTGGGTGACATCCGCAGGCCGCTTGGCATCCTCAACGTGAACGGCTATTTTGACGGCCTTTTGCACTTTGTGGATACCGTCCACCGGGAAGGCTTCCTCAGCGATCAGGATTACCGGCTCATCATCATCCGCCAGGATATTGAAGAACTACTTGCAGCGCTGGACGAGGTTTGAACGTGGCAGGGGGCTCCTCGCCCCCTGTACCCCTGCGGCAGGGCGATCCGCCCTGCACCCTTTCTGCGATGCAGAAGACTTACATTTCCAAACTACTTTCCGCATGTTGCTTAGGAAACGGGAAGAGAGCCCACGGGCACTATGAAAACGAGAAAAAGCGGCTGAGAGAATGTATTCTCTCACCGCTTTTTTTTCGTTTTCCCCGGATGCACAGCATCAGGTTGGCGGTGTTCCACCGCCCAGCCCGTGGAGCGCCAGCGGCGCAGCCAACTCGCAAAGTTTCAATCGTTCTTTTACAAAGGGGTTTCTGCGTGTAGCAGTGCCGCAGCCAGCTCGCAAACACACAATCATCCTCTGTGAAAGTGTGGATGCGCGTTACTCTGCTTCACAGGGACATTGTCTGACTGATACGAATTGTTATTTCCGGAGAATGGGTCCAGGGGCAATGCCCCTGGTGGGGGTGGAGGGGGCAAAGCCCCTCCATGGTCCCTCCTTTGCAACAAAAAAGACTGCCGTTCGGACAGCAGTCTTTTCAAAAGCTTATTTTACCGGGCGGATCAGGATCAGGGGGGTCAGT
>JAFWYZ010000268.1 GCA_017517465.1 Clostridia bacterium | reverse complement strand
AGGGTGAAGAATGCATTTTTCAGGGAAAGGAACCAGTCAATGACAGAACAGGAATTTGACAGCCGGGTGCGGCAGATGGAGGGGAAAATGTATCGCATGGCCCGCTCCATGCTGCGTAGTGATCATGACTGCGCCGATGCCATACAGAACACCGTGTTTGCAGCATGGCAGAAGCTGCGTACCCTGCGCGATCAAGAACGGTTTGAACCATGGCTGATGCGGATCCTTCTGAATTCCTGCCGGGATATACAAAGGGGATATCTGCGCCGCAAAGGGGAATTGCCTGTGGAGGAAGCGCTGAATGCCGCCGCCGAACCGGCCCGGGATGTGGATTTGCAGATAGCTCTGCAAACATTGCCGGAAAAATTCCGCCTGCCCATCCTGCTCCATCATATGAACGGCCTTTCCGTGCCGGACATTGCCCGGATGCTGCGCCTGCCGCAAACCACAGTGAAGGGCCGCATCCGGGAAGGACTGAAAAAGCTGCGCATGCTGCTGGAGGAGGAAGATGTATGAACAATATCCATTTTGAGAATGCCTTTCCTTCTGTTCCGGCTGCGGTGCATCTGCGGCTGGAAAAAGCATTGGAGGAAAAGAACATGAACCTGAACAAAGCAAAACGGCCTGTAGCCACGCTGGCCATTGTATTGGCTCTCCTGCTGGGGCTGATGGGCATGGCCTATGCCGCCACTCAGACGGGCATTTTGGAATACCTGGTGGGAAGCGAAGAAAAGGCTTCCGAGGATTTGAAGGGCAGCGTGCAGACAGTAACGGCTGAAGCCTTCGGAGATAATATTCAAATTGACCTGACTGGTGCTATCTTCGACGGTGATCGGCTGGCGCTTTCCTTTACGGCAGAAAACAAGATGCCGGGTGAAATTGCCCTTGTAACACTGGATACCGTCACCCTGAACGGCAAATGGGTGCCTATCAATTTCCAGAGTTTTCAGGATCAATGGCTGCCGGATGTATTCACAGTGGATGTGGCGCCGGTTGTGCGAAACCCCATTTCCGGTGGCATGCTCAGCGGCGTTTTGGAGGAGGATTACACGGGAATTGTCCAGGGGGAAGCCACCTTTGTGGTGAGCCGCCCGGTGAAAGAGATGGTGGTGGTGGATCCGTGGATGTGGTACGACATGGAAGAGGTGATTCCGGATGCGGAATGGCGAAGGGATTATGAAGACCGGAAAGGGGCCATAGAGCAATCCGCGTTGAAAGTGGCGGATGTGTTCACCATGGAAGCCGGCTATTGGCTGCAGGAAGGATATACGCCGGTGAACGTAAGCGGACATTTTCTGCTGGACAGAGCGGAATACAGCGAATTGGCCCCCTTCTATGCCGGGCCGGGCTATGGGGAAAGGCCTGCGTTCAGCAATGTAACAAACAGGGCCGGGCAGATGCAGGTAACGGAAAGAATCACTCTTTCCTTTACTCTGGATGCCGATGCAGCCAAAGAAAGCCGGATTGAACCTGAACTGGAAGATATTCCGTTGGAAAACGGCACTGTGCATTTTGAAAAAGTGGCGATCACGCCCCTTTCCACGCTGATTGAAATTCGCATTTACCCCAAAGAGAATACACAGAAAGCAAAGAATGCACTGATGGATTGCTATGGTGCGGCCTGGCTGTGCAATGCAAACGGCGAACCCATCGATTATATGGATATGGAAGGCGAAGGATGGAAGGGGTATCGGGAAGAAACCGGCGGTGAAAATTACCTGGTGATTGAAACTTCCTGGGGCGGTATGAAGACCCTGCCGGATGCCCTTGGCTTTTCCTTTCCCGATGCCTCGGAAACCGATGATGCGGATATGCAGCGGTTGAGGCAGGAATTTACGGAAAAAGTGGTGATTCCGCTAAAATAATATTTTGCCCGGAGAAATCCGGGTTTTTTCATGTTGAACAAAAAAATATTTGAAAATCGATTGCATTTATTTTGTATTTATTGTATAATAAAGACAAAAGAACCGGTCAAGAGAACCGGCAGAAAGGAAGTTCATATCTATGAAAAAGCTCATCGCTTTGCTGATGGCGCTCATCATGACGCTGTCTCTGTGCCCCGTGCTGGCCGAAGGCGAAATGACGGT
>JAFWYZ010000267.1 GCA_017517465.1 Clostridia bacterium | reverse complement strand
AGGGTGAAGAATGCATTTTTCAGGGAAAGGAACCAGTCAATGACAGAACAGGAATTTGACAGCCGGGTGCGGCAGATGGAGGGGAAAATGTATCGCATGGCCCGCTCCATGCTGCGTAGTGATCATGACTGCGCCGATGCCCTGCAAAACGCGGTGTTTGCCGCGTGGCGAAAATTGCCTTCCCTCCGAGATGAAACGCGGTTTGAACCCTGGCTGATGCGGATCCTTCTGAATTCCTGCCGGGATATACAAAGGGGATATCTGCGCCGCAAAGGCGAGTTGCCCGTGGAGGAAGCGCTGAATGCCGCCGCCGAACCGGCCCGGGATGTGGATCTGCAGACTGCCTTGCAGAAACTGCCGGAAAAATTCCGCCTGCCCATCCTGCTCCATCATATGAACGGCCTTTCCGTGCCGGACATTGCCCGGATGCTGCGCCTGCCGCAAACCACGGTGAAGGGCCGCATCCGGGAAGGACTGAAAAAGCTGCGCATGCTGCTGGAGGAGGAAGATGTATGAACGATATCCATTTTGAGAATGCCTTTCCTTCTGTTCCGGCTGCGGTGCATTTGCAGCTGGAAAAAGCATTGGAGGAAAAGAACATGAACCTGAACAAATCAAAACGGCCTGTGGCCACGCTGGCCATTGTATTGGCTCTCCTGCTGGGGCTGATGGGCATGGCCTATGCGGCAAATTACACCGGTATTCTGGATTTTGCAAAAGAACACAAGGAGAAGGTGGAACCTGCCCACCTGATAGACAACCTGGAGAAAAGCGAATATTCCATGGAAGATCCCCGCTTTGTATACGACAGTTCAAGGGGATATGTATGGTCCGTGAGTGAATCGGAACTGGTAGAGGTAGAGTTGGAAGAACTGCTGTTTGACGAAGGATGGATGTACGCTGTAATGACAGTGAACCCCCGTCAGGAAAACACCATGGTGATCGGAACAGACCTGAAAAGAGTGGATGAAAAAACAGGAGAGGTTCGGTTGCATCTGCTTGGTGGGCTGGATGACATCACAGAACCCGGCAGCATGAAAAAGTATGTTCCCAATGGTGATGCTCATAGCCAGCTTTCTGTGCAGGAATATGCGCAGAAGATGGGATTTGAGCAAGTGGTACGGGTGGCTCTGAGCCGTGAAATGAAGCATGTAGATTATACGCTGATGGAAGAAGGCTCACTGCGGATGATTGCGCAGATGAAAGATCCCTTCCAGAAAAATACTGAATACTCCGAACACCTCAGAAAGGTATCTCTTTGCTTAACCGCAGTGCAGTATGATGAGAGTGGCCGTATGCCAATGGCCGCTGACGCACAGGAAATAGTGAATGTGCAGTTTATCGGCCCGGCTTTTGTGGATAGCCGAACCAGAAAAAGTATTCCCGAAGACAGCCATTACCTGAAAGGGTTTCGCATCACAATGGATCGTGTGATTGTGGTTCCGATAAATGATGATGAAGTAAATGTGATTCTTCGAATCAAGGAAGATAGGTATGGACAAGATTTGCGTAATTTAAAGGGGCCTGTTGCAATGATAATGAGCGAAACAGGAGATGCGCTGTATGAATATGCTTTGGAATGGGATCGGATCGATCAGGAAGCCATGCTTTATTATGAGGAAGGGGTACAGTTCCGGATTACGATGCCCCGTGAAGGTTTGACTGACGATAAAATCACCATCCGACTGCATAATGCACAGAACCGAAAAATTGTTTATGATAAATATACTTATACACTCAAATAAGAGAAATATTGATTTGCCCGGAGAAATCCGGGTTTTTTCATTTTGAACAAAAAATATTTGAAAATCGATTGCATTTATTTTGTATTTAATGTATAATAAAGACAAAAGAACCGGTCAAGAGAACCGGCAGAAAGGAAGTTCATATCTATGAAAAAGCTCATCGCTTTGCTGATGGCGCTCATCATGACGCTGTCTCTGTGCCCCGTGCTGGCCGAAGGCGAAATGACGGT
>JAFWYZ010000266.1 GCA_017517465.1 Clostridia bacterium | reverse complement strand
TCCAGCACAACGTCTTCCACGTTCATGTCGGTGATAACGCCTTCGATGGCATCACGCTTGGCGCAGTAGGCGCACAGGCGGGTACGGTTGGCGGCCACAGCTTCTTCCACGGAACCGACGGTCAGCTGTTCGGAAATATTCAGGGCCTGGCAATCGGTGGCGGTGTGGTACACCTTACCGAAGGGAGACCAGTACACATCGCCTTCGATGGCGGTGGTAGCGGCTTCCAGATCTTCCTTGGAAACGGGGTTGAAGTCATAGCTGGCCACACCGGCGATCAGCAGGGCCACAACAGCGGCGATGACGGCGATGGTCTTGGTCTTCTTATCGGCCTTCTTGTCGGTAAGGGCAATGATGATGAAGGGGATGAAGGCGAAGGCAGCCACGATGACACCCATGTTGTTCCACAGCCAGAACTTGAACTTGTTCTTTTTGCTGGCGGGCTTGATGCGGTTGGCTTTCTTCCACAACAGGGAGCCGACCACAACGCAGATCAGATCCAGCACCAAGGCGGCGATCAGCTGGCCGGTGACGGGCATGAAGGTCCAGTTGATGTTGCCGGTGAAGATCAGGATGGCCAGCACTTCAAAAGCGATAGCGGCCACCCACAGGATGACGGCGCCGATGCGCAGGCCGGTGGCATTGCCCACAGGAGCAGCTTTTTTCACGACACGGGCACGGGAAGTTTCCTTTACTTCCTGACCGTCGGTGGAGACGATGCGCTTGGTTTTCTTTTCAGACATGGTCATTTCTCCTTTGATGAGATTGATACTTCCATTATATCAAATTATTCCAGACAAGCAAGTGTTTTTCTGCATAATTCCCCTGTTTGCGTCAGAGAATGCGGTAAAAAATGGACGGCATTGTGGCAATGCTTGCCCCGAAATGGGCAAACTGGTATAATAAAGAAGATCAGAACGCAATACATGTTATTTTTCATATAAAGGGGATAGAACCATGAATAAAAAGAAACTGATTCTGATTGCGGATGATGAGATTGGCATCCATGAATCTTTGCGGGTATATCTGACGCGGGAAGATTACGAAGTATATTCAGTGTTCCGCGGGGATGACGTGATGGAAGCCTTCACCCGCATGCGGCCGGACCTGGTGATCCTGGACATTATGATGCCCGGGCGCAGCGGCACCCAGGTGTGTGCGGATATCCGCGCCCGTTCCATGGTGCCCATCATTATGCTGACGGCCAAGGGGGAAGAGGTGGATAAGCTGCTGGGCTTTGCCCTGGGCGCGGATGACTATATGGTAAAGCCCTTCTCCCCCCGTGAAGTGGTGAGCCGCATTCAGGTGATCTTCCGCAGGCTGAACCAGATGCAGTCGGAGCCGGAAAAGAACCTTTTGACGGTGGGAAACACGGTGATCGACCTGAAATGCTACGAAGTAACGGTGGACGGGGAAAAGATGCTTCTCTCCCCCAAGGAAGTGGAGATCCTGCACCTGATGGCCAGCCATCCCCGGCAGGTATTCACCCGGGAACAGCTGCTGGATAATATCTGGGGCTTCGATTTCAACGGCGACAGCCGGGTGGTGGATACCAGCATCAAGCGCATCCGCAAAAAGCTGCCGGAAAGCACGGACGTGCTGCTCAAATCCGTATACGGTGTAGGGTACAAGGTGGAGGTGCGGGAGGATGCCTAAATGGTCGTCCTATCTGACAAGGTTTGTTTTGCTGCTGATCATCTGCATTCTGGTGATCAGCGTGTTTGCCTACGGCATGAGCGCCTATTTCTTTTCCCAGGCCACCCGGGATGCGGAATTTGCCATTCTGAAAAACAATGTGCAAAGCGCCTCTTATCTTTTGAAGGCATACAACCAGGGGGAAATGACCCGGCAGGAAATGAAACGCATTCTGAACCCGGAGCTCAATGCCGACGGTGTGTTTTATCTGGTGATGGACACAAACGGCAAAACCCTGGCTTACAGCGAGGATGCGGTCCCCTATCTGGCCCAGGCATCGGCAAAAACCTTGCAGGATGCCATTGT
>JAFWYZ010000265.1 GCA_017517465.1 Clostridia bacterium | reverse complement strand
GGGATGCCTTTTTATTCTGTGATCACATGGGGAATAAGTATGTCGTGCGGTTCCAAGGGGATATCATCCTGTATTAGCTTTTGGGGGCAAAGGAGAAAAGCGTTGCCCGTGTAAGCAGCCAGAAAACGGTCGTAATAGCCGCCGCCTTTGCCCAGCCGCTTACCGTCTCGGGTGGCAGCCAGACAGGGGATGAGGGCCAGCTGAACGTCGGCAGGGGAGAGGAGGGGCGCATGCTCAGGAGGTTCCGGAATATTGTATGCACCGGGGGCCAGCTGGGAAAGGGCGGTGATCCGGCGCAGCTCCATCTGTCCTTCGCTTCGGCACAGCGGTACGGCCAGGGTTTTTCCGTCGGAGAGCATCTGGTTCAGGAGGGGATAGGTGTCCGGCTCCTTTCCGTAGGAGACGAAGCAAAAGATACAGTCAGACTGCCGATAGGCATCAGTGACGAGAATCTTTTCGCAGATGGCTTTTCCTGCCTGCTGAAAATAGGCCAGCGGCAATTTCTGCATTTCCTGCCGTATCTTTTTCCTGAGCACCTGTTTCTGTTCACGAATGTCCATTTTAGTTCCCTCCCTTCCTATATTATAGCGAATATGTCAATAGAAAAAAGCGCCGTGTGCATCACACAGCGCTTTTTGATCAGAATCAGTAGTTTTCAGCCTTCAGCTGGAAATAGGCCTTGGGATGGGCACAGACGGGGCACAGGTCGGGAGCGGCTTTGCCGATGTGGATGTGGCCGCAGTTGGCGCACTGCCAGATCATATCGCCGTCACGGGAGAACACCAGGCCGCCTTCCACATTGCTGAGCAGCTTGCGGTAGCGTTCTTCGTGTTCCTTTTCGATCTTGCCCACTTCTTCAAACAGATAAGCAATATGGTCAAAACCTTCTTCCTTGGCTTCCCGTGCGAAGGTGGCATACATATCGGTCCATTCGTAGTTTTCGCCTTCGGCAGCATGGAGCAGGTTCTGGGCGGTGTCGCCGATGCCTTCCAACAGCTTGAACCAGATCTTGGCATGTTCCTTTTCGTTGTTGGCTGTTTCTTCAAAAATGGAAGCGATCTGCACATAGCCTTCCTTCTTGGCCTTGGAAGCAAAATAGGTGTACTTGTTGCGGGCCTGGCTTTCGCCGGCAAATGCATCGCGCAGGTTCTGTTCGGTCTTGGAGCCCTTCAGGTTCATAAAAAAGCATCCTCCTTTATTGTTTCGGGTATTTGGTACGGTTTACTTTCGTTTCTATTATATCACATTTTTCTCTTTTTGAAACTGGGAACGCATATTTTTTTTGAAAAATAGCTATATTTTATCTCAGGGGAAAATCTTTTTGGCCAGACTATTGACAACAGACAGGAAGCGTGCTATTCTATACACGTGGTTAGCACTCAACGAGTGAGAGTGCTAACAAAACAGGAAGGAGGGAAGGGTCCATGCGGGAAGCAGGCGTAGATGCCCGGAAAAAGCGCATTCTGCAGGCCATCATTGAGGACTATGTGCTGACGGCCATGCCGGTTGGCTCCAGAACCATCTCCCGCAAGTATGAAACTTCCCTTTCCAGTGCCACCATCCGCAATGAAATGAGCGATCTGGAGGAAATGGGCTATCTGGCGCAGCCCCATGTGTCTGCCGGGCGTGTGCCCAGCCATAAGGCCTACCGGCTGTATGTGGACGGGCTGCTGCAGCAGGAAGTGGCGGCGGATGAAGGGGCCAAGGCCTTCTTTACCGATCAGATCCGGCCCACCGAAGATGTGGCCACCGCAGCGGCCCAGGCCCTGGCGGAATTGACCCGGTATACCGCGGTTGTGATGATGCCCAAGCAATTGGAACTGCGTGTTTCCTGCCTGCAGCTGGTGCCCATGCCCAAGGGGGCGGCGCTGCTTGTGATCGTGACGGATACCGGTGCCATCCGGGATACGGTGATCCGGGTGAGCGAAAGGCTGGACAGCGATGCGCTGTTTTCCATCTCCCGGCTGCTGACCGAAAGACTGGCTGGGCGTACCCTGCAGGAAGTGCAGGAAATGCTGGGGGCCTATGCCCGGATGAACGGGCCGGATGCCCGGGTGCTGGAGGGGATCGCTTCCCTGGCTGCCCAGATGGAAAAGCAATCGGCCCAGGATACGGTGATCGTTGCCGGTTCCCACAATATTCTCAATTATCCGGAATATTCCGACGTGGAAAAGGCAAGAGCCTTTCTGACCGCGCTGGAGGCAAAAGAAAAGCTGACCCACCTGCTCTCCCATCACGATGCACCGTTCATGGTGCACATCGGCAGCGAAAGCTCCATTGCGGATATGCAGGATTGCGCTATTGTCACCGCCGGCTTTCCGGTGGGAAGGGGCCACAGAGGGGCTGTGGGCGTGATCGGCCCATCCCGGATGCCCTACGATAAAGTGTTATCTGCCCTGGGGGCTGCCAGCCATGTGCTGGGTGAGCTGCTGGGAGAATGATAAAAGAACGGAATGAGGAAAAAGACCATGTCTCCGAAGAAAGAAAAAGAGATTCTGCAGGAAGAAACGGCAGAAACCGAAGAAATGCAGGAAGTGGAAGAAGTTCAGGAAGATGAACTGACCAAGGTCCAGAAGCAGGCGGAAGAATACCTGAACATGGCCCAGCGGGTGCAGGCGGATTTTGATAATTTCCGCAAGCGCACCAAGGCCACCCGTGCCGAAGCCTTTGAGGACGGTGCCCGGGAATTCATCAAAAACCTGCTGCCCGTTGTGGATAATATAGAACGGGCGCTTACCCAGCCTACGGAAGATGAAAGCTTCAAAACCGGTGTGAGCATGATCTACCGTCAGCTGATGGACACCTTGGAAAAGCGCGGTGTGGAAGTGATTGACCGGCAGGGTGAAAAATTTGACCCCAACCTGGAAAACGCTGTCATGCAGGGTACAGCCGATGAAGGCGAACCCGGTACCGTGTGCACGGTGCTGCAAAAGGGCTATAAAATGGGCGATTTTGTGCTTCGTCATGCCATGGTAAAAGTGGTAGAGGAATAATTCAGAATTCAGAATGAAGAATTCAGAATTTGAATAATAGCAAGTTTCAATTCTTAATTCTGAACTCTTAATTCTTAATTATAAAAAGAACAACAATCTGAAATGACAGAATGAATATGGAGGAAATGAATTATGTCTAAGATCATCGGTATTGACCTGGGTACTACCAATAGCTGTGTGGCCGTGATGGAAGGCGGCGAACCTGTTGTGATCGCCAACGCCGAAGGCAGCCGCACCACTCCCTCCGTCGTTGCCTTCACCAAGGACGGCGAACGTCTGGTGGGCCAGATCGCCAAGCGTCAGGCCATCACCAATCCTGACCGCACCATCGCTTCCATCAAGCGTCAGATGGGCACCTCCTACAAGGTGGACATTGACGGCAAGTCCTATAATCCCCAGGAAATCAGCGCCATGGTGCTGCAGAAGCTGAAGGCGGATGCCGAAGCCTATCTGGGTGAAACCGTGACCCAGGCCGTTATCACCGTGCCTGCTTACTTCTCTGACAGCCAGCGTCAGGCCACCAAGGACGCCGGCCGC
>JAFWYZ010000264.1 GCA_017517465.1 Clostridia bacterium | reverse complement strand
CGTTTTCCCCGGATGCACAGCATCCGGCCGGCGGTGTTTCACACCGCCCAGCCCGTGGGCGGCAGTGCCGCAGCCAACTCGCAAAATCACAATGTTCCTTTTACAAAGGGGTTTCTGCGTGGCCCGCAGTGCGGGCATCCAACTCGCAAACGCACAATCTTCTTTTGTGAAGGGGTTTCTGCGTGGGCGGCTGTGCCACACCCAATTCGCAAAAATACAATCCTCCTCTGCGAATGTGTGTCTGCGTGATGCCCTGTTCCACCGGGAAATGGTTTGGATGATACATATTGCCATTTCCGGTATTGGGTGCAGGGTCAATGACCCTGCTGGGGTGTGGGGTGAAACCCCGCATGGTTCCCCATGCTTCACCGGGAAACTGTATGAAAGATCCAGTTTGTTGCATCCGGAATTGGGTCCAGGGCACTGCCCTGGTGGGGTTGGAAGGGGCACTGCCCCTCCACGGTTCTCTTACTGCACAGCGGTGCAGCGGATGGAGCGGATCACAGGCTGATTGGCCTTGGGCAGCACACCGTTGCCGTCGCCGCCCACAGCATTTTCGCATACGGCATCCACCACATCCAGCCCTTCCGTTACCCGGCCGAAGGCGGCATAGCTGCCATCCAGGTAAGGGGCTGCCTGATGCATGATGAAGAACTGGCTGCTGGCGCTGTTAGGCAGGGCAGAGCGGGCCATGGACAGCACGCCTTTTTCATGCTTGATGGCATTGGGGATGCCGTTCTGGCTGAATTCGCCTTTGATGTCCTTGTCTGCGCCGCCGGTACCGGTGCCAAGGGGACAGCCGCCCTGCATCATGAACCCGGCAATGATGCGGTGGAAGGTGAGCCCGTCATAGAAGCCATCGTTGCTGAGCTTTACAAAGTTTTCTACCGTAATGGGAGCCACATGGCCGTAAAGCTCCGCCTTGAGGGTGCCGTAGTTTTCAATTTCGATGACGGCGGTGTGGGTGGGGGTCATGTCCCCGGTGCGGGTGAGGGTGGTGGCGGAAGCGTCGGATGCATTGCTCCGGGTGAGGAAGAAAACACAAAGCCCGGCAAGGAGCATCACGGCGGAAATGATCAGGATCAGGGTCTGGCGGGGGAGGGTTTTATTCTTTGTATGTGCCATGGTAAAAAACTCCTTCATTTTATCAGTTTGATTTTCTGCGCCAGCTGCAGGAAACTGTCTTCATCGGCAGCAGGAGCAAAAAGGGAATAGGCAGCATGATCGGTATTGAAATAGAGGCAATATGCGCCATCCTTTTCCGCCATCACGGCAGGCAGCCCATCCACGGCAAACCCTTCCTTCAGGCTCAGGGACAGCTGGTTTTTCACCAGCAGCGGCGCGGCAAAGGCAGGCTGCACACAGGTGACGGTAAAGCCGTCATATTGCAAAATCGCCATTCTTACGTTCCGGCCGTTGTAGGATGTGTTCAGGGCCTGACCATGTATGGGATAGCCCGGCAGCACGGGGATCTCCTGGCCGAAAATGTCCGCCAGGGCATGGGCATCGGTGGTCTGACCGGGGTTCAGGGGATCGGCGCCCACTGCATCGGGCTGGCTGAGCCCTTTAAACTGACCGGTGAGCAAAAGTATCAGTAAAAAGCAGATCACAGCAGCGGCTGTCAGCCCCACAGCGTACACGGTGCCGGACAGTAAACGGCGGAAAAAGCTTTTACTTATTGCCATGTCCATGCCTCCTTCCGGTTGTTTTTTGCCTTTGCCATGTCAGGCCGGCCACGCAGCCCACCAGCCCCACTACAGCCCCGATCACACCGATGACCATACTCTGAAACAGGGGCAGAAGCATCAAAAGAATACCGGGGACCGTGCACACAAAGGGGTGCAGCCCTTGTTTGCCTGCAAAAAAGGAGCACAGCGCGCAGCTGAGGGGGAACAGCCCCCACAGACAGACAAGATAGACCGCCACCGCCGTATCGGAATGGGATAAGACGTACAGAAGCAGGATGACCAGCAGGGGAATGAGCAAAAGCAGACCTGCACGGAGCAGAGGATGCTTAGCGGTCAAAAATATCACCTTCCAATGCACTGCGGGCAGCCAGGATATACTTGGCTGTATCCAGCGGATTCACACCGTGGCGGGGCAGGGTATCGTTTACATCCGGGGGCGCATACTGCCAGGCATGCACCCGGGTGGTCATGCCGCCGCGGCCGCCGGTCATCTGCAGCAGTTCGTCCGCATAGGGCAGGGCATTCACGGCAGGCACCAGCGCCTCAATGCGGCAGGTTTCCCCCATGGACTGGGTGGACTGCACTTCACCCCGCATTTTGTTCACATCGCTCATCACCTTGCCGGCATAGGTTTCCGGCACCTGTATGCAGCAGTGGAGCACCGGCTCCAATAGCCTTGTGCCGCCTCGCTGCAGCCCGTCCATCACGGCCATGGGGGTGGCCACCACAAAGTCCAGCGGATGGGTGTGGATTTCGTGATGATTGCCGCCCACCAGCGTGATGCGGATGTCCGTCACCTGGAAGCCCCGCATGCCCTGCTTCAGGGCCAGGGGCAGGGCATTTTCCACCTGATGCTGATACCGCAGCGCAATATCCCGGGGGGATACCCGGCTTTCGAACTGCACACCGCTGCCGGGGGGCAGGGGTTCCATGTACAGGTTCATGATGGCCCAGCAGGGCTTGGGCATGGTGTAGGCCACAAAGCCTTCGGTGGGCCGAAGCAGGGTTTCCCGGTAGATGAGCTGAGGCTTGGAGAAGGTGCAGGGAGTGGCAAAACGGGTGCGCATGGTTTCTTCCAGAATTTCCAGATGCATTTTGCCCATGGCACGCAGGGTGGTTTCCTGGGTTTCCCGGTTATACTGCAATTGCAGAAGGGGATCTTCGCCTGCCAGGATCTGCAGGGCTTTTCGCATATCGTGGGCCTGGGATGGGTTTTCCGGCTCTGCCTTCACGGCGATCAGGGGTTCCCGGAGGGAGCCCAGGCTGATTTTCCGGGGCAGCAGCGTTTTGTCGCCGATGACGGTGCCCACCGGCAGATCGGACAGGCCGTAGAGCGTTCCGATCTGGCCGCAGGAAAGCCTGCCGGCATCCTTGCCTCGGCCGTCAGGGGAGGGCAGGCGGATCTGGGTAATTTTCCGCTGTTCGTCCTTCCAGGGGATCGAGTCCCGGTTCTGCAGGGTGCCGGAGAAAATGCGCACCTGCACACCACGGCCCAGCGTGGCATCCTGATGGGCGGCAAACACCACGGCGCAAAGCGGCCCCTTTTCGGTGCCGCCGGGGGCGGGCAGCAGGGTGACGATGGCATCCAGAAGTTCCTCAATGCCTTCATCCTTCAGGGCGGAGCCGGATAAGCCGGGGAAGAACTGCATGTTTTCCATGGCCCCTTTGATGAGGGGCAGCAGCTTTTCTCTGGAGTACACTTCCCCCATCAGATAGTCTTCCATGACCTGCTCGTCATATTCCCCCAGCGCGGCCATCAGGCCTTCCTGATCGGAAAGCAGACAGCCGTCTTTGGAAAGCAGCCGCCGGAAAGACTGCATAGCCGCCGCCACACTGGCACCCGGCCGGTCGGTTTTATTGAAAAAGAGCAGGGTGGGGATGCGGGCCTCCTGCAGCGCGCGGAACAAATTTTCCGTCTGGGGCTGCACCCCTTCTGCGGCGCTGATCACCAGAATGGCCCCATCCGGTGCCCAGAGGGAGCGTTCCACTTCGGCGGAAAAATCGCTGTGACCGGGGGTATCGATGAGGTTGATGTCTTCCCCTTTCCAGGAAAACAGCGCGCCGGAAGACTGGACAGAAATGCCCCGCCGCCTTTCCACCTCCAGCCGGTCGGTGTGGGCAGTACCTTCATCCACCTTGCCCAAGCTGCGGATGGCCCCTGCATGCAGCATCAGCTGTTCGGATACGGTGGTTTTCCCTGCATCCACATGGGCAAAAATGGCAATGTTGCGCATGAAGGGCCTCCTTTTTCTTTGAAATTGATGTTCCCGGAAAGTATACCATATTTCCGGGGGGTCATACAAGCGCAGAAAACAATAATGTTACAAAATTCTTTCGGAATTGTGTGGAATTGATGATGGGTTTGTGGTATACTTTTCAATGGAGATATATCCTGTTGAAAAAAGCAGACAGGACGGAGGAAAGAGTATGACAGACGTCATCATTATCGGCGCAGGCCCGGCAGCGGTCAGTGCGGCGCTTACCCTGCGGATGCGGGGCAAAACCGTGCAGATGCTTTATGCCGGCGGCGGTGCGCTGGAAAAAGCCCATCGGGTGGATAATTATCCCGGCATGCCCCGGATCAGCGGAAAGGACATGCTGGATATCATGCACCGGCAGGCTGTGGAGGCCGGTGCGGAAATGAAAAAAGCGGTGGTGCAGCTGGTGCAGCCGGGAAAGAAGAAGGTAACGGTGCTGGCCGGCAATGAGATCTTCACCTGCAAAACCTTGCTTATTGCCACCGGCGCTCCAAGGAAGATCGGCATTGACGGGGAAGCGGACCTGCTGGGCCAGGGGGTCAGCTATTGTGCCACCTGTGACGGCATGTTTTATAAGGGAAAGAGCGTGGCCGTCATCGGCAGCTTTGAAGAAGCGGTGGAAGACACGGCATTTCTGTGCGATATTGCGGCAAAGGTGGCTTATTTTCCGGAAGCCGCCCATGACCTGGAAACGCTGGACAAGCGTGCGGAAAAGATGACACAGAAGGTGCTTTCCATGGAAAAGAAGCAGGAGCAGGTGCTGCTGCGCACGGAAGACGGGGAATTGATGTATGACGGTGTGTTTGTGCTGCGCCCGGCAGTGGCCCTTTCCCAGCTGGTGCCCAAACTGGAAACGGCAGGGGGAAAGATTGTGACCGATGAAGACGGCGCCACCAATATTCCCCGGGTGTATGCCGCCGGCGATGCAACGGGCTTGCCCTACCAGATTGGCAAGGCCGTGGGCGAGGGCAACCGTGCTGCCCTGAGAATGGCCCGGGATATGGCCGCCATGGAAGAAGGAGGACAATGAACATGAAGAAAATTGTTGCGGTTATGCTGGCTTTTGTGCTGGTATTTTCCTGCACCCATGGGCTGGCTGCCCCTGCCCGTGAAATGCAGAACATGGATATTACCGTTTCGCCTGCTTTGCAGGAGCAACTGAACGCAGTGGTATCCGAAGCTGCGGACACACCCTCCAGCCTGTATGTATATGCGGCTGCCTATGATGGGGAAAAAGCGGTTGTGTACGGCGATATTTATGCCTGCGAAACGGTGATGGATGAGGAGCAACCTCTGGGTGAAGGGGAAACATGGCAGGAATATGCGGCAGACAATACCAATGCCTGGCTGCTGATGCTGCCGGAAGAAGCGGTGACCTTTCTGTATCACTGCCAATTGACCCTGGTGCCTGATCTGGATGCGGAGAGCGGCTGGCAGGTGGTTTCCTGCGATGAACTGTCTCCCCTGTATACGGCGGGCCGCACCGTCAACTGGCAGCAGGCCGATAACACGGAATACGGCTATTCCCTGCTGCTGCCCACCGGTTTTGCGCTGAAGGAGGATGTGGCCCAGCACATGCTGTGGCAGATGAACGACTCCTCCGAAACCATGAAAGTGGACGCTATGGAAAACCCGGGTTATGATGCCCTTTTGCAGGATTATCTGAATGCCCCCACCGGGGAAGTGCTGATGGAAGAAAGGGAATTCGGCACCTTCTCCACCTACGGAGATACCTTCTTTGAAGTGTATGTGGCCATTGACGGAACGGAATATGCCTATGTGCTGCGGCTGGATTTTGCGCCGGAGCGTCAGGGAGAATACCTGTTTTACGGCGAATTGATCCGCAATTCTTTCTTTGTGTGGGGTGGCGCAGTTGGATAAGAGAAATAAGAACCGGCTGTTGGGTGCGCTGATCGCCATTGCATTGCTGGCCCTTGTTCTGATTGTCGGAGTGATGTCCGGTGTGGGCGGCACAAAAAAAACACCCCCTGAAACAGATGCGCAGATGCCCGTTCCGCAGTCAACAGCGATGCCGGAAAACCTGCCTGACGGCACGGTGATCCGAAACGAAGGGGAAGCCTTTTTCCCTTCTGAAAAGGACTGGGTGTACCATTTTACCTATGCCTATCCCCATGTGGCCGGCGACAGCTATGCGGCGCTGATGGTCAATGACACTTACCAGATGGCGCTGGATGAAATGGTGCAATTGGTGTTGCCCATGTTTGCCAATGAGCCGGCCATGCGCTATGACGGCAAGAATGAAGTGATTCACGATTTTGAGGTGAAATGCAATAACGGCCGTTTCCTGTCCATCCTGCAGAAAAAGAGCCAGACCCGGGGGGATGAAGGCACGTTCCTGTCCCTGGAAAGCCTCACCTTCGACATGAGCGGTGAATACCAGGGAGAGAGCCTGACCCTCCGCGGTGTGGTGATGGTAGGGGAGAGCACCGACCAGATCGCCGCTGCCCTGATGCCCCATATTTACGAGGAGTTTGTGAAACTGCAGGAAAAGGGCATCTGCAAACAGGATGTGGACCGGGAAACGTTTGAAATCGAATTCAGCCCGGCCATCCATTTCTATGCGGATGAAAACGGCAATGCAGTGTTTTACCTGCCCCCGTCTTTGATGGAAACCCCTTCCTTCCAGACCCATGTATTTGTCTATTCTCCGGAAGAGATCGAAAAATTACTGTAAACAAAAGGAGAATGCCCCATGGCGACCGGTATCTGGGTGCGGCTGATGAAGAAAAACCGCATCGACAAGGACCTCACAGCCCCTTGCTCTTTGGAAACATGGCAGGAAGCGCTGGAAAACGCATGCCAGAAAATGGACGTGCCCCGGCCCATCATCCTGCCCCGGCATGAAAGAGACTGGGATCAGTTTTCTCAGGTGCGCTTTCTGCCCGATCATTTTGTGGAAAGCGTGAATTTTGACCGTATGGAAGTGGAATTCATCGATCCCGATAAGAAAAAGAAGGAAAATCCTCTGTACTTCTGAAAGGAATTGGAATGAAGAAGTTTGCTGCACTGCTTTTTCTGGCCCTTGCGTTTGCCCTGCCCGCATCGGCAGAGGTGATTTTTTCCGAAGTGATGGCCTCCAACGGTGTCTATACCAATGGGGAAGCCTATGACTGGGTGGAAATATACAACACCGGGGACAAAAAGGTGAACCTGTCCGGCTGCTGGCTGAGCGACAGTGAAAAGAATTTGCAGAAATGGGCATTCCCCGAAGGCGCATCCGTGAAAGCCGGGGAATATGTGCTGGTGTATCTCACCGGCGAGGAAATGACCCCCGGCAAAAACAAAACCTTCTATGCCAATTTCAAAATCTCCGCCGAAGGGGATCAGCTGTTTCTGACGGATGCACAGGGGGAAAACCTGCTTGCCGCTTTGGAATTTGGGGCGCAGTATGGCAACGTGTCCTGGGGACAGGCCCATGGCAGCGAAGAAACCGGCTTTTTCCGCACTGCCACCCCCGGCAAGAAAAACGAAAAACAGGTGTATCCTCAGCAGGCACCTCAGCCCGAACTCCTTACCGCCGGCGGTTTTTACGAAAGCGCGGTGACGGTGCAGGCAAAGGGCGATGGGGATGTGGTGCTGCGCTATACCCTGGATGGGGATACCCCCACGGAAAAAAGCAAGGTGTTTCCGGAAAAGGGCATCACCTTCGAAAAAACGGGCGTGCTTCGCATTGCTGCTTTTTCCGAAAATACTGTGCCTTCCAGGCCGGTGACCGCTACCTATTTCATCGGGGAAGCACAGCCGGTTCCGGTGGTTTCCCTTGTGACGGATGAGAAGTATCTGTTCAATAAAAAAACCGGTGCCCTGGTGAAAGGGGAAAGCAGCAGCTATCCCAATTACGAAAAGGAATGGGAATACCCTGCCAATATTGAGTTCTTTGGCATGGGGGGCCTTTGTGAAATCAACCAGATGGGCACCTTCACCGCCGCCGGCCATTCTGCCCGTCAAAATGCCCAGAAATCCATTGCCATCTATGCCAGAAAGGCTTATGGGCAGGATCGGTTTTACTTCAATCCCTTCCCCAACAGGGATTACGACAGCTACAAATCCCTGCTGCTTCGCGGGGCCAATTCCGATGCCTTTTCCACCCGGCTTCGTGACGTGGTGATCTCCTCCCTGGCAAAGCCTCTGGACATCATCTATCAGGATGCCCTGGCCATTGAGGTGTACATCAACGGTGAATACTGGGGCCACTACAACCTGCGGGAAAAGATCAACAAGCATTTTGTTGCCCAGTGGGAGGGTGTGACGGAGGATGCGGATATCGACAAGATCGATATTCTGGCCCGCACCGGCAGGGACGAATTCCTGCAGAACGGCGATAATACCGACTGGCTGGCCCTGTGCGATTTTTGCAAGACGGAGGATCTGAACATCCCCGAAAACCTGGCCTTTGTGGAAGAAAGGCTGGATATCGACAGCCTGTTCACCCATGCCGCTTTTGAGATCATCATCGGTAACGATGACTTCACCAACGTCCGGGTTTACCGGGTGCCCGGCGGCAAATGGAAATACCTGCTGTTTGACGTGGAAGCAGGTTTCCTTTCCAACGATAAGGCGCCCATGAATTACTACATCAAAAAAGTGGGGGAAAGGTGCAGGGCTTCCGCCATGAGCCCATGGCCGCCCTGCTCAACGTGCCGGAAATGAAGGCGCGGTTCCTCACACGGTTTGCGGAAATCCTGGATATTTCCTTCCGCTGGCCCTATGTGGAAAAGGCCTTTGCCCCCTGGGAAGAAACGCTGGAAACGCTGCTGCCCCGGCATCTTTCCCGCTGGCCCCACTTCACCATGAAGGAATGGCGCCAGAACGTGGATGCTGTGAAATTCTACGGCCGCATCCGGCCCACGAAAATCGTGTCCCTTCTGCAAAAGCACATGAAGCTGACGGATGCGGAAGTGGAACAGTATTTTGGAGACGTGCAAAGGGTGCTGGAGGAAGAGAATATTTTCAAGAATTAGGAATTATGAATTATGAATTCGGAATTAGAAATGTATAATGAAAAGGCCGCAGGTTTTCCTGCGGCTTGTGTTTTTGAGGTATTCAGTTGTTCAACCAATCCAACGCATTTGCATCAGGATAGGTGTATTTCAGTTTGTTATCAATGGCATACTGCCTGGCATAGGAATCCCGGCCTACCGTCAGGATAAGATTTTCAGAACAATCGATGAAAGCATTCTCTCCAATGTTTATGACGCTATTGGGGATAGTGATGTCGGTCAGGAAGGAGCATTTGTTGAATGCCATTTCGCCTATGCTTGTGACGCTATCGGGAATGCTGATGGAGGCCAGAGAGGCGCAAAAATAGAACGCATTATCTCCAATGCTTGTGGCGCTATTTGGGATGGTGATGGATTTCAAGGAGATGCAGTAGGCAAATACCTCATCTCCAATGCTTGTGACGCTATCAGGGATGCTGATGGAAGTCAGGGAATTGCAATAGAAGAACGCATCGTCTCCAATGGCACGAATGCCATGGGGAATGGAATAGCTTTTCGCACTAAATGCACAAGGATAGCAAATCAGTTTCTTTTCTGTTTTATCAAATAGCACACCATCGATGGTGGCCAATGTGGGGTGATCGGGTGAAACATAGATCTCTTTCAAATTTTCGCAATATTTAAATGGGTTACTGCCCATATGTGTCACACTGTCTGGAATGGTAATAGAGGTCAGGGATTTGCAGCCATAAAACGCAAGATTTCCAATACTGATTACACTATCCGGGATGTTGATGGAGGTCAGGTAATCGCGACGCATAAAGAATGCTTCCTCTCCAATGCCAGTGACAATATAATCATCTAGCGCAGAGGGAATGGTCAGTTCAGTGGTTTTTCCCCAGTATTGGGTGATTTCCGCCGTTCCATCGGGCAGCAGTATATATTCATAATCCCCGCTGGTGTGGACAATGGGCGCTTTTTCTGCTGTTTCTTCCGCCGCAGCGATGCTGAACGTCAATATCAGACAAAGCGCCAAAAACAGCCCTGCAAACTTTTTCATATGCTCATCTCCAAAGGTTATTTTTTCCATTATAGCATATGTTTTTTTGCGGTGCAAGGAGAAGCGGCGCAATTTGAGGCGGCGCAGAGAATTTTTACAAAGATAAACAAAGATGCAAAAGGACGCTGCTTTTTTCGTCAAAATGATTACATTTCATTTGTTTTCCTTTTTTACGGAACAAAAGCGAAAGTTTTCCGCCTTTTCGGGGGTTTTTTAGGTTGCGGTTTGCTTGACAGAAACGGGGAAAGGGTCGTATAATATTGATTTGGAGAAGAAGGGGGAATTCTGTTGATTTCCCGCTCTCATATAAGCTTAAAGGAGGCAATCTCATGGCAACCAAATTGACCATCGACGGTAACGGTGCAGTTAGCCACGTCGCGTATATGTTCAGCGACGTAGCCGCTAT
>JAFWYZ010000263.1 GCA_017517465.1 Clostridia bacterium | reverse complement strand
GGCAGAACATAGTAAAGAGAGGGAACAAAAATGGCAAGAAAGCCTGTCCAATTGGACGAAAACGGAAAGCGTAAGTTTGGTATGCGCGATTGTCTGGCCTATGCCGCCGGCGATCTGGGATGCAATATGAGCTTTGCGCTGAAGGGCACCATGATGATCTTCTGGACCCAGTTCATGAAGATGGACCTGTGGTATTCTTTGCTGCTGGTGATCGTGCAGGTGTGGGATGCTATCAACGACCCGCTGATCGGCTCCATGGTGGATGCTGACAAGCGTCAATATAAGCGCAACAAATTCCTGCAGTATATCTGGGTGGGCTCCATTGGCCTGATCGTGGGCGGTGCGTGCTGCTTCCTGCCCTTCCCCAATGCGCCTGTGTGGGCCAAGTTCATCATTTTCATTGCCGGCTATGTGGTGTGGGATGCATTCTATACCGTGGCCAATGTGCCCTACGGCAGCCTGCTTTCCCTGATCTCCTCCAACCCGGCGGACCGTGCTTCCCTTTCCGCCTGGCGCAGCGTGGGCTCCATGGTGGGCAACATGTTGCCCATGGTGCTGCTACCCTTCATCATCTATGATGCGAACGACAACCTGATCGGCGAACGCGTGTTCATTGCCGCTTTGATCATGGGCGTGCTGGGCTTCATTTTCTTCCAGTTCATGATCCGCAATACAGAGATCCGTGAGGACAGCGAAAACGTGAAGACTGGCGAAGCCGTTGAGAAATTCAACGTGTTTGAGGCCATGAAGAACTTCATGAAGAACCGGCCCGCCGTGGGCGCCACGCTGGCTGCCGTGGGCATGTTCCTGGGCATGCAGGGCGGTGCTGCTGCCGTGACCGTTTTGTTCCAGAGCTATTTCAACAATGTGCAGGCTTCCGGTATTGCCCAGATGTTTGCCATGATCCCCATTGTGGTGTTTACTCCCCTGGCCCGTAAAATGGTGGTGAAGTACGGCAAGAAGGAGCTGGCCACCGTGGGTGCCCTGATCAGCATTGCGGCTTCTGTGCTGATGCTGGTGCTGCCCATGAGCGCCGACAACAAGGGCATGCTGGTCTACATCGTCTGCCAGTTGATCAACAGCCTGGGCCTGGGCATCTATTCCACGGTGTCCTGGGCCATGATGGGCGATGCCATCGACTATAACGAATGGAAAACCGGCAAACGCGAAGAGGGCACGGTGTATGCACTGCATTCCTTCTTCCGCAAGCTGGCCCAGGGCCTGGGCCCGGCCATTGCGCTGATCTTCATGACCATGCTGGGCTATGTGGGTGCCAATGAAGGCAATCAGCTGCCCGAAGTGGCGCTGAACATGCGCTATTTGGTGCCGGTTCTGTATCTGGTCAGTGCTGCGCTTCAGTTTGTGGGCCTTGGCCTGATCTATAACCTGGACAAGAAAAAGCTGGGTGAAATGAACGATGAACTGAAAAAGCGCCACGGTGCAGAGATCGAAGAAGGCACCACCGCCAGGTGATAAACCACGAGTGGCAGACAGGCACATTTCCTGTCTGCCGCCTTTTTGAAAAGAAGGAGGATGATGCTTTATGCGTCATGTAATCAGTATCAATGCCAATTGGGTGTTCAGCAAGGAAGCCCAGCAGGTGCCCGCCGCACTGCCCCAGG
>JAFWYZ010000262.1 GCA_017517465.1 Clostridia bacterium | reverse complement strand
CGATCAGCACCCACAAAAGCACCAGAAAAGTGGTGGCAAACAGCGCCAGGCCCTCTTTCCTGATAAAACGGAAGCACATATAAAACGCCAGATAGAAAACAGGCAGCGCAATCACAAACCAGGCATTGGGGTTGGGCTGCTGAATGCCGGTGATGTAATAGATCACCTTCGTCAGGTCCATCTTTTCCCCCAGCGCCAGCCGCACCAGAATAAACACCCAGTCCGTCACAAAAAAGGTGATCACCAGGGGCAGCACACGCTTTTTCACAAAGCCCTGCAGATAATTCTCTTTCTTCTTCCAGCTCTTATACAGCCCAAAGCCGGAGCACAGCAAAAAGAAGGCCACAAAATAATACCCGATGGGCACAAACAATTCCAGCCCGGGCATCCGGGGCCAGCGCCGGTCCAGCCAGCTGGCACAGGTCTTCTGCCCCACATGGTGCAGCATGATCATGGCCGCAAAAAAGCCCTGCCATGCCTTGCTCTGGCCCAGGGAAAAGGCCTCCTCGTTCCACTGCTTCCTGCCGTACCATTTGCTGCCAAAAAGCAGCAGCAACAGCGCCATGGGATAAAACAGATACACAAGCTTCTCCATCTTCCTTCTCCTTTGTATGAATTCACTTCATTGTAACATTCCGCCTCGCCATACGCAAGCCGGTACAGGGAAAATGCAGTATTTGCATCGTATTATGTTATAATATAAATATTCTTTCTTTTGTTTAATTTTTCTGTTCTGTCTTCGTCTAATTGTATGAGGAGGTGAGGGAAAGTGGATCGAATTCAGGCGCCGGATTCATCCCGGATCGAACGGCTGGAACAAATGGTTCTGTGCTATGAAAAAGACCTGCTGCGCATTTGCTGTGTGTACCTGCGGGATTGGAAAGCAGCAGAAGATGCGGTTCAGGATACATTTCTCAAGGCATATCGTCATCTGGACACTTTCCGCAACGACAGTAACGAAAAAACCTGGCTTATTCAGATTGCCATCAATCAATGCCGGGATATGCGCCGCAGTGCATGGTATCGCTATATCGATTCCCGTATCGATCTGGAAAAGATGCCGCTTTCCTCTCCGCCGCCCAACGATGATCATCTTTCTCTTACAGCTGCCATCATGAAGCTGAAACCCAAATACATGGAAGTGGTACTGCTTTACTTTTACGAAGGCCTGCGTATGAGTGAAATTGCACAATTGCTGCATATTTCAGAAGCTGCCGTTTCCATCCGCCTGAAAAAAGCCAAACAAAAACTGAAAACCGAACTGGAAGGAGGGAACAACGATGAAAAATGACCGTCAGCTCCAGGAACAGGTGCGCTCTGCCATCGATGCCTGCACCCGGGGTTTGGACAATGCCCCTTCCCTTCGCCATCAGGTTCTGGCAAAAGCGAAAGGAGCCCCCCCTGTGAAAAAGAAATTCTCTGCCGCCCTGGCACTTGCCTTTGCGCTGATTCTGCTCACTTCATCCGCCCTGGCTGCCACCCTATTGAAACCGGATATCCTGTCCTGGCTCTTCAGGGGCGAAGAAGCACCGGAAGAAATGCAATCCTTGGTGCAGCAAAACCCAAGCACACAGCAAACGGCAAACGCTGCCCTCACCCTGAGCGAAACCTTCTTTGACGGAAAGGAATTATCCGTCCATTTCACCCTGCAAAACCCCACCGGAAAGCCGCTGGTCTATACCGTCCACCATGCCAAACTGAACGATGTACCCCTGATTTACGGCACAGCCCAGCTTCCCTACAGCAATTACACCGGCCAGGCCCTTTGCGGTCAGGTGGACGGCGCCCCCCTGCCGGCGGAAGATACCTTCTTCGTTTCCTTCGTGGCCACTTCCGATGCCATGGAGGAATGGGAAAACGAAGTTTCGGAAAACGCATTGTTCCATTCCATTTCCCAATATCCCCTGCAGCCCCTTGATGCAGCCACCCTCTCCGTCCGGGTGGATGTGTTTGAACCGCTGGCGGAATATACCGCCGTTTCCCAAACGGAATACGCTTCCGGGGAATACGATATCGTAACCGATGGGCTGCCCATCTTAGCCGATGAAGGCCTTATGAACATG
>JAFWYZ010000261.1 GCA_017517465.1 Clostridia bacterium | reverse complement strand
TTTGACGGCCGGGCAGAAAAGACCGTTGACCTGCCCAAGGAAATTGCGGCAGAGAATGTGACCCACTTTGCGGAGCCCTGCGGCAAGGTGATGCTGTACCTGAGCGCGGATGACGCAACCGATGGCAGGCCTCAGGTGGCTGTGTATGATGTGGCCAAAGACCGGTGGGACACGGTGAGCCTGGCAGAAAATGCCGGCGAATTGTGTGCGCTGGTACCGGGTGAGGAAAAAAATCTGCTGCTGGTACACAGCATTGAAGGCCGGATGCAGATGTATGATGTACAGACGGGAGAAATGATGGCGGAAAAGGAAACCAATGTGACCCAAAGCAGTCTGCTGGGGGCGCGCTTTTTCCTGCAGGATCAGTATCTGCTGCTGAACACCAAAGACGGCCAGCTGTTTGTATATGATGCCCGGACCCTGACGGAAAAAATGCGGTATCTGCTGCCGGAGAGAAGCTATTCTTCCCCTGCCTTTGTGCAGCAGGATGACGAAAACCAGCGGCTGTATTTCTCCTGTGACGGCAAGGCGGTGTGCGTGGATATGCGCAGCTGGGAACCCTTGTTTATGCTGGATAATTTCCTGTATTTCGATGCAAAGGACGCAGAGGTATACCAGTGTGACAGCCTGTATTCCGGAAAGGGCCTGGTGATCATTACAAAAGTGCCCGATCTGGAAGAGATAACACAAATGGGCCGCCAGATGCTGGAGGAAAACGGCGGTTGATGCCGGTAAAAAAAGGAGGAGCAGCCTGTATGGCTGCTCCTTTTTTGTTACAGGGTATCCAGATGCTTTACCAGGCTCTGGGTATAGGGTGTGAAATGCTTTTCCCAGAAACCGGCGGCAGTGGGGTTCATGGTTTCATAGTCCACCCCAAGGTGGGTGATGCCCTCCTTTTGCAGCTTGTCCAGGACAAAGGAAAGCAGGGCAGGGCTGATGCCGGTGCCCCGGAAGGCAGGATCGCAGTAGGCACCGCAGATGTTCAGCATACCGGGGATGTGGGTGATGAAATTTTCCCCGTCGCTGCGCACTTCCATGTAGGCCACGGGTTTTCCCTGCATGTAGGCGGCAAACACCCGGATGGGCCGGGTTTTGAGGCTGCTCAGCCACCAATGCATGGCTTCATCGGGGCCGGAAAGGAAGCAGGGGCTTTGCAGCAGGTGCTTCCACAGGCCAATGTGCATCTCCTCCAGGTCCTCTGCACCCGGGAGCACTTCTTTGTACTCAATGCCGGGCATTGGGGGAATATCAAGGGGCAAAACAGTGCGCACCGCATCGGCACACCGCTGGCCAAAACCGTAGCGGATGAGGCCCCGGGCAGCGGCGGTTTCGTTTTCATACAGGCAAACCGCATGCCACAGGGCACCTGCCTTCTGCCACAGGGCACCGCAATGCTGGAACAGGCGCTGCATCAGCCCTTCCGGCGCATCCGGAGACAGGCCGTGAGCGTGCACCGGGGAAAACACACCGTTTTCCATGGTACCGAACATGCGGAAGATGGGGTCCTCCGCAGCCAGGAAGCCCATCAGCTTTCCCTTTTCCGCGGCGGCAATGCCCAGGCCGTTGCAAAGGGGAGCCAGGGAGGGCAGGGAAACGTTTTGAGGCAGGGCAGGGAATTGGTGACAGGCAGCGCCGTAGGCTTTTTGTGCCAGCGCCTGCGCTTCTTCCAGATGGGATGAACCAAAGATTTCAAATTGCATGGAAAGTCCTCCGTTTTTTATTGGGAGGATTTATTTTTTGTGTTTCCTCCCGAAACACAGTGGATGCTGTTCACGCCGCATGGCGATCGCCTCCTTTCGGCTTTTTCTGCATTATAGCAGTTTTTTTTGTTCATGCACAACAAAAAACAACCCCGGGATGGGGCTGCTTTCCGTTTTAGCGGAGAATGATGGTGGTCTGGCCGTCCAGGGTGATGCAGGTGCCTTCCACAGAGCCCTGGCCCATGCCGATGACGGCGCTGACGGTATCGAAGGAAAGGTCCGTCACACCGGCAAGGTCCACGGTGCGGGTACGGTCGGTGGTGTTATGGAGCACCAGGCAGGATTCTCCTTCCCAGGTGCTGATGAAGCCGCCCACCTTGGTATCCGGGAAGGAAAGGGCACAGACGGTGCCCCGGGCAATTTCCGGGTTGGCTTTCCGGGCCATGATGAGCTGCTTATAGTGGGTCAGCAGGCTGTCGGCGGCGGGGGCAAAATCCTTGACGGTGTAGGGGGATTCTTTGTTATAAGTGGTTTCCCTGGGGTTTTGCACGGTATCCCCATCTCCCCACAGCATGCGCATGCGCCGGTTGGCATCGGATGCGGCACCGCCCCGGCTGCCCCGGACACCGATCTCCTCGCCGTAATACAGGAAGGGAGAGCCGGGGGTGAGGATATAGAGGCTGGCGGCCATTTTCATCTGTCCGCTGGCCAGCGTGAGATAGCCGGAGGCACGGTCCATATCGTGGTTGGAGATAAAGAGGGTGGGCCGTGCGGTATCGGACACAGAGGAAACATGGGCCTGATAGCTTTCCAGCCACTGGGCATAGCGGTTCACATCGCCTTCCTTGGCGGTTTCGGCAATGATGCCGGCCACCTGGCTGCCGGAGAAATGGAAGCAGCTGGTGAAGGGCAGGTAGCGGTCAATGACTCCGTCCCCGTCCCATACTTCCGCCACGGTGTACACATCCGGCTTCACCTTTTTCAGTTCACCGATGTACCAGTCCCAGAACTGGGCGGATTTGATGTTATCGCCCATGTAGATGTATTTGGCGGCATCAAAGCGGAAGCCGTCCACCCCCATGTTCAGGTAATGCAGGGCCACGTTCAGGAAAGTCTCCCGGACAAAGGGATTGTCATAATCGGGCTCGGGCATCTGGTCGGAAAAATTGGATTCGTAGAGCAGGTTCTGCTGGAACACCCGGGAGAAAACCCGGCCCGCAGGCTGCGCATCCCCGGGGGTGAGCCAGGCATAGAAATTGTAATAATCGTTCTTTTCGTTCTGCATCATGTGGGCATTGCAGAAGTTTTTGAACCAGCGGTTTTCGATGCCGGTATGGTTGATGGGCAGATCCAGAATGATTTTCACATCCCGTTCATGGCACAGGTCAATCAGTTCCTGCAAATCCTCCATGGTGCCGAACTGGGGATCGATTTTGTAAAAATCGGTGACATCATATTTATGATAGGAGGGGGAGAGGAAAATGGGGGTCAGCCACAGGCCCTCCACCCCCAGGCTCAGGCCGCTTTTTGGATCCCCGTCGTTCAGGTAATCCATGCGGTTGATAATGCCCCGCAGATCCCCGATGCCGTCCCCGTTGGAATCGGAGAAGGAGCCCACGAAGATCTCGTAAAACACCCGGTTGTTGTCATCGGGGACATTTTGTTCGGCAAAAAGAATGTCGTTGACGATGCATTCGCCGCTTTCTGCCTTGGGGTATTGCTTGATGTAAAGATCAAAATCATCCAGTGCAAGGGCGCTGCAGCAGACAAACAAAAGCGCCATGGACAGGCAAAAAATGCGCTTGAGCATGAGAACCCCTTCTTTCATTGTGTTTCCTCATGTAACTATCCCATAAAACCCTTTGCTTGTCAAGGCAGAAAAAACATGCTATAATCCTGGCATAAAGGAAGGGAATAAAAATGAAAAAGCTCTATTCCATGGAAGCTGCCAAAGGGTGGCTGAAAAAGGCCCGGCAACGGAAATATATCATGCTGGGTGTGGGTATTTTATCGCTGGTCCTGTGTATTTTTCTGTGCACAAAGGTAACGTTTTTCAATCAGGACAGGCTGCTGCGGCCGGTGGTTATTGTGTCGGTTCTGGGGGGCTGGGGCGTGATATTTTTGTACAGCTATGCCTATGCCCCGGCAAAGGCCCGGGCGGAGCACATGAAGGGCATCATGGCCGGAGAGGAAGAGGTGTTTTCCGGGGTGCTGCAGCGCACCGGAGAAACCTTTGCCATTCCCAAGAGCGTGACGGTGAAAAAGATCCGGCTGCAGATGGGGGAGGAAAGCATTCTGCTCCATGCGGAAAGCGCTGCGGCCCGGCAGCTGCCTGCGGATGGAAAGCGGGTGAAGGTGAGCGCTGTGCGGAAATTTATTACCGGGTATGAGGTGCAGCAATGAAAAAGAAAAGAACATTTATGAACCTTGTGCCTCTGCTTCTGATGTGGCTGGTGCTGAGCGTGATTTTGTGGGGCTTTGTCTTCACCCGGATCACCACCTATCAGCCTCAAGAGATCATTGCCCTGTATGCGGACGGTGAGCTGGTGCAGGAAAGGGCACTGGCCCAAATGCTGTATCGGGAAGGGGATGGGCTGAAGGCGGTGCAGGTGCGGCCCTTCAGCTATGCCATGTTCGGCGGGGATGAGCTGCGCAATGCGGATCTGTTCATCATTCCCCGGGAGAACCTGGATCTGTATCGGGAATGCTTTGCCCCCTGGCCCAAGGAAATGGAAACGGAAGGTGTGTTCCATGCCTGGGATGGGGTGAACTACGGCCTGAAGGTATATGACGCAGAAACGAAAGAAGGTATGGCAAAAAGCTATATCCTGTATGAAAACCATTTGTATGTGCCTCAGGATTATTACCTGTTTTTCGGAAACCAGTCCGTGCATACGGAAGATGGTCTGGCCGTGGAATATGCCAATCGTTTGTTGAATATAGAGTAAGGAGGAAGGGAAAATGAAATTCATGTGCCTTTTGTGCTGCATGCTGCTGGCTGTATTGTCCGTGGGGACGGCTGCGGCGGAGGAAAGCAGCTTGTACGTGAAGAAGATCGAAAACCTGCCGGAAGACTTTATTTTCGGCATGGATGCTTCCTGTGTCATTGCCCTGGAAGACAGCGGGGTGAAATACTATAACTTTGACGGGCAGGAAGAGGATGTGTTCAAAATCCTGGCGGACAACGGGGTGAACTACATCCGTGTGCGCATCTGGAACGATCCTTACGACAAGGACGGCAACGGCTACGGCGGCGGCAACTGCGATATTGACAAGGCGGTGCTCATTGGCAAGCGGGCCACGAAATACGGCATGAAGCTGCTGGTGAATTTCCATTACTCCGATTTCTGGGCAGACCCTGGCAAGCAGTTTGTGCCCAAGGCCTGGAAGGACATGGAGATCGAGGAAAAAACAGAGGCCGTCTATCAGTACACCAAAGAATGCCTGCAGAAGCTGAAGGATGCCGGGGTGGACGTGGGCATGGTGCAGGTGGGCAACGAAACCAACCAGTACCTGTGCGGCGAAAAGATCTGGTTCAATATCCAGTATCTGATGCAGGCAGGGGCCCGGGCCACAAGGGAAATTTTCCCTCAGGCGCTGGTGGCGCTGCATTTTGCCAATCCCGAAAAGGTGGGCAGCTATGACACCTATGCCAAGAAGATGGATTACTATCAGGTGGATTACGATGTGTTCGCCTCCTCCTATTATCCCTACTGGCACGGCACGCTGGAAAACCTGACGGAAAGCCTGTCCCGCATTGCCACCACCTATGGCAAAAAGGTGATGGTGTTGGAAACCAGCTATGCCTACACCGGTGAGGATACCGACTTCAACGGTAACACCATCGGTGACGGCGGTGCCATCACGAAAAGCTATCCCTTCTCTCTCCAGGGCCAGGCCAATAACCTGTGGGACATCACCAATGCCATGGTGAACGATACCGTGAACGGCATCGGTGTGGTGTACTGGGAAGGCACCTGGATCAGTGTGGGCCAGAACAGCTGGGAAGAAAACCATGAAAAATGGGAAAAATTCGGCTCCGGCTGGGCATCCAGCTTTGCGGCAGGCTATGACCCAAACGATGCCGGTAAATATTACGGCGGCAACGCGGTGGATAATCAGGCTCTCTTTGGCCCTGACGGCAAGGCTCTGGAGTCCTTGAAGGTGTTCCGGCTGATGCGGGAAGGCAATGAAATTGAGCCGGCGGCGGATGCGCTGGAGGATGTGACCATCATCTGCGACCTGAATGCGCCCCTGAACCTGCCCGAAACGGTGAATGCCGTCATGACGGACAACACAAAAAAGGCCATTCCCGTGCAGTGGGACTTTACACCGGAGCAGGATGAAAAGATGCACAAGGGCGGTGTGGCTCAGTATGTGATCGAGGGCCAGGCCGGTGGCATGACGGCGAAATGCTATGTGTCCATGGTGGAATACAATTACCTGCAGGATTACAGCTTCGAAGAAAGCTCCTCCCTGTGGCAGATCACCGATCTGAAAAACGCGGATGAACTGTACATCGAAGATAAAAAGACCGATTCCCTCACCGGGGACAAGCACATGCATTTCTGGTCCGCTGCACAAAACAGCGTGGAATTCACCCTGGAACAGAAGGCGCAGAGCCTGCCCGGGGGCAAGTACAAATTCACTGTGTCCATCATGGGCGGCGATGCAGGGGAAACGGATATTTATGCCTATGTGAAGGTGAACGGCGAAATCGTTGCCCGGGCCCCCATGGGGATCACCTCCTACGGCAACTGGGACACCGCTGTCACCGATGCCTTTACCTGCACCGGTGAGGATGAAGTGGTTGTGGGTGTGTATGTGAAATGCCAGGGGGCCGGTAACGGTGCCTGGGGCAAAATTGACGATGCTTTGCTCAATTCCGTGCAGTGATGTAATCGTTTTGTCCGCCACTGACGGACATGAGTCTTTCTGGGAAGTTTCTGGATAAAAATGAGAAATTTTGAGAATAGTATTGACAATCTGGTCGAAAAAGAATACAATAAACACACAATCCGGGGCGCAAAAGCCAAATAAACGATGAAGGTTTATTTTCTGTGCTTTTGCCTTGGAACGAATTTTGTGGCGGAGAATGCCACTAATTAATAAAGAAAGGATGAACCCTCTATGAAAAAGTTTGTTGCTCTTCTGATGGCTGCCATGATGCTGTTTGGCATGGTTGGCACCGCCGGCGCCGCTTCCCTGGCCGGCACCTATGACATTACCGTCTGGGTTGCCGAAAATGCTGTGGAACTGACCAAGACCCAGATCGAAGCTTTCAACACCTCCAATGAACTGGGCATCGTTTTCAATGCCACCGTGGAAGCTGTATCCGAAGCTGATGCTGCTACCCAGATGATCACCGACGTGGAAGCCGGCGGCGACCTGTTCTGCTTTGCTCAGGACCAGTTTGCTCGTCTGGTGCAGGCCGGTGCTCTGGCCAAGCTGGGCGTGAAGGCCGCTGAAACCGTTGCTGCCGCCAACACCCCCGGTGTTGTTGCCGCTGCTACCGCCGGCGACACCATGTATGCCTATCCCCTCACCGCCGACAACGGCTACTTCATGTACTATGACAAGAGCGTCATCCCCGAAGAACATATTGACTCTCTGGAAGCCCTGATCGCTGACTGCGAAGCCGCTCAGAAGTATTTCGCCTATGAAATGCAGACTTCTGCCTGGTACCTGGCCGGCGTGTTCTTCGGCACCGGCTGCGTGTCCGAATGGACCATGGACGAAGAAGGCAAGAACTTCGTTTCCGTGAAGGATACCTTCAACAGCCCTGAAGGCCTCATCGCCGCCAAGGGTATTGAAAAGCTGGTCAAGTCCCCCTTCCATCTGTCCTCCTCCTCCGGCTCCGAATTCGCTTCCGGCGCTGCCATCGTTGTGACCGGTACCTGGGACTTCAACAATGTTCAGGGCATCCTGGGCGACAACATGGGTGTTGCTGACCTGCCCTCCTTCGAAGTGGATGGCAAGGAATATCACCTGGGTTCCTTCAACGGCTGCAAACTGATGGGCGTGAAGCCTCAGGTGGATGCCGTGAAGGCCGCTGCTCTGCATCAGCTGGCTCAGTATCTGACCGGCGAACAGTGCCAGCTGGAACGCTTTGAAGCCCTGTCCTGGGGCCCCGCCAACCTGAATGCCCAGGCTTCCGAAGCCGTGCAGGCCAACCCCGGTCTGGTGGCTCTGAATGCTCAGGCTCCCTACTCTGTGCCTCAGGGCCAGATCCACGGCTCCTGGTGGGATATCGCCAAGGTGATCGGCGATGACATCAAGGCTGCTACCGACGAAGCCGGCCTGCAGGCTGCCCTGGACAACTACTATGACAAGATCGCTGCTCTGTTCAAGCTGGACAACAACGCCCTGCTGTTCGTGGGTGCCTGGAACGGCTGGAACAACGCTGACGAAACCGATACCTTCTACTTCAAGGATGGCGTTCTGACCCTGGACGTGCCCGAAAGCGATTACATGGGCGGCCGCATCGTGAACCCCGGCAAGTGGGACACCGATAAGGGCTTTGCTCAGGTTGTGACCGGCGTTGAACTGGTGAAGGATCTGGGCGCTGACAACCCCGACAACAACATCGTCTTCGCCGAACCCGGCAACTACACCGTGACCGTGAACGGCAGCGAAATCTCCATCGTGAAAAACTGATGAACAATGGCTGAAAACCTGCTGGACGCAGTGATTTTCGGAAATTGATTGATCACACATTTGGCCGGAGCCAATCTCGATTGGTTCCGGCCGTTTCCGTAAAGGAGCGAACTTGAAGCATGAAGACATACACAGATCTTGAATATCTGAAATTATCCAAGGGACAGAAATTTCTCTACAAGATCGCCCGGTTCTTCTGCTCCATCCCGAAAAAAATCCTGGGTCTTTTTGTGGCGTTGTGGAACCTGATCAAAAAAGGCTGCGGTATTGTAAAGGATGAAGCGGCGGACATCTGGTCCACCTTTGTGAAGGGCGATTGGAAAACCAAGGTTTCTTTCCTCATTATGGGCTTTGGCAACCTGGCCCGGGGCCAGATCCTCAGGGGCCTGCTGTTCTTGCTGTTTGAAATTGTGTTTATCGGCTATATGGTATTGGCTGGCGGGTACTGGCTGAGCATGCTGCCCAGCCTGGGCAAGGTAGGCCCCACGGAAGAATACGACTGGGTGCTGGATGCCTATTACACCGTGTATAACGACAACAGCTTCAAAATCCTGCTCTACGGCGTGCTGACCATCTTCTTCATCATCGCCTTCATTTACACCTGGCGGGTGAACGTGCGGCAGAACAAGCTGGCGGAGCAGATCCTGGCCAAGGGCAAGAAGCTGAAAAGCGGCAAGGACGATCTGCGTTCTCTGGTGGACGATCAGTTCCACAAGACGCTGATGGCCCTGCCCCTCACCGGTATCCTGATTTTCACCGTGCTTCCCATTGTGTTTATGATCCTGGTGGCCTTCACCAACTATGATGGTGCCCATGACGGCTATTACAGCAACCTGTTCGGCTGGGTGGGGCTGGATAACTTCAACACCATGCTGAACTGGAATGTGAACAGCGGCGGCAGTGTGCAGTCCTATGCAGCCACGTTCGGCGAAGTGCTCAGCTGGACGCTGATGTGGGCCTTCTTTGCCACCTTCACCAACTATTTCCTGGGCATGTTTGTGGCCATGGCCATCAACAAAAAGGGCATTAACATGAAAAAGCTGTGGCGCACCGTGCTGGTGATGACCATTGCCATTCCCCAGTTCATTTCCCTTTTGTATGTGTCCAAGATGTTCGCAAAGAATGGTATCATCAACGGCTTTTTGATGAACATGGGCTGGATTTCTGAGGCACTGCCCTTCTGGGAAGACCCCACTTGGGCCCGCATCACCGTCATCATTACCAACGTGTGGATCGGTATTCCTTACCTGATGCTGATCACCACCGGTATTCTGATGAACATCCCTCAGGACCTGTACGAATCTGCCCGTATTGACGGCGCCAATCCCTGGCAGCAGTACACCAAGATCACCCTGCCCTACATGCTGTTTGTGACCGGGCCTTACCTGCTCACCAGCTTCACGGGCAACATGAACAACTTCAACGTCATTTACCTGCTCACCGGCGGTGCGCCCACCAACCCCATGGCATCCTCAGCTGCAGGCACCGTGGGCTATACGGACCTGCTGATCACCTGGCTGTTCAAGATCACACAAGGCGCCGAAAGCCAGTATTATCTGGCATCGGTGGTGGGTATTCTGGTGTTCGTCGTGGTGGCACTGATTTCCCTGGTGGTGTACAACGTGCTGCCCTCCATTAAGAATGAGGAGGATTTCCAGTGATGAGTGAAAGAAATTCCACCAAACCCATGAAGCATCATATGGGCCTGAGAACCTCCCGTGCCATCGGCAACACCGCCATTTATGCCCTGCTGATCGCCATCAGCATCATCTGGCTGGTGCCCTTCGTTTGCATTGTGCTGCAGTCCTTCCGCGTGGAGCTGAAGGGCCCCGTGGGCTATGTGCTGCCCAAGCAGTGGGGGTTTGATAACTATGTGGCCCTTTTCAAGACCGACTTCCCCCGCTGGTATACCAACACCTTCATCTCCGCCCTGGTGACCGCTGCGCTGCAGACCGTCATCGTGCTGTGCATGAGCTATACCCTGTCCCGTTTCCGGTTCAAGATGAGAAAGCCCCTGATGCGGTTCATGCTGATCCTGGGCATGTTCCCCGGCATGCTCACCATGATCATCCTCTACCGTGTGCTCAAGGACCTGGGTATGACCCAGGCCAATGCCGTGCCCGGTTTGATCCTGGTGTACATTGCCTCCTCCGGTATGGGCTACTATGTGTCCAAGGGCTTCTTTGACACCATTCCCAAATCCCTGGACGAGGCAGCCCGTGTGGACGGCGCCACCCGTTTTCAGGTGCTGAAAAAGATCATCCTGCCCTTGTCCAAGCCCATCGTGATCTACACCATCCTCACCGCCTTTATGGGCCCCTGGGGCGACTATGTGTTTGCCCAGTACATCTCCTTCGGTACCTCCTCCGGCATGAACGTGGCCGTGGGTATGTACCGTTGGCTGAACAAGGACCAGATCGCCAATTCCTACACCATGTTCTGCGCCGGCGGTGTGCTGGTTGCCATCCCGGCGACGGTGCTGTTCATGTGCCTGCAGAAGTATTATGTGGAAGGCGTTACCGGCGGTGCCGTAAAGGGCTGATGCCCCCTGCGGTACGTATAAAGATGGAATTGAAGAAAAGGAGACACAGCGTATGGCAAGCGTAAAATTGACCGATGTCAAAAAGATTTACGATAATAAAGTAGTGGCTGTCCATGATTTCAATCTGAGAATCAAGGACAAGGAATTTGTGGTGTTCGTCGGGCCCTCCGGCTGCGGTAAATCCACCACGCTGCGCATGATCGCCGGTCTGGAAGATATTTCGGACGGTATTGTGGAAATCGACGGCATTGTGGTGAACGATCTGCAGCCCAAGGACCGCGATATCGCCATGGTGTTCCAGAACTATGCCCTCTATCCCCACATGACGGTGTATGACAACATCGCCTTCTCCCTGCGCCTGCAGAAGATGCCGGAGGATCAGGTGTATGAAAAGGTGACCAATGCCGCAGAAATTCTGGGCATCACCGAATACCTGACCCGCAAGCCCCGTGCCCTGTCCGGCGGTCAGCGTCAGCGCGTGGCGATCGGCCGTGCCATGGTGCGCAACGCCAAGGTGTTCCTGATGGACGAACCGCTGTCCAACCTGGATGCCAAGCTGCGCAACCAGATGCGCGCAGAAATTATTCTGCTGCGCCAGAAGCTGGATACCACCTTCATTTACGTCACCCATGACCAGACTGAGGCCATGACCCTGGGTGACCGCATTGTCATCATGCGTGACGGCATCATCGAACAGGTGGGCACCCCCACGGAAGTGTTCGAAATGCCCCACAACATCTTCGTGGCCGAATTCATCGGCGCACCCAAGATGAACATGATCGAAACCCAGCTGGTTCGCAAGGGTGATCAGTACTTCGTGACGCCTTTCGGCAACCCCATCGAGGTGACCGGCGAAAAGCGGGAAGAACTGCTGGCGAAGAACGTGCAGACCTGCGATATCGTGCTGGGTGTGCGCCCCGAACACATGGTGCTGGCGGATGACAGCGAAGATGCTATCCCCTGCAAGCTGGAAGTGAACGAAATGATGGGCAGCGAGCTGCACCTGCATGTGTATACCGAGGATGAAACCCGCCTCATCGTGCGCATCCCCACCATCAACCTGTCCATGGATCAGCGCAAGGCCCTGGTCTACGGCAAGGAACTGAAGGTGACCTTCGAAAGCAAGGTCATGCATTTCTTCGACAAGGAAACCCAGAAAAACCTCATCTACGGCGAATAAGCTGTACAACAAAAAAGAGCGCTCCGGCGCTCTTTTTTTATGCGCTGCATGGGGAATCACGGAGGGGCTTTGCCCCACACCCCAGCAGGGCCAGCAGGGACATTGTCCCTGCACCCTTTTTCCGGAAATAACAATTCATTTCAAACAATCAATTTCCCGGTGAAGCATGGAGAACCATGCGGGGTTTCACCCCACACCCCAGCAGGGACACCAGGGCAGTGCCCTGGACCCAATTCCGGATGCAACAAACTGTATCTTTCATACAGTTTCTCGGTGGTGCGTGGGGAACCATGCGGGGCTTTGCCCCTGCACCCCACAAGGGGCATTGCCCCTTGACCCAGTACCGGAAATAGCAATTTTCAACACACGAACAATGTCCCGGTGAAACAACGTAACACGCAC
>JAFWYZ010000260.1 GCA_017517465.1 Clostridia bacterium | reverse complement strand
GGGTCCAGGGATGATATCCCTGGTCCGGAGAAAGGGTGCAGGGGCAAAGCCCCTTGCCTCACTCGGTCAGGAAAGCCACCAGCTTTTCGGCCATCTGCATTTGTTCTTCGCCACCCAGGCCATGGTGCAGCGTGGGATAGAAGCAGAATTCGCCGTCTTCAAAGCCTTCCTTATATTTTTCGGCTGCCTCTTTTTTCACCACTTCATCCTGACCGCCGAACATGACCAGTGCCTTTCCATTGTACTTGCCGGTGATTTCATAGATGGGCAGGTTTTTGGCCAGGCGGAAGTAAAGGCCACCCACCTCATGCTGCTCATCCACCTTGACAGAAGGAGGAATGTGGTTGGTATCATAATGGGCCCACATGCAGTGGCCTTCCTGCGCATCGGTTTTCAGGGAGGCAGCAGGGGCCAGCAGCGCCAGCTTTTTCACCACATCCGGGTAAGTACCGGCCAGCAGCCCGGCCACCACACCGCCCTGAGAATGGCCCACCACATAGATATCGCTGACAAAGGCCTGGTTCATGGCATACTGCAAAAATGCCGCAGCATCTTCCAGTTCGTTCCACACCGTCATGCCCGGGAATGCCCCTTCGCTGTTGCCATGGCCGTTAAAATCAAACCGCAGGCAGGCATAGCCCTTGGGCACAAGATGGGCCGTCAGCTGGTTGAAAATGCTGCTGTCAGCGCCAAAGCCATGGAGCATCAGCACCAGGGGGCAGGTTTCCTTTTCCGGCTTTTCCAATACACCCCGCAGCGTGAGCCCGCCGCGCTTCAATGCGATATGGGATACGCCCGGACGGTCTTCAGAGGAAATGACAATATCCAGCCCATTCTCCCGGAACTGAAGTGCCCCGGTGAGATCCGCCGCCTCCAGCCATTTCAGAGCTTCGCTGTCGGTTTTGATGCTGGGGAAGGTAACGGTTTCCCAGCCGTTTTCCATCACCGCATTGTTTTCAATGAACATTTTGCAGTTTTTTCCCTCGCCGTCCACACCCTCCAGCATATACCGGGCAGACAGGGTACCCCTGTTCTTTTCCGGGAACACCTGGGTGTCCATCCCACCGGGCAGAACCTTGCCGGTAAATATGCTGCTTTCACAGGTGCCGGTGAAGGGGATCATCCGGATACCGGCGGAAAAGCTGTCCAAAGCCAGGGTCTCCCCCAGCTGAATGTGAATCCTGAGTATATCCATTTGCCTCACGCTCCTTGATATGAATGATCATATCACGAAACACCTTTGCCGCGAAACACCTTTGCCGAAAAGAATTGGGACAAAAATTATTTTCTGGCAGGCATCCGGAGCCGCTTCCATTCGGCAACGGTCTGCCGGGTGATGCTTGCCGCAATCTCCCCGGCCCGGTCACAGTTGGCATGGTAAGCCTCACTGCCGCTGCATTCCGGGTTATCGGTCACAGTACGGATGGCCAGGAAGGGAATTTCAAAAGCGTAACACACCTGGGCCGCTGCCGCCGTTTCCATATCCACGGACAAGGGAGCCAGTTCGCCTTTGATGGCAGCACGGTTATGATCATCGATAAAGGCTTCGCCGGTAACGGTCTGTCCAAAGTGCACAGGGTACTCCGGGCAAGCCTTTGCTGCCGCTTTTGCCGCCGCCAGCAGCCGTTCGTCCGCGCTGTACCAGATGCTGTCCATGTAGGGATGATAATCCGTCAGGATACCGGGATCCATGTCATGATGGCACACCTTTTCAGAAACCACCGTATCCAGAATGCCGGCTTCCCTGCTCATCCCCCCGCAGGTACCGGAATTGATCACATGGGTGCAGCCGTAGGCATCAATGAGGAGCTGGGTGGCAATGGCTGCATTCACCTTGCAAACACCGCTCCATGCCACGGTCGCCGCCACCCCTTCCAGCGTGCCGTGCCAGAAGGTGGCCTTGCCCTTTTGGGTTTTACTTTCCTGCTGCATCATGCTCAGAAAAGGCGCTGCTTCGTCATCCGCTGCACACAAAATACCGATTTTCGGCAGATCGATGAGGGGCTTATCGTATTTGGGATGGAAGCAGATGTATTCATAATCCGTTTCCACGGTGCCCACATGGGTTTCATAAGGGATAGTGCCCATATAGCGAAAGCCGCTTTTGTGGATCACCCTGGCGGACTGGCGGTTCCAGTCAAAATGGCCGGCATTGATGAAATCCAGTTCTTCTTTCTCAAACAGCCATTCCTTCACGGCCCCTACCGCTTCCGGCATCAGCCCTTTTCCCCAATAGGCTTTGGACAGCACATAGCCGATGGCCCGGCCCTGATAAGGCGCCAGCTGGGGGAACCAGTATTCGCTGTACTTTTCCACCCCCAGGGAACCGATCACCTTGCCTTCATACTCCAGCGCAAAGGTCTTTTTCCCTTCCAGAAAGTGATGGAGAATCTCCCTGGATACCTCGATGCTTTCATGGGGATGCCAGCCGGCCATCTGGCCCACCCCATCCACCTTGCAGTATTCATAAAAATCCTGCAGGTCGCTTTCCCGGAAGGGACGCAGGAGCAGCCTCTCCGTCCTTATTTCCACCCCGGTAATATCAATGGGTTTGTTCATGTTTGCTGCCTCCAGTCCTTTTTCAGAATAGCATACTGGGCAATATCGCATACCCCCTGATTATTGCAGCCAAAGTCCGGAAAGATGCCTTCCATTTTCAGGCCGCATTTTTGCATCACTTTACCGGAATTGGGGTTGTTCACATCATGCCGGGCCTCAATGCGGTTCATGCCCACATCGCCGAACAGATAATCGATCGCCGCCCGCAGGGCTTCTGCCGTGATGCCCTTGCCCCACCAGCGTTTGCTGATGCAATAACCGATTTCTGCACGGCCGATGCGGAAATCGCCGTCCACAATGGCCATGCTGCCAATGGGCTCGTCGTTTTCTTTCAGGCAAATGGCCCACTGGTAATTATCCTCTTTCTCATACTGGTTGCACCAGTAGGCCAACAATTGCCCCGTCACTTCCACGCTTGCGTGGGTGGGCCAGGTGAGAAATTTGGTCACTTCCGGGTCAGAGGCCCAGTTATCATACATTTTCTGCGCATCGGAAATACGGAAAGGCCGAAGGATCAGCCGGTCGGTCGTCAATACTTTCGTTCCCTGATGGTTCATTTTTCTTTCCTCCTTACAGTTGTTTCACCAGTTCAATGGAAAGGGCAATCAGGTTGGCCCGGATACCTTTGCGGCTGTCCCAGCTGCGGTTATCCCACGCTTCACCGCTGACATCATCCCCGGCATAAAGCAGCTGGGCCAATTGCAATCCATAATGTTTCGCCACCGCATAAAAGCCCGCCGTTTCCATTTCCACCATGCGGCAGCCCTCTGCCCGGCGCTTTTCCACCATTTCCTTTGTTTCCCGGTAAAAAGCATCGGTGGTCCAGGTTTTACCAAGGGTGAAGGGCACGCCCATCTCCCCCAGTGCCCGGGCTGTTTTTTCCAGTGTTTCCTTGGGGGCTTCCACTTCCCTGGAGGGGGGCAGGTAATGATAGGAGGCCCCTTCATCCCGCACGGCCGAGGTGGGCAGCATGATCTGCCCAACATCCATTTGTCCCGTCAGGCAGCCGGCGCCGCCGCAGATGATGAACTTGCTGCAGCCCATGGCATGCATCTCTTCCAGCGTACCGGCGGCACCGGCAGAGCACTGGAAGGGCATGGTGATGGCGATCTTTTCCCCCTCCGATTCATACAGGTAAATGGGGATATCCACAACTTCGGAATGCATGTACCCGATCTGGGGCAGGTTGTTTTCCTGCACAAAAGCGTTCAGCTCGTTGCGGAAGAAAGTGAGTACGCATTTTTCCGGCAGCGTCTTTTCCAGAAAATCCGCGACACAGATGACGGCTTTTCGTTCCGTATCAAATTCACAGATGGGGTACTGGTGGGTGAAAATCATGGAAATCCCTCCTTTGTAAAATAAAAACAGTGCAAGCCGTTTTGCTGGCCTGCACTGCGATAAGCCTATGGAAAGAGAATTGGTTATTCTCCCATCAGGTACGCCAATGCAAGCCGGTTTCGTTCATTCAGAACGTATACAGGCATCAGGTTATTCATACCATTGGCAGAATAGCGCAGCATTGACATACCCTCCTTCCGTGTTTTTCGTGATTATAAACCCATTTAATCGCTTTGTCAACAGGGATTTTCCATTTTCAGAAAGAATTGTACCGGCATCTTTCTTCCAACGGCTGCTTTTTAGGCCCTTTTACAGGCTCCGCAGCCTTGCCCACCGGCAGGAAGCACACCAGCTCATATTCCTCCGGCGCCCCCAGAATGCGGGCCATTTTGTCGCCAATGCGGTCGGTATCGGTGATGTGGCCTTCATACCAGCAGCTTTCATAGCCAAGGGACACAATAGCCAGCAGCATGTTCTGGATCGCCGCGGCATAATCCTGCACATAGAAGGTGCGGTCCCGATAGGCGATGATCTTTCTGGTCAGCACGCAAATTATCGCCGGAGCCGTTTCTGCCACTTTCGGATCGATCACGTCAAACAGCTTTTCCAAAACCGCCGGATCATCCACGGCAATGAAGGACGTTGTTTGTTTGTTGCACCCGGAAGGGGCTGCACAACCGGCTTCCATGATCTGGGTCAGGTGCTCTCTGGGCACGGGATCGGGCAAAAATTGACCGCGATAGCTGTGCCGGTTCAAAATGGCTTCCATCACATGCATGGTGTGTTCCTCCTTCATTTTGTTGCCTTCAGGGTGTAGGTGTTTTCCCACCGGTTCAATACTTCCACGCTTCCAAACCCTGCCTGCAGCAGCGCATCCGTTTCGTTTTCCACCGTAAGCGGCGTGTCGTAATGATAGAACGCATCATCCTCAATGCCCTGCTCCTTTTTCAGCCGGATCAATTCCCGCTGAAAATAATCTTCCCTCTCCTGAATATCCGCAAAATAATCCGTCAGGATGAAGGATGCCCCTGCCTTCAGGCTTTCCTGCAGCTTTTTGTACAGGGGAATCTTCTGCGCCTTCGTAAAATGGTGCAGGGATTCCACGGAAACCGCCCCGTCAAAGCAGGCACTGCCAAACGGTTCATCAAAATACGAAGCGCAGATCAGCCGCAGCTTCTTCCCCGGAAATTTCTTTTCCAGTGCATCCAGCATGGGCCGGCACAGGTCAATACCGGTGATCTGTGCCGTGGGATTCAAAGGGAAATATTCCTCCAGCTCCAGCCCGGTGCCGCAGCCAAGGTCCAGGACGTTGGCCCCGGCACACTTGGGCAACTGCGCCGCGGTGAAAGCATAAAACTGGCCCTCATCGTCCACATTGGTGCGCATATGCTCGTCGTATCCATCCAGCCTTTTTTCAAAAAAGGCATCCATTCTTTCTAACATCTTTTCTCCTTAAAACCGCTTGAACATCACATTCACGCTGTCCTTGCCCATGCCGGAAGCATGATAAAAGCCCAGATTATCGTCAATGGAGATCAGCTGGGTCACATGCACACCGGCTGCGGCCAGTTCCTTTTCAAGGGCCAGCAACAGGCCCTTTCCATAGCCCCTTTTCTGATATTCGGGCATCACAAACAATTCCGACACGAAGAAAAAATCTTCCTCCGCATAGGGATCCACATAGCCCAGCACCCCGCCGATCACCTTACCCTCCTCCACCGCCGCCATACCGGCAGACTGGTAATTGGAAAGAATGGCCAGGATGCGGCGCTGCGCCCTCTCTTCCGTCCATTGTTCGTTCCAGGGTTCTTTGGCATAAGCGGCCATCATGGCCTGGGCCAGCCCCGGCAGATGCTGCTGTTCAATGGGCAAATAT
>JAFWYZ010000259.1 GCA_017517465.1 Clostridia bacterium | reverse complement strand
TTTCCCCAGGGCCTGAGCACTTCCTGCATGATGGTGAAATGCTCCCCTGCCAGCCCTTCATCGGCAGGATGGATCCAGGCTTCATCAAAGAAGATATTCCCGGCAATATGATCGCAGTGACCGTGGGTATTGATCACGGTGACCGGCAGATCCGTCAAAGAGGATACAATTTCCTTCAGATCCTCCACCCCGTTCAGGGTATCGATCAGGGCAGCCTGCCTTTCGCCGCACAAAAGATAAGCCGTACTTTCCCCGGCATCGTCAATCAGGTACAGATTTTCTTCCAGTTTTCTGATTTCGGCACGCATTTTGTTCATCCTTTCTTTGACAAAAAGGAAGGAGAATGCCTTTCCGCTTCCCCTTCCCCGTTTTTTCAGTTTTCTGTTTCTTCTTCCCGTTTGATCTGGCCGGATTTCACCAACTTCAGCAGCGTCTGTGCCACCAGAGGATCATACAGATGGTTCTGGCTCACAATTTCTTCTGCCGCTTCTTCCAGGCCCATCACCCGGTTATATCCCCGCTCGCTGGTCATGGCATCAAAAGAGTCTGCCACCATCAGAATCCGGGCTTCCATGGGAATCTGGTCTCCGCTCAGGCCCTGGGGATATCCGCTGCCGTCCATGCGTTCATGATGCATAAGGGTGATGTTGGCAATCTTTTCGCCGTACATGGGCTTGAGAATGGTGGCGCTGTCACAGGGATGGCACTTCACGATTTCATATTCTTCCGGGGTCAGCTTGCTCTTTTTGCGAAGAATGCTGCCCGGCACGTTGCACTTGCCCACATCGTGGAAAAGGGCAGCCACAATAAACCCTTCCAGCTCGATTTTACCGTCATCCAGCTGATCCGCCAGTGCTTCATACAGGCGCACCGCATAGCGCATCACAGCCCGGCTGTGGCGCTTGGTATTATGGTCATATTCATCCACCCGGCGCATCAGGGCACGCAGTTCCTTCTGCCAGTAATCCTGTTCGTCAAAAGCAGGGCAAGTGGATACATACACAAGCATGGCATCTTCCAGGCAGCGCATCAGCACATTCCGGGACAGACCCTGGGTGTAAAAAGAATCGCCGGGGCCAATGCGCCTGGTTTCCCCTTCACCCAGCACGATTTCCATTTCTCCCGTATGCACAAAGAAAAATTCCATGTCACCGGGATTCTCTGCAGGGTACAGCCAAGCTGTTGCACCACGGATGACCCGCTGGGTCATCACTTCAAAGTTTCCCTTCTTCGCCAGCAGCGTCAGGAACTGGTTTTCATCCTCGCAGTTCAGGTTTTCCCTTGCTGCTTCATGCAAGTACAGCCCTTTCATGGTTTCATACCCCTTGTTTTGAAAAATTGCGCCTCAGCAATAGCCGGGGCGCATATGGTTTGTGTTGTTGTAAGAAAACAAGCGTCAGGTAATGTTGATCACCCGCAGGGGATCCACCAGCACATACTGGCCGTCGATGTAGTAGGTGGTGTAGGTGCATTCCACCACAGCACCGATGCGCTTGGCATAGGCGAACACGGGAGCCGTCACCTGAGCCACTTTTTTCTGCAGCCAGTCAATATCGTCATGAGGGGTTTTCTGGGCATGCTTCACCAGCTTTTCAATTTCGCGGTTCGCCTTGTCCACCATCTTCTGCAGTTCCTTCAGCTGTTTGTTTTCCAGCTTTTCTTCGTGCTTGATACCGGGGCCTTTGGGACCCTTGGGGCCCTTTTCAGCCAGCGCAGCGGAAGTAAATACAGCCATCAGCAGGCATACTGCCAACAGAACACTCAGGAATTTCTTCATCAGAAACAGCTCCTTTCCCCCACTTTTCCGGGGACCATCATCATTAGGAATCTCTCTTACTTTAACCGGAATAACCCTTCATCAGGGCCATTCACCGGTTATTTATCTCCTCACAGGTCACATCATACACCAACAAGATTGATTTGTCAACATTCATTTTCCGTATTTAGTTACATTTCGATTTCTTTTTGTTGGCTATTTCATCAATTCGGCTGTTATTTTGCCATTTTTTGCATCATTTGACCCGTTTGTCTTCAGAGAGTTACTTTCTGTTTCAGAATGAAACTCACCAGGTAACCATATCGGGATTAGGAAGAAACACACCGGGCAAATACAGATGTCCTGCCAGGCTGTCCGGCTGAGTGCCTTCCACCAGGATCTGCACTTTTTTTACCCCTTCAAGATGGCACAGGGAATTCACCAGGCTGTATACCATCCGTTTTTCGGCATCGGCATCCATCTTTTCGCAAAGGGTCACCAATTGCCTGGAAAAATTCAGGATCAGGGTATCCCTGTCAAAAGCCACACCGATCAGATCCGCATCCCGGAATCCCTCGGGCATCACACTGTAAAGATTTTCGGTGCTGTCATAGGGCTGGCTGCCCCTGGAAAGCTGATTGATGATGCGGCGCACATTCCTGCTCTCATAAAAGGGCACGGTGCGGGTAACATCCCTGAGCATCCCCTTCTCATCCGCAAAATACAGATGACAGGAGGACAGCAGGAACGCAGAAAAATCGTTTCTTTGCATCAGCCCATCCTCGAACTGGATGGTTTCCCCTGCCCCGGTATAGGTACCGGAGGGGGTGAGGGAGGTGATTTTTTCATCCCCGATGTACATTTCCACGCCGTCCACACCGGGCAGGAATGTGGTCAGGGTATACACCAGCGATGCCACCATCACAGAGCGGGTAATGCCCCTTTCAATAATGGCACCGTTGAACCCGGCATCAAAGCGCAGCACTGCCCGCCGGGTACCGTTCACCTCCGCCACATACGGCGCTTCCACCAGAAATTGGCTGAAATCCGGATAAGCAGGAAGGCCCTGCAAGGTTCTTGGGCCTGCATGCAAAGCTTCCAGCAAGGTATTCATCATACCGGAGGGGGTCAGATCGGTAAATGCCATTTCCTGTGCTTCGCAAACCACACCGCGGGCACCGGCAGCAGGAAAATACAGCGTTGCCGCAGCGGTGAGCCGCTGGGCATTCTTTCCGGCAGCTGCCCGGCTCCACAGGGTATTCAGATCATCCCGGGTATTTTCCCGGTAACACCCTGCCGGCACCGTGCCTGCCACATCCAGCCCCGGCTGTACATGGTTGACCAGCACATTCACATACTGCACCTCATCCATCTGGCACAGGGTATTGGCCAGGGCCTGACCCACGGTGAAAAGTTCCTCATGGGAAAGGCGCAGGGCAGATGCAGCCAGGTTCACTGTGACCACATTGCCGGATACTTCCACCGCTGCCGTTTCGGAAAGCACCGCTTCCGCAGGCAGGGGCATTACACCCTCGCCCCCTTCATAGCTCAGCAGCAGCTGGCTGAGGGTCTGGGCACTGTGCCTGGAAACGGAAAGCTCCGCCGTGGCGGGCACCGCCGTCAGCCGGATGCCATCCTGAGAGGGCAAGTAAAAAAACACCGTCCGGCTGCCCGTCTGCATATCATCATTGAGGGGCACTGCTTTGGGTGCCTCTGCCGGGGGCAGGGTGATCTGCACCGCAGGGGTTTCCTTTGCGGCACAGCCGCTCAGCAAAAGCATCAGGCACAAAAGAAGGGCCCCCAGCCTGTATCCGTATCGTTTCATCCGTTCATCATTCCTCTGCCATCATGCTGCTGAGGCTTTCCCAGCTGATTTTCCATACGCCGCCCTCCCGCTCAAGGGTGAGGGGCCATCCTTTGACCGTCCAGTCGTTTCCGTTCAGGTGAAGGAACAGGTCTGCCGCGATCACGGCCTTGCGGCCGCTTGCCGGCACCTGGCCGTGGCCCAGCGCAAAGCCGGTCAGGGCCGGGCTGTTTTCCATGGCCTCCAGCATCATCTGCCCGGACGGCTTTCCCTGAGAAGAAACGCAGCCTGCCAGACCGGAGAAATTATGGTTCATCCAAAGGGTCAGCATATGCCGGGCAGCGTTGTGGGGCGTATACAGGCTTTCTTCCCGGCGCACCCAGGCTTCCAGCGGCAGCCTGCTGCCGTTTTGCAGCAGGTAATCTTCCTCCAGCCGCATGGAATTGCCCTGCTGCCGGTTATGCAGAATCAATATCTGCACCCGGCTGCACAGCCCGTTTTCCGTCAGGGTGGCTGCCAGCGCATCCAGACAAAGCTCCTTTTCCAGCTTCAGCGCCGCCTGCTTTTCTTCAGCGGTTCCGTCAGCACGCTCCGCCGCATAGCCGGACAAGAAGCGTTCGTTCAGCGTAACAAACAGCGTGCTCCCCTGCTTGGCTGTTGCCAACACCTGGGTATCCTTGGGAAAAACAGGGGTCAGATCCGCAGACGTGGCGGCAGGCCCGGCGATCAGGCTGCGGATCAGCGCCATTTCCGGCGTGTCATCCTTTTCCACCGTCAGCGTTCTTTCCTCCGGTGCCAGATAGCCGGTATCCCCCAGCCTAAAATACAGGGTGTAGACATTCTTCTGTCCCTCCAGCCCCGAAGCATCCGCGTCTGTTACCGGCATCATCAAAGAATCGTTCCCGGCTTCTTTGTTTCCTGCTCCGCATCCGCACAGCATAAAACAAAGACACACCAGGATCAGGATCAGTTTTTTCATTGACCGTCAGGCTCCTCCCCGATGCACCAGCCGCGCAGCTTGGTCACGGCTCTTTCCAGGGCATCCTTGCTGTCACCCCAGGGCTTATCCGCATTGCGGTAGTCAAACTTCAGGGTGAACCATTCCAGATCCCCTTCCGTTTTCTCCAGGCTTTTTTCGGTGGCGCTGCACAGATCCCGGATGAATTCATCCAGCATTTTGCCGCTCATTTCATGGGCGGCCATTTCCATCAGCAGCGCCATGTCCTTCAGGCACAGCCCTTTGGAAGCGGCAAATGCCCGGCGGAAAGACGCATCGTTCTGATACAGATGCAAAAGGGTGTAGGCATACCGCTGCATGTTTTCATCAATGCTGTCACACAGGATGCAGCTGTCGGTGATCTCCCGCAGCATTTTTGCCGCTTTGAGAATTTCCTCCCGGCCGCCTGTCTTGCCCATCATCCGCTTCATCAGCGGCGCGGTGCTTTCTTCCTTTGCGCCGATTTGCGCACGGTCAAAAGCCCCATGCGCTTTTTGCATGGTGGTCTTCAGATGGGTATGGCACATCAGGGCATGGCCCAGCTTGTTTTTTTGCTCGGACAGCATTTTGTGATGCCGCTGACAAAAGCCCTTTTCATTCACGCGAATGCGGGTGTCCGGTTCCATCACGGAGCCGCCCAGATACCGCTCCACATCCGTCTTTTCCACTTTACGCCGCAGGGCGCACAAAGGGCACTCCCCTTCCAGTTTCACCGCATCCCAGACCGGGATGGTATCGATATGATAGCGCATGCTGTTCCCTCCGGTGTCATGAATTGCATTGCCGGCGCATACGCTTTTCCGAAACGGAGGGAGCGCCATGCGCAGCGGTAAAATTCGAATCAAAAAATATAAAACAAGCCGAAATAAAGCACCTCTTGTGTTGCTTGCATTCCTGACTGCAGCAGTGATTCTCTTATATCTTGGCCTCGGCGGCAAAGTCACACTGCCATCGGTTTCCCTGCCATCCTTCACAAAAGAGGACATGCAGCAGGAAAGCCGTACCCTCACCCTGGAACAGGGCAAGGCCTTTGCCCTGCAATTGGGAGTGTTTTCCGAAAGAAGCGGCGCCGATGCCCTGGCCAAAGAGTTTATCAGCCGGGGTGCCGCCGGCTATGTGCATCAGCAGGACGGCTACCGGGTGCTGGCTGCCGTTTACGCCACACGGGAAGAAGCTGCCGCCGTACAAACCCGGCTCAGTCAGCAGCACGGTGTGGACGTCTACATCTATCCCATGGCCTATCCCGGTATTACCCTGCGCCTGAACGGCCTGAAATCCCAGCTCAATGCGCTGGAAGATGCCTGCAGCTTCTGTGTGCAGCTTTCCGCCACCCTCAGCCACTTGTCCCAGTCCCTGGATCAGGGAACAATCAAGACGGAAGAAATCAGGCAAGCCCTTTCCTCCCAGCAGGTTTCCCTGCAGGCTTTGTGCGCACGGCTTCAGGCCCTCTTTCAAACGGAAAACCATCCTGCCGTCACCGCCCTTTCGGAGATGATGAACGAATTGCAGGAATTGATTTCCCAGTGCATTTCCGCAGAAAACGAAACCCGGCTGGGCAGCCGCATCAAGTACTGCCAGCTGCATGTATTCTGCGGCCTGGAAAGCTATATTGCCTCCCTCACCCGATAAGGCCTGATCAGCGGGAAGGCGGGTTGCACTTGGGGCACTGGATCAGGTTCTTGAATGCCGTTGTATTCAGATCACTGTAATAGAACCCGGTCAGGGGCCAGTACTGCTGGTCGACCGCTTCACAGATATTGGTGGCATGATAATACTTGCCGCCGTCCGCATTATAGTAAAGCATGACGGTATCCTGGGCCTGGGGCACCGGTGTGGGGGTAGCGGGTGCTTTGGTGGAGGCAATTTTATTCTGTTCCTGTTCTGCCCGCTTGCGCTCTGCCTCCTCATCAATCACAGTGCTGCTGAGGGATTGGGGATCTATATACCACTGCTCATTCACCCGGAACATGAGCACCTGCATCCGGTTCAGGGTACTTTCACCCGTACCTTCATTGAGGAAAGTTACTTTTACAGTAATGGTGCGGCTGGTATCCGCTTCGGTGCCGGAAACGCTCTCCACATCATAGCCCACCGGCTTGCGGCTCATCATCAGGTTCCACAGTCTGCCGGCAGCCTCCTGCTGCTGTTCCTTCCAGGAGGGCACACACAACTCCAGCATACCCGGAATATCGTTTTCATACCACATATCCATGAATGCGGACAGCCGCTTCTGGGCCGTGGGCAGGGCACTTCCCTCCGCATTGTAAACAGCAGGGGTAGGCGTTGCCGCATTGCTGTTCAGATAAGCACTGAGGGCATCACTGTTCACTTCGTTGGAAAACTGGCCGGTCTGGTTCTTGGGGTTTACGGAAACGGCACGGCTTTCCGGGCTCTGCATGCCCAGGATCAGGCTCATAACGATCACCGCCATCAGCGCCACATAGGCAACCGTAAGGGTGGAACGGGCACCATGGGCAAACACATTCATCACCCACATGGCTGCCACGCAAATCGCTGCAACTCCAAGAAAAACAAGACGCAATACACTGCTGTCAATCAAAAATGCCGCCAAAAACAATACAGGCAGCACCAGCGTCACCATCACCGACAGCCAGCCGGAACGCTGCACAGCCCGGGGCTTGCGGCTGTTCATTCCGCCTCCCCCGGCCTGTATATTCTTTTTGTTTTTCATATTATTCAGCGGTGCAGATGCATAATGACCGCGGCTTCCATTCATGCGGGGCACTCCTTTCCCTTTTACAGCGCCTTTTTCAGCACATAAAAGTATAACACATCGTTAACAGTTTTGTAAACAGTTTTGCATCATTTTGTCGCATTTTCCTCCTTTATTGATTGAACGAAAAAAAGCATCATTTCTTTCCTTCCAACTTTGTAAAAAATATTGACGAAACGGCCTTTGATGCCTATAATGTTAAACGTTTGAGTATTTTCGAAAGGAGCAGACACATGAATGAAAGGGACGCAGCGGCGGCCATGCACCGGCTGGAGCTGCTGCGGAAAATCCGGGTGCACCGCATGATGGGCCGTCTGGCCCTGTATCCCGGGCAGCCCCGGATGATGGAGTTCATCCATGCCCATCCCGGCTGTACCCAGCGGGACGTGGCCCAGGCCCTGGATATCACCCAGGCATCCGCCGCAGCCAGCCTGAAAAGGCTGGAAAAAGCAGGGCTGGTGCAGCGGGTGCAGGACAAGCTGGACAGCCGCCGCAATTGCCTCACCCTCACCGAAAAGGGCCTTTCCCGGATGCTGGCAGGCCGCAGCGGCATGGAACAGATGGACAAGGAAATGTTCAAAGACCTTACAGAAGAAGAAATGCACAGCTTCAAAGCCCTGTGCGACAAAATGTTTGACAACCTGGCAGACGAAACCACCCGGAATCTGAACATCTGCCGGCTGCACAAAGAAGCAGAAGGCCCCATTACAATACAGGAGGAACAGTAAACCGTGCAATTTTTCCGTTTGCTCAAGTACGCAGGCAAGTATAAAAAATACCTGATCCTGTGTCCCCTGGTGATGATCGGTGAAGTGGTGATGGAAATGCTTTTGCCCATGCTCACCGCAGACCTGATCGACAACGTGATCCCCTACAGTGCCGAATCCGGCAACATAACAAGGGTGTTGGCCTACGGCGGCCTGATGCTGGTCATGAGCCTGATCTCCATGGCCTTCGGCATGGCCGGCAGCCGTTTTTCCGCGCTGGGCGGTATGGGTTTTTCCCGGAACCTGCGCCAGGCCATTTTTGAAAAGGTACAGAAGTACTCTTTCAAAAACATCGATAAGTTTTCCACCGCCTCCCTGGTCACCCGCCTGACCACCGACGTGAACCAGACCCAGAACGTGGTGATGATGCTGGTGCGCATGGCGGTGCGCAGCCCCATTATGATGGTGATGGCTGTGGTGATGGCATACCGCATGAACCCCACCATGATGCCCATTCTGCTGGTGGCAGCGCCCATTTTGCTGGTGTGCATTGTGGTGATCATGAGCAAGGCTTTCCCCCGCTTCCAGATCATGATGAAAAAATACGATGCCCTCAACGCTTCCGTTCAGGAAAACCTGATCGGCATCCGGGTGGTGAAGGCCTTTGTGCGTGCCGCCCATGAAAAGGAAAAGTTCGAAGCTTCTGCCGACGATGTGACCGCCACCCAGCGTGCCGCAGAAAAAATCGTCATCTGGAACGGCCCCATCATGTCCATCCTGATGAACGCCTGTGTGATCGCAGCCTTGTGGCTGGGCGGCAACCAGATCATCGGCGGCCATATGCAGATGGGTGCCCTGTCCTCCTTCATCACCTACATGATGCAGATCCTGATGAGCCTGATGATGCTGTCCTTCCTGTTTGTGTCTTTCGTTATGGCCCGGGCTTCCATCAGCCGTATCTGCGAAGTGCTGGATGAGGAAGTGGATATCAAAAACCCCGAAAATGCCGTTACCGAAGTGAAGGATGGCTCCATCGTGTTTGAAAACGTGGGCTTTTCCTATGCAGGGGATAAAGAGAATCTGGTACTGGAAGATGTGAACCTCACCATCCGCTCCGGCGAAACCATCGGTATCATCGGCGGCACAGGCTCTGCCAAATCCACCCTGGTGTCCCTCATTCCCCGTCTCTATGACGTGACCCTCGGCAAAGT
>JAFWYZ010000258.1 GCA_017517465.1 Clostridia bacterium | reverse complement strand
GAAATGGTTATGCCCGGTGACAACGTGGAAATGGAAGTGGAAATCATCACCCCCATCGCTATCGAACAGGGTCTGCGTTTCGCTATCCGCGAAGGCGGCCGTACTGTTGGCGCTGGCGCTGTGGCCCGTGTTGCTGAATAATTTCATGTAACAATCAGCCTGCTGAGAGAAATCCCAGCAGGCTTTTCTTTTTGAAAAAAGGACAAAAATAGCCAAACATCCGTCAGAGAGCGTCGTACCACTTGACGATATTTTTTCTGCATGATAAGATAAAAATAGCGAAAATTGATGATGGGGGTATATGCGAATGAATCGTCATGTGCCAATTGATCAGGTAGAAATCCGGGATGCTTTTTTTGCACCCAGAATTGCCAATGCCAGGCATACGGCCATTCCTTATATGTGGGATACACTGCATGATGCGGTGCCCGGGGTGGCACCCAGCCACTGTATTGAGAATTTCCGCATTGCCGCAGGACTGGCTGAAGGGGAATTCCAGGGCTTCTGGTTTCAGGACAGTGACTTGTGGAAGTGGCTGGAAGGTGTGGGCTATGCTTTGAGCGTGCAGCGTGACGAGGCTCTGGAAGCCCAGGCGGACAGCGCCATTGATCTGGCTGCCATGGCCCAGCAGGAAGACGGCTATCTGGATACATACTATATTATCAAAGGGCTGGATCAGCGGTTTACCAACCTGAAGGACATCCATGAACTGTATGTGGCAGGGCATATGTTTGAAGCGGCCTGTGCCTATTATCAGGCTACCGGAAAACGGAAGGTGCTGGATGTGGCTTGCCGTTTTGCAGATTGCCTGTGCGAAAACTTCGGCCCCGGGGAGAATCAGCTGCATGGCTATCCCGGCCATGAAGAAGTGGAAATGGGGCTGACGAGGCTGTATGCAGTGACCGGGGAAAAGAAGTACCTGGAGCTGGCCTTGTATTTCCTCAACGAACGCGGTCAGAAGCCCTATTATTATGACAAGGAACGGCTGAGTCGCGGGGAAAAGCTGCACGAAAAGCGTGAAAACTTCTGGGACGATTATGGCTATTATCAGGCAGATGTGCCGGTAAGAGAGCAGACCGTGGCCCGGGGCCATGCGGTGCGCCAGCTGTATTTGCTGGCGGGCATGGTGGAAACAGGTGCTGCTGCCGGGGATGACAGCCTGGTGGAAGCGGCAGAGAGAGTATACCAGAACATTGTGCAAAAGCAGATGTACATTACCGGCGGTGTGGGGTCCACCCATGTGGGGGAAGCTTTCTCCTTCGATTATGACCTGCCGCCGGACCGGTGCTATACCGAAACCTGCGCTTCCATTGCGCTGATCATGACGGCCATCCGGCTGCACCGGGCACACCCCCACGGCAAATACGGCGATATTGTGGAAAAGGCACTGTATAATGGTATTCTCAGCGGTGTTTCTCTGGATGGGAAAAAGTATTTCTACATGAACCCCTTGGAAACCTGGCCGGAAAGGTGCGAGCGGCGCAACGATATCCGCATCGATGACGAGCGCAAGGGCTGGTTTGGCTGTGCCTGCTGTCCGCCCAATGTACTGCGGACGCTGACCGGGCTTTCCATGTACCTGTATACGGAAAACGAAGAATATCTGTATGTGGATCAGTATGTTTCTTCCGTTGTGGAAGCGGGGGATACGAAGCTTCTGGTAGAAAGCAAATTCCCCTGGCAAGGTGAAGTGAAGATCAGGGTGGAAAAGGCAGGCAGCAAGAAGCTGGCCCTGCGCATTCCCGGCTGGGCCAAAGACTATACCTTCTCCATCAACGGGGAAGAGATGGATCATGATGCCTGGAACGGCTATGAGTTTGCAGGTCAGGTGCAGGATGGGGATGTGATTGAGCTTGTTTTCCCCATGGAAGTGAAGAAAATGCGCAGCCATGCCCACATTCCCGAATATGCCGGCAAGGTGGCCCTGATGATGGGCCCGGTGGTGTATTGCCTGGAGGAAAAGGACAATGGGGACGAGCTTTGGAACCTGAGCCTGTCCGACGGTCCCATTGCACCTGAGTTCCGGGAGGAATTGCTGGGCGGTGTGACGATATTGACGGCGGAGGGTGTGCGGGAAAGTACATCCGATGCACTGTACAGCGAAGAAGAAACCAAGCAGGAAAAGCAGCCCCTCACCTTCGTGCCTTATTATGCCTGGGGCAACCGGGGCAAGGGTGAAATGCGGGTGTGGATCCGCAAAGCATAAGGAGGAAGAAAACATGGATTTCAAAAAGTGTGCTCTGGGGATTGAACTGGGTTCTACCCGTATCAAGGCGGTGCTGATCGATGAAAAGCATCTGCCCATTGCTTCCGGCAGCTTTGAATGGGAAAACCGGTTGGAAAACGGCGTGTGGACCTATCATCAGGATGAAATTATTGCCGGTGTGCAGCACTGCTATGCGGATCTGAAAAAGGATGTGCAGGAAAAGTTCGGCGAAACGCTGAAGACGGTGGGCGCCATTGGTGTGTCCGCCATGATGCACGGCTATCTGCCCTTTGACAAAGACGATCAGCTGCTGACCCCCTTCCGCACCTGGCGCAATACCATCACCGGCGAAGCGGCGGAAAAGCTGAGCAGCCTGTTCAACTTCAACATTCCCCAGCGTTGGAGCATTGCCCACCTGTATCAGGCGGTGCTGAACAAGGAAGAACATATTGACCGCATTCACCGTCTCACCACCCTGGCCGGTTACATTCATTTTATGATGACCGGGCTGCATGTGATGGGTGTGGGCGAAGCCAGCGGCATGTTCCCTGTGGACAGCGAAAAGATGGACTATGACCAGAAAATGCTGGCCGCATTCAATGAACTGGAAGAAGTGAAGGCTCTTTCCTGGACGCTGGACGGTATCCTGCCCAAAGTACTGCCTGCCGGTGCGGATGCCGGTGTATTGACCAAAGAAGGTGCCCTGTTCCTGGATCCTGCCGGGGATCTGGAGGAGGGCATTCCCGTGTGCCCCTGCGAAGGCGATGCCGGCACCGGCATGACCGCCACCAATTCCGTGCGTGTACGCACCGGCAATGTGTCCGCCGGTACCAGCGACTTTGCCATGGTGGTGGTGGAAAAGATGCCCGGTGTGCACCGTGAAATCGACATGGTGACCACCCCCAGCGGCGCAGCTGTGGCCATGGTACACTGCAACAACTGCACCAGCGACATCAATGCCTGGGTGAATTTGCTTTCCGAATTTGCCGGGGCCATCGGTGCCGATGTGAAGAAGGGTGATCTGTATACCCTGCTGTTCCAGAAGGCCATGGAAGGGGACAAGGACTGCGGCGGCCTGATGGCCAACAACTATTTCTCCGGTGAAGGTGTGACGGATCTGGATGAAGGCCGGCCCTTCTTTGCCCGCACCCCCAATGCCCGCTTCACCCTGGCCAATTTCATGCGCGCTCATCTGATGAGCGCCCTGGCTACGCTGAAGATCGGCCTGGATATCCTCACTGTCACCGAACAGGTGAAGATCGATAAGCTCTATGGCCACGGCGGCTTCTTCAAGACTCCGAAGGTAGGGCAGACCATGCTGTCCGCCGCTGTGCAGGCACCTGTGTCCGTGATGGAAACCGCCGGTGAAGGCGGCCCCTACGGCATGGCGCTGCTGGCTGCGTTCCGACTGAACAAGGAAGAAAACGAAACGCTGGAAGATTATCTGGCCATCAAGGTGTTTGCCGATGCAAAGACCGTGACCCTGATGGCGGATGAAGCGGATGTGGAAGGCTTCAACCGGTTCCTGAAAACCTATGTGGCTTCCCTGGAAATGGAAAAGGCGGCCATCGAAGCATTGAAGGAGGAATAAAAATGCTTGAAAATTTGAAAGTACAGGTGCTGCAGGCCAATCTTTTGCTGCCTGAATATAATCTGGTCACCTTCACTTGGGGCAATGTGAGCGGCATTGACCGGGAAAAGGGATTGGTTGTGATCAAGCCCTCCGGTGTCTCCTATGACAGCATGACCAAGGATGACATGGTGGTGGTGGATTTGGACGGCAATGTGGTGGAAGGCAAGTGGCGGCCCTCTTCCGATACCCCCACCCATCTGGCGCTGTACAGGGCATATCCCAACATGGGCGGTATTGTGCATACCCATTCCCGCTGGGCTACTACCTTTGCCCAGGCCGGTATGAGCATTCCTGCCATGGGCACCACCCAGGGGGACTATTTCTACGGCGATATTCCCTGCACCCGTCCCATGACCGAAAAGGAAATCAAGGGTGAATATGAAAAGGAAACCGGCAATGTGATCATTGAAACCTTTGCCGGCAAAGATCCCATGGAAATTCCTGCGGTGGTGGTATACAGCCACGGCCCCTTCACCTGGGGCAAGGATGCCATGGAAGCGGTGCACAATGCTGTGGTGCTGGAGGAAGTGGCCTTCATGGACTGGCATGCCATGATGATCAACCCCAATCAGGGCCGCATGCAGCAGGAACTGCTGGACAAGCATTACCTGCGCAAGCACGGCGCCAATGCCTATTACGGACAGAAGTAAGAGATAAAGAATAGCAATGCGAGAGGGGGATTTTGAGTCAAAATCCCCCTCTCGCGCTTCCGCAACCTCAATCGGCGCGCTGGTTCGCTGCCGCTTCCATCGCTTGTTTCGGTTGATTCGTTCAGCTTCCTGCGGCTTTCAGCCGCTCCCTCCACCGGAGGGCCGGTCGCTTCACTCACCCCAAAACCAATGCGGAAAATTTCCTGGTTTTTCTCAGCGGATGTTTCTCCGTGTTGATTTCAGGGCTTTGAAGGGGAGAAACTTTCTTTGATGACAGGCGTTTACTTTACTGTTGATCCAAAACAAAAAACGGACAGAAGATGTTCTTCTGTCCGTTTTGCTATTATATCATATTCTTTTTTGTTATGCCAGCAGTTCCTTCAGGGCCTTGCGGATGGCGCCTTCGCCTTCCAGCATTTTGTTCAGCCACAGGGCCACATTGTCTGCCACAGGGGTTTCGTACACATTGATGGCGAAGATATCCTTGCGGCTGAGCACGTCCTTGAGCTGTTCCTTTTCCACCTTTTCGCCCATCTTCAGGAAGGAAAGGGCTTCCTGCATCTGGCCGAGCAGGGGATCGGAGCTGGGGGTGAAGGGGGTGAGCGTATCATCGATGGCCATCAGGTAGCGCAGCCATGCCGCCAGCACAAAGGGGATCACCTTCAGGTCGGCAATGTTCAGGTCCTCCCGCTGCAGATACATTTTCATGGTTTCGCCAAAGCGGATGGGCAGTTTCTGGGAGGTATCGGTGGCAATGCGCTGGGGAGTATCAGGCATGAAGGGGTTGGGCAGCCGCTTTTCCAGCACTTCGCCGGCGAATTTTTCGGGGGAGAGGATGCCGGGGTTCACCACCACGGGCATGGCCTCCACATAGGCCAGGGTGTGCACCAGTTTGTTCAGGTCTTCATCGCCCATTTCGCCGCAGATGCTGGTATGGCCCAGCAGGCAGCCCAGGATGGCCAGGGCGGTATGCAGGGGATTGAGACAGGTGCAGACCTTCATTTTTTCGGTTTTGTCCACGGTTTCCCGGTCGGTGAAATAGATACCGGCCTTTTCCAGGGGCATTCTGCCGGCGGGGAATTTGTCTTCCACCACCAGGTATTCCGTTTCTTCGGCATTGACAAAGGCGGCGGTGTAAGTGTTCTTTTCGGTGATGATGGTATCGGTATCTTCGAAACCGCATTCCTTCAGCATTCTGGCCACGCCGGCATCGGGGCGGGGGGTGATCTTGTCGATCATGGAGATGGGGAAGGCCACCTTGGTTTCATCCTGAAGGTAGGTGAGGAAGGAAGCGTCCACCAGATCATTCTGGGCCCAGCCCATGGCGATGCAGAGCACAGCAGCCTTCAGCTTGTCGCCGTTGCCGCTGCAGTTATCCATGCTGACCAGGGAAATGGGCAGCTTGCCGGCCTTGAAACGGCGGTACAGCCCGGCGGTCAGTTTGCCCATGGTGGAAGCAGCCTTGCCGGGGCCGTTATCGATGTCAGCCTGAATGAAGGGGAAAATATCTCCCTTTGCATTTTTCACGGCATAGCCCTTTTCGGTGATGGTGAGGGACACCATCTGCAGGGAGGGGGCGGAAAGCACTTCCTGCAGCCGCATATCATCTGTTTCGTTCTTTCCGTCGCAGCGCAGTGCTTCGCATACGGAAGAAATGACCTTCTTTTCCACCGTGCCGTCACTTTTGAGCACGCACAGCACGCTCAGGGAATCGAAGGGACGGTAGGCTTTATCGATGATTTCACCGTCAAAGCATTCGGCAACAACGATGCCTTTGTCACAGAGGCCCTCATCCAGCAGCTGCTGCAGATCCGCAGCGGGGAAGGCACGGAAAATGTTGCCTGCGCCAAGGTGCAGCCAGGCAGGGGCGGCTTTGGTTTTTTCGGCAATCTTTTCCACGTCAAACCGGGGGAGCGTGAACCCGGCATCCAGCCAGGCCTTTTGATCCTTTAGTGCATTCAGGTTCAGTTTCATGGGAAAAACAAACTCCCTTCGGAAAAATATTTACAATAAACAGGTCAAAACTATTATATATGAAAAATGAAAAGGTGACAAGCGCAAGGGAAGAAAAAAGCGCAAATACGATGAAAATTCCATGAAAATAACCGCATTATGGGCTGTTAAAGAAAATCTCTGCTTGCATCTTGAGCCAAAATAACGTATACTATCTAATGACCAAGTATGGTCAATGGCAGCTAAGGAGGTTCAGCAAGTATGGAATGTAAAGTGAAAAACGATATCGGCACCATCTTTATTTCCGAAGAGGTGCTGCTGAAGGTTGTTGGTTATGCTGCCCTGGAATGCTATGGCATTGTGGCTATGTCCTCCAAACGTGCAAAGGACGGTCTGGTGGAATGGCTCGGCAGAGAAAATCTCAGCCGCGGTGTGCAGATCCGCATGGTGGACGATCAGCTGGATGTTGATCTGTTTATCGTGGTGGAATACGGCATCAGCGTGGCCGAAGTGTGCAAGACCATTGTAGAAGTGGTGCGCTATAAGCTGGAAAGCATGACGGGGGTTAAGGTTCGCTCCGTCAATATCAGCGTGGAAGGCATCCGCATCTGAGGAATGCCGAAAACGTAAGAGAATTGAACGGAGGGAAATACCTTTGATTCAGGTACAAGCAATTGACGGGCTGCTGCTGCGGGAAATGGTGCTTGCGGGTGCAGCATTATTGGAAAAGAATCGTGAAAATGTGGATGCTCTGAACGTGTTCCCTGTGCCGGACGGCGATACGGGCACCAATATGAGCCTGACCATGACCAGCGCCACCCGCGAAGTGAACCAGAAGGAATTCACCAGCGCCGGCGAAGCGGCGGAAGCCCTGGCCAAGGGTGCCCTTCGCGGTGCCCGCGGTAATTCCGGTGTGATCACCAGCCAGCTGTACCGCGGCTTTGCCCGGGCACTGGAAGGCGTGGAAAAGATCACCCCCAAGCAGTTTGCCGCTGCCCTCAAGAGCGGCGCCGATACTGCCTATAAAGCTGTGATGAAGCCCAAGGAAGGCACCATCCTCACCGTGGCCCGTGTGATCGCCGAAGACGCTGTGCGTCAGGCTGAGCTGGCTCCCGATGATTTTGATGCCCTGTTCAACGTGATTCTCACCAGCGGTGAAAATATTCTCAACCGCACCCCGGACATGCTGCCCGTTCTCAAGCAGGCCGGTGTTGTGGATGCCGGCGGCCGCGGCTTGATGCTGCTGTACACCGGCTATGCTGCTGTGCTGCGGGGCGAAGATCTGGACGAACTGCATCTTCATGACGGTACGGTGGAAAGCGCCGGCGAAATTGAATTTGTGGATGACCATGACAGCCTGGAAGAGATCACCTTCGCTTATTGCACCGAGTTTTTGATCCAGAATCTGAAGGAAGATAAAAAGGACGAGGATATCGATCATTTCCGCCGTCAGCTGAACCGCATTGGCGATTGCGTGCTGGTGGTGGGCGATCTGGAACTGGTGAAGGTGCATGTGCATACCAACGATCCCGGCAAGGCCCTGCAGTATGGCCTGAACCTGGGGGAGCTGGTCAACCTGAAGATCGAGAACATGGTGGAACAGCGCCGCGAAAACCTGCGCCGCAAGGCCGAAGCTGCTGCCAAGGAACCGCCCAAGCCCTATGGCATGGTGAGCGTTTCCCTGGGTGAAGGCTTCTCCAATATCCTCAAGGATCTGGGCGTGGATGGCATCGTGGAAGGCGGACAGACCATGAACCCCTCCATTGAAGATCTGCAGAAGGCCATTGATGCCGTGAATGCGGAAACCGTGTTCGTGTTCCCCAACAACGGCAATATCATTCTGGCTGCCCAGCAGGCTGCGGAGCTGAGCAAAAAGAACGTGCTGGTGCTGCCCACCAAGAACGTGGCCATGGGCATTGCCGCCGCCGTGGCTTTCCAGCCCGAAGCTTCTGCCGAAGAAAATATGCAGCGCATGGACGAAGCGGCCCAGCGGGTGCGCACCGGGATGATCACCTTCGCCGTCCGTGACAGCGAATTCGAAGACATGCACATCAACGAAGGGGATATCATCGGCCTGCATAACGGCAAGGTGACCTTCAAAGCCGATAACACCCGGGATGTGGCCCTGTCTCTGATGAAGGATATCGTTACCGAAGATGACGGCCTGATCACGGTCTACTACGGCGCCGATACCACCGAGGAAGATGCCCAGGCGCTGGCGGATGAAATTGAAAGCATCTACGAAGATTGTGATGTGGAAGTGCATTCCGGCGGCCAGCCTCTGTATTATTACCTGATCAGCGTAGAATAATCAATTACATAGAAAATGCAAAAACGGCTGAAATGTAACTGTACCGGTTACATAACGGCTGTTTTTTGTTTTGTGAATGTAACTAAAACAGAGAAAAAAAGAAAATGAAAATTTTCTTTCTTTGCAGCAGGAAATGAGAGAATTGGTGTCGAATATAAGAAATACACAGAAGAGAGAAGAAGAAAATAAGGCCGGGAGGCCCGGCTATCATAATGCGAAAGGAGAATCGCCATGAAAACCAACATTACCGCCAAGAACATGGTTATCACCCCCGGTATTTCCAACCGCATCTTCAAAAAGACTGCCACCATGGAACGCTACCTGAAAGCAGATACGGAAATGTTCGTCCGTCTGCGCAAGGAAAGGGACGAACGCATCTGCGAAATCACGGTGCCCATGAATGGGGTCACTATGCGCGCGGAATCCTCCAGCAGAGACAATCTCTTCATGGCCATCGACAAGTGCCTGGCCAAGCTGGAAAGGCAGATTTTGAAGCATCGTACCAAGCTGGAAAAGCGGCTGCGTGAAGATGCCTATCAGGAAGAAGTGCCTGAATTCATTGAAGATCCCAAGGTTTACGGTCAGGGCGAACGCACCATCGTCCGCACCAAAGAATTCCCCGTCCGTCCCATGGCAGTGGAAGACGCTATTTTGCAGATGGAACTGCTGGGCCATTCCTTCTTCGTGTTCGTGGATATCGAAACCGAACGCACCAATGTGCTTTACCTGCGCAAGGACGGCAATCTGGGCCTGATGGTGCCGGAAGCCTGATGCGTGATGCGGCTTTGCCGCCTGAAATTCGGATGCATCGCCTGATTTGCAGGCGTTCCATATAGCCGGAAAACTGTGAATATTTCTTATCAGCCCCGGGCCGCAGGTGCGGCCCATTTTTTTATGGAAAATGCTGTCGGAAAAGAATGTAAAAATTCAGAGAATGTGAAAAAATAAGTCTTTTTTGTTTCGAAATTATGTGGTATACTATACAGGTGTAAACAGACAGAGTCCCGGCAGTGCTGCCGGTTTGTAAGGAGGAACCCATTGGCTACGCATAGAAGACGTAAAAACCGCTACGGCAAAAAAGATGTGCGGATGCCGCTGCTTTTGCTGCTTGCGGCTGTGCTGATTCTGATTGTGGTGGTAAGCCCCAAGGAAAAGGTGAACAATGCGCTGAACGTTGCGGGCACCGGGGTGACGTCCACCCATGCCGGGCTGCGCATCAGTGAAGTGATGTCGGACAATACCAGCGCTTATCCGGATGAGCTGGGCAGGTTCGGCGACTGGGTGGAGCTGGAAAACACCCTGGATGTGCCCATGAACCTGAAAGGCGTGGGCCTGAGTGACCGCAGCGACAGGATCATCTTTCTGTTCCCGGATGTGACCTTGGCCGCCAACGGACGTGTGTGCGTTTTCCTGGATGATGTGAACAGGGACGTGCCCGGTAATGTGCTGCATGCCAAGTTCAAGCTGAGCTCCCTGGGGGAAGATATTTACCTGTTTGATGCCAACGGCATTTCCATTGACCATGTGAAGGTGCCCACCCTCAACACCGATGAAAGCTATGCGCTGATGGACCATGGCTCCTTTGAAAAAACCTTCCGCTATTCTCCCGGGTATCCCAACGGCGAAACCGGCTATTTTGCCTACATGGATAACTATACCGTCATTCCCGGCCAGCTGATGATCAATGAGATCATGCCGTCCCCCCGTTCCGGTATCCGGGATGAGGACAGCGAGCTGAGCGACTGGGTGGAATTGTATAACCTGAGCGACGAAGATATTTACCTGGGCAACCTGTCCCTCAGTGATGACCCGGGCAAGCCCGTCAAATGGATTTTTCCCCAGAATGCGGTGATCCCCGCCAACGGGTATTATCTGGTGTTCTGCTCCGGCAAGGATAAGGTGGAGGTAAACACCGCCTATCCCCATACCAACTTCTCCATCAACAACCAGGAAGAAACACTGATGCTGTCCACGGTGACCGGCGAATTGATCGACCGTGTGACGGTGAGCAATCTGGACAGGGACACCAGCTGGGGCCGCAGCGCCGATGACATGAGCCAGTGGCAGGTATACACCCTGGCCACCCCCGGTGCCCCCAACAACGAATACGGCCAGAGCCGTGCTGATCAGTATATGCGCGGGATCAATTTCAGCGGCGTATATCTGACGGAGGTCATGGCTTCTGCCGCTGAAATTCAGGCCATCAACGGCTTGGGTGCCACGGACTATGTGGAACTTTATAATTCCTCTACCCAAACCTGGGATCTTTCCGGCTGGGGCCTGAGCGATAATATCAACTGGCCCCTGAAATGGACGTTTCCGCAAGGGACGTCCATTTTTCCGGGACAGCATATGGTGATTTTGCTGGACGGCTCGCAAGACCCGGGCAGCAATGCACAGCGCCTGCATGCTTCCTTCAGCCTGACCCGCGCCGGGGGAGAAACCATTACCTTTTCCGATGCCACGGGCCGTGTGCTGGACAAGATGTACCTTCCTGAAATTCCTACCGATATTTCCTACGGAAGGTCACAGGGCGCCAACGGCTTTTTTTATTATGATGCGCCCACTCCCGGTGCCGAAAACGGCCGCGGCTTTTCCGGCTTCTCTCAAAAACCGGTGTTCGAGCTGAAAAGCGGGCTGTACAAGGGAAAAATCAGCGTGAAGATCTCCGTGCCGGAGGGCACCACCGTGCGCTATACCCTGGATGGCTCCATTCCCACCATCGATAACGGCTTTCTTTATTACGATGGATGTGAGGAGCTGACGGATTTTTCCACCACCAAAGTGGTGCGCGCCAGGGCCTTTGAGGCGGGGAAGCAGCCCTCCGATACGGTGACGGCATCCTACATCATGAACACCTATCATGCCATGGACGTGGTGAGCCTGGTGTGCGAGCCCCATGAACTGTGGGATGAACTGACGGGCCTGCTCTCCGATGCGCCGGACCCCCGGTATTACAAGGCGGACCAGGAACTGGTGGTGAACAAGGAAAAACTGCCCTTCAAAACCCCGGTGTACAGAAACTGGGGCAAGGTGGACAGACCCGGGTATGTGGAACTGTTCCACAAAGAAAGCGGGGAAGCGTACATCTCTCAGGGCATCAAGATGGACCTGATGGGGGACTATTCCCTGGATATGCCCCAAAAATCCTTCAAGATCCGGGCTCAGGCTGCGTATGGAGAAAAGTATTTCAATTATCCGCTGTTTGAAGACAGGCCTTATGACTTCTACAAAAGCTTTGCCCTGCGAAACTCCGGTAACGACTGTGTGTGGACCAGGGTGGCCGATGCGGTGCAGACCAGCCTGGTGGATAAATACCTGAACCAGGACGTGCTTCTGACCCTGACGTGGCGGCCGGTGGCTGTTTATCTCAACGGCCAGTATTGGGGCCACTACAACCTGCGGGAACGCAAGGACCGGTTCTCCATTGCCCAGTTTGAGGGCATTGACCTGGAGGATAAGGAAACCCTGGAAAACATCACCATCCTGCGTGCAGGCTGGGGTGAGGTGCAGGGCAGCAACGAAGAATACCGGGCCATGCTGAAGGAAATTGAGCAATTGTCCCCCAACACCAGCGAAGGCGACCTGCAGTATCTCTACGACCATATCGATATTGAAAACTATATCGAGTGGTATGCCATCAAGATGTTCTTCGGGGATTCCGACCCCGGTAACATTATGTTCTATAAGCTGCCCCAGGAGGGAAGCAAGTGGAAGTGCCTGCTGTTTGACATGGACTATGGCCTGTTCAGATCCGGGTTTGAAAGCCCCCGGTCGTACCTGAAGACCACCGGTATGGGTCAGCAGAACATCAACAACACCATCTTCCGCAAGATGATCGAATCGGACGTGATCCGGGATCAGTTTCTGACGAGACTGGGGGTCATCTTCCAGACACTCACCACTGAAGTGATGCAGCAGGAGCTGGAAACGGCGGCGGCCCTTGTGGAGCCGGAGCTGCAGCGGCATTATGCCAGATGGGCCCAGTATAAAGAGAAGGCCATCAATATCGATTCGCCCACCTCTGCCGAAGGGTATATGCGTTACTGGCGGGTGCGTGTGGACCGTATGAAAAACGAAACCATGGTGTACAGGCCTTACCGCCTGTGGGGCTTTGTGCAGGAACAGTTTGGCCTGAACAACAGCCAGATGGAATATTACTTCGGCCCCCGGCCTGCCAATCCGGATGCTGAATAAAGTGCCCGAACATAAGAAGGAGGAACCCTTATGGAAAATAGCAACATCACCTTTAACGACGTAGCCAACGGCGCTTCGAGCCTGTCCGATTGGTTTGCCAACCAATTGTCCAGCTTTACCCCCGTCAATGTGCTGATCGCACTGGTGGCGGCATTCATTGCCGGCAGCATCATTGCCCTGGTCTATAAAAAGACCTACCGCGGTGTGCTCTACAGCCCCACCTTCTCCCTGACCCTCATTATGCTCACCCTCATCACCACCCCTGTGGTCATGTGTATCGGCAGCAACGTGGCGCTGTCCATGGGTATGGTGGGCGCCCTGTCCATTGTGCGTTTCCGTACTGCTGTGAAGGATCCGCTGGATACGGCTTACATGTTCTGGGCACTGACCATGGGCATTCTGCTGGGTGCCAATGCGTATGTGATCGCCGTGGTGGCGCTGCTGGGCATCAGCTGTGCCATGCTGTTCATTTCCTTCCAGCGTCTGCGCAGCCCCAACGGCTACCTGCTGGTGATTCACCATGACGAACAGGTGCAGCGTGAAATTGAAAACGAGCTGAAGCGCAGCGTGCGTTTCTATCGCATTCGTTCCAAGACCGTCACCCGCAGCGGCAGTGAAACCACGGTGGAAGTGCGGCTGGATCATCGGGCGGATATCGTTTCCAATATGCTGGATATTGCCGGTGTGCATGAAGCCACGCTGGTGGCCTGCCAAGTGGAAGCGGGGTCTTAACAGATGGCGCTGCCTCTTCGCCATGAGCTGAAATATCTGATCACAGACATGCAGTACCGGGTGCTGAAAAGCGTATTGACACCGGTATTGCATCTGGATAAGAACGCCGTCAGAAACGGCGGGTCTTATCATATCCGCTCATTGTATTTTGATACGGTGTTTGACGATGCGTATTACGACAAAATCGACGGTGTGAAAAACCGTGACAAGTACCGCATCCGCATTTACAACATGAAGGACACGGAAGTGTTCATGGAATGCAAAACCAAGGCCGGAAACCTGATTTCCAAGCGTATAGTGGAAATTGGAAGGGCCCTGGCAGAGCAGATCATCGCCGGAGATCCCCGTGGCCTGGAAAAAACCCAGTGGGGACTGCTGGGGGATGTATACCGGGAAATGCGTACCAACCTGCTGCGTCCTGTGGTGATCGTGGACTATGAACGGGAAGCGTTCCTGCATCCCGCTGAAGAAGTGCGCATCACGTTCGACAAGCACCTGCGCTCCGGCCTGAATTCGGTGGATCTGTTCAACCCCCATGTGCCCACGGTGCCGGTGTTTGATGATGAACAGAACATGGTGCTGGAAGTGAAGTTCAATACTGTCCTGCCCCCCTACATCGCCGATCTGCTTTCCTTTGCCATCGGTGGGGAGGCCATCCAGCAGGCGGTATCCAAGTATACCATGTGCCGCCGGTATGAGCAGAAGTGAGTTGGAGCTGTGGCAGGGGCCTGTGCGGCCCCTGTACCCTGCACCAGGGGCATTGCCCCTGGACCCAACTGCGGAAGTGGTTGGCCGTTTTTTGGGGAACAGTTTTCCGCTGCTGCAAGCAGTATGCAGAAATTCGATGTGCGGTACTGTCGCCCCACGGGCTGGGCGGCTTTCAGCCGCCGGCCGGATGCTTTGCATCCGGGGAAAACGATAAAAAGAAGCGGTGAGAGAATTTATTCTCTCAACCGCTCTTTTTTCGTTTTCACAATGCCCGTGGGCTTAATTTTTTCACATCCTCATTTTCATGCGGAAACAAGATGGTTCTATCAGCTTGTGTGTCGCAGGAGGGTGCAGGGAAAATTTCCCTGCCGAGGGGGTACAGGGGTGAAACCCCACATCGCTCCTCCGTTATCATTGCATCAGCGGGACAGTGTTTGTTGTGGAAAACATGAAAATCCGCCAAGGGGTCAAGGGGCAATGCCCCTTGTTACAGGTTGTAATACTCGTCGAATTCGGCGGGGTGGGGGATCTTGGCCATTTCGGCACATTCGCTGCGCTTGGCCTTGATGAAGTTCTTCAGCAGGGTTTCGGGGAACACACCGCCGGCGGTGAGGTAATCATGATCCTGTTCCAGGGCATCCAGCGCCTGTTCCAGAGAGGTGGGCAGGTGGTGGAGCTTGGACTTTTCTTCGTCGGAGAGGTG
>JAFWYZ010000257.1 GCA_017517465.1 Clostridia bacterium | reverse complement strand
TCTCTCAAGTATACCCTTAACAGCAATGGCTGTGCGGATACCATGCCGGAATATTACCTCTATATTGAAAATAACGGCAATTACACTTATCTGATGGATGCTCCGGAAGATGTGGCACATGATGAACATTTTTTGATGAACCTGTTGAAGAAAAAGAACATTCTGGCCGTCAAGCCCAACTCCGGCACGTCAGGCGGCCGTGGCTTTATGAAGCTGGAATACCGGGGCACGCAGCTGTATGAAAACAATGTGCCCGTTGACGAACAGCAGCTGGAAAACGAAATTCGAGAGCTGCGCAATTATGTGGTAACGGAATATGTACGTCAGCACAGCGAAATGGCCGCCGTCTGGCCGGACAGCGAATGCACGCTGCGGGTGATTATGTGCAAGCTGCCCTACAAAACGCCCTATGCGGATGCGATCTGGAAGAACGTGGTGGCCAATGCCCGGTTTGGCGCCGCCTGCACCGGTGGTGCCAGCAATATTTCGTCCGGCGGTATTGGCGTTGGTTTTGATTTTGAAACCGGTGAATACCGGGGCTATGGCCTGCGTTACAAGAACTTCTGCCCCGATGGCAACTGGAAATGTTTTGAGCATCCGGACAGTGGTTTCCGCTGGGCGGGTAAAACGGTGCCCAACTGGCCTTTCGTCCGGGAAAGGATCATGCAGATTTGCCGGCACATTTCTTCCCTGGATTATCTTGGGTTGGATGTAATCATTTCCGAAGACGGTATGAAGCTTTGTGAAATTAACACCCATCCCGCAGCGGACTATATTCAGGTGATGCACAGCCCCTTCCTGCAGGATGCACAGGTGCGCTCCTTCTTTGAAAGTAAGGGGCTGAACAAAATCGACACCAGGGAATTTTACCGGATGTATATGGAATGCCAGACGGAAGAATAAGGCAGGAAAGAGATTTTTTCCGGCCAATCACAAAGAAGGGGAAAAGGCGTATGGAACCCGGAGCACAGAAAAGCATCAATGTCACCCGTTCGTCCATGCCGGGGTATGAGGAATACTGCGAAGAAATAAAAGAATTGTGGGACAGCCGGTGGCTGACCAATATGGGGGCTAAGCATCGCGAGTTGCAGGCACAGCTGGAAGAAAGGATGGCCGTGCCCCATGTGACGCTGTTCACCAACGGCCATATTGCCTTGGAAACGGTGCTGGAAGCCATGGATTTTCCGGCAGGCAGCGAAGTGATTACCACGCCCTTCACCTTTGCTTCCACCACCCATGCCATTGTGCGCAATGGGCTTGTGCCGGTGTTCTGCGATGTGGATCCGCAGTTTTATTGCATGGATCCGGCGAAAATCGAACCACTGATCACCGATAAAACCGTGGCCATTGTGCCGGTGCATGTGTACGGCAACCTGTGCGATGATGCGGCCATCTGTTCCATTGCCAAGAAGCATGGCTTGAAAGTGATTTATGATGCCGCCCATGCCTTTGGCGCCTCCCTGAACGGTGTGGATGCCGGGGCGCTGGGCGATGCCAGCATGTTCAGCTTCCATGCCACCAAGGTGTTCAATACCATTGAGGGCGGCGCGGTGTGCTTTTATGAGGACGAGCTGGTCAGCAAGCT
>JAFWYZ010000256.1 GCA_017517465.1 Clostridia bacterium | reverse complement strand
ATGTTCGGGGTAATTTCCCCAAGCAAGGCATCCGCCAGCACAATGCCCAGCGGCCCTGCAATGATATCCGCCTTCCTGCACTGCACCAGCACAGCATTTTCACCGGTGGCCGCCTGATCCGCCCCTGCTTTCAGCATGGCGCTGGTGGCCAGCGCATTGGTCCCCACTGCGGTGAGAACATGCTGCTGATTCAGATTGGCTTTCTTCAGACCCTCGATCAGCTGGGCGCCCATCCGGCCGCTCTGGCCGTCAATGATCAGAATGTGCATCGGCAAAAACACCTCCTTTTTCGTTACGGCCATTATATCAATCATCCGGCTTTTCTGTCAACAAATGACCGCTGCCATTTGGTGCCCCGCCTGTGTAAATCCGTGCTGCATTTCAAACGGTTTCAGAAAGCACAGCAAGGAAATCATCCGCGCATTTCCTGGCATTCTCTGCCCGGATGCCGCCGATGGCCACCACGTCCATCCCGGCATGCAAGGCCCCTTCGATGCCGGCCAGGGAATCTTCAAAGACCATGCATTGCTCCGGCGCAATGCCCTGCTCCCTTGCAATGTGCAAAAACAAATCCGGCGCCGGCTTCTTTTTCAGGGGCAGGGTGCCGTCGTACACCCCATCGAAATACCCCTCCAGCCCGAAGGCCGCCAGATATTGCTTTGCCGCCAGGCTGGACGTGGCGATCACCGTTTTGCAGCCCATCCGGCGCAGGTGCTGAAGGTATTGTTCCACCCCGCCGATCAGGTCCTGCCGGGAGATGGCGGCAGCATAGGCCGCATACCGCTTTCCTTTTTCCTCGGCCAGGCTTTTCTTTTGCTCCTGGGAAAGGGACAAGGAAAACTGCCGGCATACCGCATCGATGATGTGCTCCCTGCCGGTGCTTTTCAGGGGCATATAGTCTTCCGGGGTCAGCATGATGCCCTGCCCTGCAAACACATCCCGCCAGGCCAGATAATGGTATTTTTCCGTGTCCAGGATCACCCCGTCAAAATCAAAAATGCACAGGGTGTAGGGTTTCCCCAGAATGTTCATCATTGCTCTTCCCTTCGTGAAAGGTTTGAAAAAGGCGGAAGAGATGCTCTGCCGCCTTGTTGCTGTGTCAGTATTCGAAAGTGCCTTCGTAGACCAGGGTGGTATGCCCGGTGAGGGTAATGCCCCGATCGGAGTAGGTGACATAGAGGGGACCGCCCTTGAGATGCACGGTGATCTGGGTGTCCTTGTCGCAGTAGCCCATTTCCACCGCCGCCACCACCGCCGCACAGGCACCGGTGCCGCAGGCAAAGGTTTCGCCGCTGCCCCGCTCCCATACCCGCACCCGCAAAGTGGTTTTGTTCACCACCCGAACAAACTCGGTGTTGATGCGCTCGGGGAATTCCTTGGCATATTCAAACATGGGGCCGATTTTCTTCAGGTCCAGGCCATCCGGCGCTTCGGGGAACAAAACACAATGAGGATTGCCCACCGATACACAGGTGACAGGGTAGGTTTCACCGTCCACCTCAAGCGGATAGCCGATCATTTTTTCACATGCCACATCCGCCGGCAGGTGGGCTGCAAGCAAATCCGCCTTGCCCATATCCACCGACACCGAGGACACCTGGCCGTTGCGCAGGTACAATTTCAGGCTGTATGCCTTGCCGCCCACTTCGATGGTCATGCGGTCACTGCGGATGTAGCCCTTGTCGTAGAGATACTTGGCCATGCAGCGGATGTTGTTGCCGGCCATGCGGCCTTCGCTGCCGTCCCGGTTGAAGGTGCGCATTTTCGCATCGGCTATTCTGGAATTTTCCATCAGCACAATGCCGTCGCCGCCGATGCCAAAGTGGGGGGTGCACAGGCTGACGCACAGAGATTCGGGGCAGGTGATGCGGCCGTCAAAGTTTTCGATGAAGATATAGTCATTGCCGCAGGACTGCATCTTGGCAAAGGCGATTTTCTGCCGCCAGGCCCGCATGCGGTTGATATCCACCAGCTCCGTATTGCCGGCATTGAACCGGCTTTCCAGCATTCTGGCCAGGGCATCCGCCGTATCCACGGAGGTGATGCAGGGAATGCCCAGCTGCATGGCCCGCTTGTGAAGCAGGATATAATCCCCCACCGTGGCATCCTTCACCGCGCCGGTGTAGAGGATGTAGGCAATATTGCCCTTTTCCAACAGCTGCATCAGCTGGGAATCTTCAGTGGCATTTTTCACCGGCTGCACCTTTACCCCCATTTTTTCAATGGCGGCAGCCGTACCGCTGGTGGCATAGAGGGTAAGGCCCAGGTCCGAGAACCTGCGGGCCAGGGAGATGATCTCCTGATAGTCGTTTTCTTCCACGCTGATGAGCATACCGGGCTTTTCCTGGCCATGGAGTGAGGGCAGGGCAAAGCCGGCGGCGGTGAGGCCCTTGAACAGCGCTTCTTCCACCGTCTTGCCAATGCCCAGCACTTCGCCGGTGGATTTCATTTCCGGGCCCAGGATGGAATTGGCATCGTTCAGCTTTTCGAAGGAGAACACCGGTACCTTCACCGCACAGTAAGGCGGTGTACGGTACAGCCCGGTGCCGTACCCCATGTCTGCCAAACGTTCACCCAGCATCACCCGGCTGGCCAGGTCCACCATGGGCACGCCCGTCACTTTGCTGATATAGGGCACGGTGCGGCTGGCCCGGGGATTTACTTCGATCACATACAGTTCATCCTGCCAGATCAGGTACTGGATGTTCACCAGCCCCTTGGTTTTCAGCGCCAGGGCCAGCTTCTGGGAACAGTCCACCACCTTTTCCAGGTGATAATCGTTCAAGGTGTAAGGGGGATAGACGGAAATGCTGTCCCCGCTGTGCACACCGGCACGCTCGATATGCTCCATAATGCCGGGGATCAATACGCTTTCCCCGTCGGAAATGGCATCCACTTCCAGCTCGATACCGGGCATATACTGGTCCACCAGCACCGGGTTTTCAATGCCCCCGGAAAGGATGTTTTCCATATAGCGCCGGGTGGTTTCGGCATTGCGGGAGATGGTCATGTTCTGGCCGCCGATGACGTAGGAGGGGCGCAGCAGCACAGGATAGCCCAGCTCTTGCGCTGCCTGCAATGCTTCCTCCACCGTGTTCACCCCCATGCCCCGGGGACGGCGGATAGAGAATTTTTCCAACAGCGCATCAAACCGGGCCCGGTCTTCCGCCGTATCAATCCCCTCTGCAGAAGTGCCCAGAATGGGAATGCCCGCCTGATCCAGGAAGGCGGTGAGCTTGATGGCGGTCTGGCCGCCAAAGGCCACCACCACCCCCACCGGGTTTTCCACCCGGATGATGTTCATCACATCTTCAGGGGTCAGGGGCTCAAAATACAGCCGGTCAGCGGTGTCATAGTCGGTGGAGACGGTTTCGGGGTTATTGTTGACGATCACCACATCATAGCCCATTTCCTGCAGTGTCCACACCGAATGGACGGAGCTGTAGTCAAACTCTATGCCCTGACCGATGCGGATGGGGCCCGATCCCAGCACCATGATCACCGGCTTTCCCGAACGGGGGAAGGCCCGGCTTTCGCAGAAATTGCCGAAGGAAGAATAGAAATAGGGGGTCTGGGCCGCATATTCCCCGGCACAGGTATCCACCATCTGATAAGAGAAGGGAATATCCGGCAGCTGTTCCCAGCCGGTCAGGCCCATGATCACCTTGTCCGGATAGCCAAGAGACTTGGCCTGGCGGTACAATTCTTCGGAATACGGTGCTTTTTCCAGAATCCCTTCAAACCGGGCCAGGAACAGCATCCGGTTCAAAAACCAGGGATCGATTTTCGTGATCCGGTAAATTTCATCCACAGAAAGACCCTTCTTCAGCCCTTCAAACACGGTGAACAGCCGCCGGTCGTCCTGCCGGGCCAGCCGCTCCTCAATGGGCGCGGCATCCATGGCCGGGGCATTCAGGCTGCTCAGCCCGATCTCCGCACCCCGCACCGCTTTCATCAGCGCTTCTTCGAAGGTCTGGCCGATGGCCATCACTTCGCCGGTGGCCTTCATCTGGGTGCCCAGCTTCCGGCTGGCATTGGCAAATTTGTCAAAGGGCCATTTGGGGAACTTCACCACCACATAGTCCACCGCCGGTTCAAAGCAGGCGCTGGTTTTTTTCGTGATGTCGTTCATCACCTCATCCAGGGTATAGCCAAGGGCCAGCCGGGTGGTCATTTTCGCAATGGGGTAGCCGGTGGCCTTGCTGGCCAGGGCAGAAGAGCGGGAAACCCGGGGGTTCACCTCGATCACCGCATATTCGAAAGAATTCGGGTTCAGCGCAAACTGGCAGTTGCAGCCGCCGATGATGCCCAGTTCATTCACCATGGCCAGGGCCGCATCGTGCAGCATGTTGTATTCCCTGGGGGACAAGGTGAGCGCCGGGGCCACCACAACGGAGTCCCCGGTGTGGATGCCCACAGGGTCCACATTTTCCATGGAGCAGATGGCAATGGCATTGCCCAGGCTGTCCCGCATGGTTTCAAATTCGATTTCCTTCCAGCCGGAAATGCATTTTTCCACCAGGATCTGATGGATGGGGGAGGCATCCAGCCCGGCCCTTGCGATGATGTTCAGCTCCGCTTCATCCTCCGCAATGCCGCCGCCGGAGCCGCCCAGCGTGAAGGCCGGCCTCACGATCACGGGATAGCCGATTTCCCGGGCGATCTGCAGGGAGGTTTCCACATCGTTTGCAATGCCGGAGGGCACGCAGGGCTGGCCGATCTTCTGCATGGTATCCCTAAACAGTTCCCGGTCTTCCGCCTTGTCGATGGCTTCCCGGTCAGTGCCAAGCAGCTTTACCCCAAATTCCTCCAGCGTACCGTCTCTGGACAGCTGCATGGACAGGGTAAGGCCGGTTTGCCCGCCAAGACCGGCAAGCAAAGCATCCGGACGCTCTTTTTCGATGATGCGCCGGATGGTTTCTTTGTTCAAAGGCTCCAGATAAATTTCATCGGCCAGATGATGGTCGGTCATGATGGTGGCGGGGTTGGAATTGACCAGCACCACATTCACGCCCTCTTCCCGCAGCACCCGGCAGGCCTGGGCCCCGGCATAGTCAAATTCCGCTGCCTGGCCGATCACAATGGGACCGGAGCCGATCACCATTACTTTGCGGATATTGGGATCCTTGGGCATTACCGGTCACCTCCCATCATGGTTTCAAACAGGGACATTACCTGCTCATTGGGGTCAAACTGAACGGACAGGCACCCCAGGGAGGGGTACAGCATGCCCTCGCAGCCCTGATCGTTCAGGTTTTTGTAGATCATTTCTCCCACACCCTGCAGGCTGTCTGGCTCCACCTGCATGCCATGGTTCTGGCAGGTGGCATAGGTGCAGCGGTTCAGCGTACAGAAAACAGGCTGGTTCTGGCCCCGGTGGCCGGTGTGCATCTTCTGCACCCTGCCGCCCATCGCCTGCGCCGCCAGCACATGGCCAAGGCCCACCGCCAATACCGGCTTTTTCCCCAGCAATTCTCTGATCTGCGCCAGTACATTGTCCGGCACATGGGCCCCTTCCGGGCCGCCGGAAAGCACCACGGCATCACAATCCATGGAAAGAATACTTTCCGCCTTTTCGGTAAAGGGCACTTTTTTCACCTGCCAGCCCCGCTGACAAAGCCTGCTGATCAGGCTGTTTTTCGTGCCAAAATCCCACAAAGCAACGGTCTTTTTTGCGTCCTCCGCAGGGTAAACCGCCTTTTCGCAGGGGATGATGCAAATTTCATCTGTTTCAAAGTTCGCCAGTTCCTTTGCATCGCAGATGGATGCCTTCATGGCGCCCTCCTGCCGCAAAACGGCGGTGAGCCTGCGGGTGTCCACACCGCAGATGCCGGGAATGCCCTTTTTCACCAGATAATCGTTCAGGCTGCCGGTGCTGCGGAAATTGGAGGGGGTATCGCAAAGGGAGCGCACCACATACCCGGCAGGGGTATAGCCGCTTTCTTCATCCTCTTCCTCCACACCGTAGTTCCCCACCACAGGAAAGGTTTGCATCACGATGTGCCCTGCATTGGCAGGGTCAGAAAGGGTTTCCAGATAGCCCACCACACCGGTGAAAAATACCATTTCCCCGGCAGCATCCTTCATTGCGCCGATGCGCTTTCCTTCGAAGGCCATGCCGTTTTCCAGCACCAGATATGCCATCATTCATTCGCCTCTTTTTCTGTTTACAGGGTGGCCGCCATGACCGCCTTGATGGTATGCATGCGGTTTTCCGCTTCGTCAAAGACGATGGACTGTTCGCTTTCGAACACTTCGTCCGTCACTTCCATGCAATTGATGCCAAACTTCTTGTAGATTTCCATGCCCACGGTGGTGTCCAGGTCGTGGAAGGCGGGCAGGCAGTGCATGAAGCGGCACTGGGGACCGGCGGCCTGCATGAGCGCCTTGTTCACCTGATAGGGCTTCAGTGCCCGGATGCGTTCTTCCCACACGCTGTCCGGCTCGCCCATGGACACCCACACATCGGTGTAGATCACATCGGCGCCCTGCACGGCCGTCATGGGGTCTTCTTCGAAGGCCAGGGTGGCGCCGGTTTCGGCGGCGATTTCCTGGCACCTGGCAATCAGTTCCGCATTGGGGAAATAAGCCCTGGGGGCGCAGGCCACAAACTGCATGCCAAGCTTGGCACAGCCGATCATCAGGGAGTTGCCCATGTTGTAGCGGGCATCGCCCATGTACACCAGCTTCTTGCCCTGCAGGCTGCCCAGGTGTTCCCGGATGGTGAGCATATCCGCCAGGATCTGGGTGGGATGGTATTCGTTGGTGAGGCCGTTCCACACCGGCACCCCGGCAAACCTGGCCAGCTCTTCCACTCTTTCCTGGCCAAAGCCCCGGTATTCAATGCCGTCAAACATGCGGCCCAGCACCCGTGCGGTATCGGCGATCGATTCCTTCTTGCCGATCTGGCTGGCGGAAGGATCCAGATACACGGGATGCATGCCCAGGTCCGCCGCCGCCACTTCAAAGGCGCAGCGGGTGCGGGTGCTGGTCTTTTCAAAAATCAGGGCAATGTTCTTGCCCTCGTGCATTTTATGGGGAATACCCTGCTTTTTCTGCATTTTCAGTTCAGCAGACAGGTCAATCAGGTACATAATTTCTTCCGGGGTAAAATCCAGAAGGGTGAGAAAATGCCGGTTTTTCAGGTCCATTTTTTGCTTCCTCCTTATTGAGCGCACACAGCCTTGATCACGTCAATGGCTTCCTTCAGTTCATCCATGGAAATGTTCAGCGCCGGCAACAGACGCACCTTTTCCTTGGCCGTCAGGCACAAAACACCCTTTTCCATGCAGGCTTTCACCACATCGATGGCCGGCTTTTCCGTCTTGATACCGATCATCAGGCCCATGCCGGACACGCTTTCAATGCCGGGAGCATGCTGCAGCTGGTCAAAAACCCAGCTTCCTTTTTCGGCAACGGATGCCAAAAACCCTGCATCCAGCCGCTCCATAATGCTGACGGCACCGGCGCAGCACACCGGATTGCCGCCGAAGGTGGAGCCGTGGTCCCCAAAGCCCAGCACCTTTTCCACCTTTTCGCTCATCACGCAGGCACCGATGGGCAATCCGCCCCCCAGCCCCTTGGCGGTGGAGAAGGCATCGGGGGTGATGCCGTAATGCATGTAGGCATACAGCTGGCCGGTGCGGCCGTTGCCGGTCTGCACTTCGTCCACCAGGAACAGGATATCGTTTTCTTTGCAATAGGTATACAGGCCCTGCACAAATTCCTTGTCCAGTACCCTAACACCGCCTTCCCCCTGCACACATTCGATCAGCATGGCAGCGGCTTTGTTTTCCGCAAGCACCTGAATGCAGTTGTCCAGGTCATTGGCCCTGGCATGGGCAAAGCCGGGAGTGAGGGGCTGGAACAATTGATGGAAATGGTCCTGCCCGGTGGCAGCCAGGGTGGAAAGGGTGCGGCCGTGGAAGGACTGCTCCAGCGTCACGATGGTGACGTGATCGCTGCCCTTTTTGTCCGCTGCATATTTCCGGGCGATTTTGATGAGGCATTCATTGGCTTCCGCCCCGGAATTGCCGAAAAACACCTTCTTCATGCCCGTCTTTTCGCAGATCAATTGGGCCAGCCTGGCACAGGGCTCGGTGTAATAGAGGTTGGACATGTGCTGCACCTTCTGCAGCTGGGCCGTGACGGCAGCGTTCCATTGTTCATCCGCAATGCCAAAGGCGGTGACACCGATGCCGCTGCCCATATCGATATACTTTTTGCCGTTTTCATCATACACGGTGGAGCCTTTGCCGCTGACGATGCTGACGGGAAACCGGTTATAGGTGCCGGAAACAAAGGCTTTGTCCATCTGCTGCAATTGGCTCATTTGGAACCCCCCTTTACCATGGTACCGGCGCCTTCGTCGGTGAGCAGCTCCATCAGGATGGAGTGGGGCACCCGGCCGTCCATGATGATCACCTTTTTCACACCCTGCTTGATGGCCGTCACGCAGCATTCCACCTTGGGGATCATGCCGCCGGAAATGACGCCTTCTTTATACAGGTTTTCCGCTTCGGAAAGATTGATTTCGGGAATGAGGGAAGCAGGATCGTCCTTGTCCCGGAGGATGCCGGCAATGTCCGTCATCATGATGAGACGCTCTGCCTGCAATGCCCCTGCAATATAGGCCGCAGCGGTATCGCCGTTGATGTTGTAGGCATGGCCCTGCCGGTCGCACCCCAGGGTGGACACCACGGGAATATAGCCTTTTTCCAGCAGATCCAGCACGGGGTTGATGTGCACCTTGGTGATGTCCCCCACGTAGCCAAGCCGCTCATCCTTCATTCTCGCTTCGATCAGCCGGCCGTCCATGCCGGAAATGCCCATGGCCTTGCCGCCCTTCATTTCCAGCAGGTTCACCAGGGTTTTATTGATCTTGCCGGCCAATACCATCTGCACAATGTCCACCGTTTCTTCATCGGTGACCCGCAGGCCGTCCACGAATTTGCTCTCTTTGCCCAGACGTTTCATCAGGTCGCTGATTTCGGGGCCGCCGCCGTGGACCAGCACCACCTTCACACCAATCAGCCAAAGCAGCACAATGTCTTCCATCACCTGCTGCTTGAGCTGTTCGTTGATCATGGCGTTGCCGCCGTATTTGACGACCACCACTTTATTGCTGTATTTCTTGATGTAGGGCAGTGCCTGCACCAGCACTTCTGCCCGTTCATTATTGGAAAGAATTTTGTCCATCCTGTTTCCTCCTCAGGTGCGGTAATCGCCGTTGATCTTCACGTAATCGTAGGTCAGGTCGCAGCCCCAGGCGCAGCTGGAGAAGTCCCCGCTGCCCAGGGAAATGAGGATCTCAATTTCCTTTTCCAGCAGGATCTCCTTGGCCTTTTCTTCGGAAAAGTCCACCCCGGCGCCATCCTTGCACACCAGAATTTCCCCCTTGACGGACTTGAAAGAAACGTCGATTTTGTTCACATCCACGTCTGCCCCGCTGTAGCCGATGGCGCACAGCACTCTTCCCCAGTTGGCATCGGCGCCGAACATGGCGGCTTTGAGCAGGCTGGAGCAGATCACGGATTTTGCCACGGTCTTGGCCGTCTGCAGATCCTTGGCCCCGTCCACCTTGCATTCCAACAGCTTGGTGGCGCCTTCGCCGTCCCCGGCGATCATGCGGCACAATTGCACCGTGACGGTATTGAGGGCCTGCATGAAGGTTTCGAAATCCGCGTTTTCTTCGGTGATCATTTCATTGCCCGCCAGGCCGTTGGCCAGCACCGTCACCATATCGTTGGTGGAGGTATCGCCGTCCACGGACAGCATATTGAAGGAAGACTGCACATCCCCGGACAGAGCCTTTTGCAGCATATCGGGGGCGATGGCGGCATCGGTGGTGAGGAACACCAGCATGGTGGCCATGTTGGGGTGGATCATGCCGCTGCCCTTGGCCATACCGCCAAGACGGCACACTTTGCCGGAAAGCTCAAACTCCACCGCCACTTCCTTCATATAAGTATCGGTGGTCATAATCCCTTCGCCGGCGGCGGCATTGCCTTCATAGGAAAGGCCGGCATACAATTTTTCCATGCCCCCGGCAATGGGAGCGATGTCCATCTTCTGGCCGATGACGCCGGTGGATGCCACCACCACATCATTGGCACAAATGCCCGTTGCCTTTTCCACCAGCGCGCACATCTGATTGGCGATCTCGATGCCGTTGGCATTGCAGGTGTTGGCATTGCCGCTGTTGCAGATGATGGCCTGGGCATAGCCGTCAGAAAGGTGGTCCCGGGTCACATACAGGGGGGCACCCTTCACCAGGTTCTGGGTATACACCGCAGCGGCAGCGGCCTTCACATCGCTTACCACCAGGGCAATATCCCGCTTAGTGCGGTTCTTGCGGATACCGCAATGCACGCCGTTTGCCTGATAGCCTTTTGCGGCACATACACCGCCGGAAATCATTTTCATATCAGTTCCCTCCTGTTACAAGGCCGGTTTTTTCATCCGTGCCCAATACAATATTCATATTCTGTACCGCTGCGCCGCTGGCACCCTTGCCCAGATTGTCAAACCGGGCGGTAACCAGCATGCGGTCTTCATTGCCATGCACCGTGATCTGCATATCATCCCTGCCGGAAAGGGCTGCAGCAGAGAGGAAACCGTTTTCGTCCCCCTGCTCGCTAAAATAAATCAGCCCATCGGGATAAGCGTTTCGGTAGACTCTCTTCACATCTTCCATCGTGCCCTGCACATCTTCTTTGAACAGCGTCACCGTCACTTCCATGCCGCTGTAAAAATCCCCCACGATGGGGCAGAATACCGGTGCCTTTTCCAGCCCGCACAGCTTTGCCATCTCCTTGAGATGCTTATGCTGCTGAGAAAGGCCGTACATCCGGGGGGCATTCAGCAGCGGATCCCTGTCCTTATCTTCATACTGGGCGATCATGCTTTTGCCGCCGCCGGAATAGCCGGTGAGGGATACGCAGGAAAGGGCCGCATCCTTGCCGATCAGCCCGGAAGCCACCAGGGGCTGCACCAGCGCCACAAAGCCGCTGGCATGGCAGCCGGGATTGGCAATGCGTTTGGCGGTAAGAATCTTTTCCTTCTGCCCCGGCAATTCCGGCATGCCGTACACCCAGCCATCCATGGTTCTGTGGGCGGTGGAGGTATCGATGATCACGGTATGATCATTTTCCACCAGGGCCACCGCTTCCACCGCCGCCGCATCCGGCAGGCAAAGGAAGGCGATATCCGCCCGGTTCAGCATGTCCTTCCGGGCTTGGGTATCCTTTCGCTTTTCTTCCGACAAAATCAATAATTCAATATCATCACGCTGTTGCAAACGTTCATAAATCCGCAGGCCCGTGGTGCCCGCGCTGCCGTCGATAAACACTTTCTTCATCCGGCATCCTCCATTCAACGCATGCATAAAAATGCATGTAATATGTATATGATACACATTTTTTCATAAAAATCAATAGTTTCCATATAATTTATACATTGTAGAACAATCTTAGCACAATCGACGGGGGCCCACAGGCCAAACAAACTCCTTTTTTGCATCAATTCGCCTGTTTTTGCCCTTGTTTTTCCTAAAACCCTTTGCTATACTGCAGATGAATGCAAATGAAAACAACAATATAAAGGAGAAACAAGCTATGCAATACCGTCCTTTCGGTAACACCGGTGTGAATATTTCCGCTTTAGGCTTTGGCTGCATGCGCCTGCCCGAGATCCAGAAGGAAGACGGCAGCTGGGAAGTGGATCAGGAAAAGACCACCGAAATGCTGCTGCATGCCTATGACCTGGGGGTCAATTATTTCGACACCGCCCCCTTCTACTGCCATCACAACAGCGAAGCGGCGGTGGGCAAGGCCTTAAAATCCATCCGGGACAAGGTGTACATTTCCACCAAATGCCCCCTGGATCATGTGAAAAAGCTGGAGGATTTCCACTTCTACCTGAACCAGAGCCTGGAGCGGCTGGGCACCGATCATATTGACTTTTATCATTTCTGGGGCATCAACAAAAAGGAATTTGACGAGATCATCGTGCCCATGAACCTGATCGAAGAAGCAAAGAAGCTGAAGGAAAAGGGCATCATCCGCCACATCTCCTTCTCCTTCCATGATTCCCCCGAAGCCCTCAAATACATCATCGACAACGGTGAGGGGCTGGAAAGCGTACTTTTGCAGTACAACCTGCTGGACCGGGCCAACGAAGACATGATCCAGTATGCCCACGAAAAGGGCCTGGGCGTGGTGGTGATGGGCCCCGTTGGCGGCGGCCGTCTTGCCGCGCCCACGGAGCTTTCCAAGAAGCTGGGCGGCGAAAACCTGAACACCTACGAGCTGGCCCTGCGCTTCGTGCTGGGCAACCCCGGGGTATGCTGCGCCCTCTCCGGCATGCAGACCTATGACATGGTGGACAAGAACGCCGCCGTGGGTTCCCTGGAAACCCCCATGACCGAAAAGGAATGGCGGGAAGTGGGCGAAAATCTGGAGAACCTGAAAAAGTTCTCCGAGCTCTACTGCACCGGCTGCGCCTATTGCCAGCCCTGCCCCAAGGGCATCAACATCCCCCGCATCTTCCAGGCCTACACCTACCTCAACGTCTACGGCCTGAAGGACCTGGCAAAAAACACCTGGAAGGGCTATGTGAACAATGAAAAAGAGCCCGGTGCCACCTCCGCTGCCTGTGTCGGCTGCGGCTATTGCGAAAAGAAATGCCCCCAGCACCTGAAAGTGCGGGAGCTGCTGAAGAAAGTGGAAGGCACCCTGTCCCAGCTGTAAAAAACACCGCAAATCAGAACCGCCTGTTTTTCGGGCGGTTTTTTTGTGCCCTCCTCTTGATTGCAGAGGCAATGCGTGCTATCATATCCCTCGCTGCGCTTTGCAGCCAACATTCTGCCAAAGAGGGATTTTATGGATCTTCATCTGCACGTTGGCCAGCGAAACATCAAAACCGCCCTGGCGGCCACCATCTGCGCTCTGCTCTATTTCATGGTGGACAGAAACCCCACCTTCGCCTGCATCGGTGCCATCTTCGGCATGGGCAGCGATATGAGCACCTCCCGTCTCCACGGCGGTAACCGCTTTTTCGGCACGCTGTTCGGCGGTTTGCTGGGCATGGCCCTGTTCCGGCTCTACATCATCTTCTACCCCGACGGCTCCAAGCATTTCCTCATGCTGCTGTTTTTGTTCGTGGGTGTGGTGATCCTCATCCTGGTCAGTCAGCAGTTCCGCTGGCCCGGGGCTGTTCAGCCCGGCGGTGTGGTGCTGTGCATTATCCTGTTCAATACCCCCGTGGATACCTATATCAGCTACTCCCTGGCCCGTATCGTGGATACCGGCATCGGCGTCATCATCGCTATCCTGGTCAACTGGCTGCTGCCCCGGGAACGAGTGGTGTATTTTCTGGAAAAACTGCACCGCAAACAAACCTGTACAAAGGGTTAACGAATGCGGGGCTTCGCCCCACCCCCCACCAGGGCCACCAGGGCAGTGCCCTGGACCCAATTCCGGATGCAACAAACTGTATCTTTCATACAGTTTCCCGGTGAAGCGTGGGGTACCATGCGGGGCTTTGCCCCACACCCCAGCAGGGACATTGTCCCTGCACCCTTTCTCCGGAAACATCAATTCATATCATACAAACAATGTCCCGGTGGAACAGTGTAACACGCACTCATACTTTCACAGAGAAAGATTGTCTCTTAGCAAATTGGCTGCGCCACAGCTACACGCAGAAACCCCTTTGTAAAAGGAACATTGTGAGTTTGCGAGCTGGATGCGGCACTGCCGCCCACGGGCTGGCGGTGTGAAACACCGCCGACCGGATGCTTTACATCCGGGGAAAATGAGAAAAAACCGGCAGGAAAGTGTACTTTCCTGACCGGCTTTTTTCTACATTTTCATTGCGCCCGTGGGCTCTCTT
>JAFWYZ010000255.1 GCA_017517465.1 Clostridia bacterium | reverse complement strand
TGGGCACCCTGACGGACAATGACCTGCTTTCGCATCTGTTTGAAAACAGCCGTATCACCGCCCGGGAGGCCCTGCAGCTAACAAAAAAACAGCGTTCCTGAAACCGGAAACGCTGTTTTATGTTTTACCATTTTTTCGGCACGCCGGGACAATGCATGTGCCGCTTTGCTGCCCTCAGCTCCACATAGCAGCCGCACAGGCCGCAGGTGCCGTCGTTGAGATGATCACACATTTTGCAAAGAGAAAGCCTGTCCTGCATCACCTGTTCAGGTGCCTTCTCATCCTCCGGCAGCAGGTCAATTCTTTCCCGAATCACCTTGGCCAGCTCCGCCATATCCGGCACCTGAAAAAGCAGGCATCGCTTGCAAATGCGCTTTTTTGTCACTTCTTCAGGCATACCGTCAGTTCAGCCACACAGCAGGCAGGCAGCTCCACCTTCACCCGGCCGCATTCCATCACTTCGAAGCCGGTAAATTCCTTCACTTCCACCACCGTCTTGCCAAAGTCATTATAGTCGCCCATATTGCCCTGCAGAATGCGCCCGGTGACGCTTTCCACTTCGTTTTCCCGGATGCAGACCACGGTTTCGGCGCTCTGATCGGCGCTGATATTGGCTACCGTCAGGGTGATCTTGCCATCCTTTTCGGAGGCGGAGGCGGTGAGCTGATCCATTTCGAAGCCTTCCACACCGGCCTTGCCGCACTGCACCTGGCAATCCACTTCCCTGGCATTCTGGTGGGCCTTGTACAGGTCAAACACGTGGTAAGTGGGGGTCAATACCATCTGGTCCCCTTCGGTGAGGATCACAGCCTGCAGCACGTTCACCGTCTGGGCAATATTGGCCATCACCACACGGTCACAATGCTTGTTGAAGATGTTCAGGTTAATGGCGGCCACCATGGCATCGCGCATGGTGTTCTGCTGGTAGAGGAAGCCGGGGTTGGTGCCGGGCTCCACGTCAAACCAGTTGCCCCATTCATCTACCACCATGCCCACCCGCTTTTCGGGGTCATACCGGTCCATGATCTGGCCATGGCGGGTCACCAGCTCTTCCATCTTGGTGGAGTGCACCACCGTGCGGTAATACTCTTCCAGGTTAAAGCCGGTGGCAGCACGCTTGTCTTCCCACTTGTCACCGCACACAGTGTAATGGTGCAGGGACAGGCCGTCCATATAGCCGCCGGCCTGCTTCATCAATACTTCTGTCCAGTTATAGTCATCCCCATTGGGGCCGCAGGCAATGCGGAAAAGCCGGTTAGGGCCGTAATTGCGGCAATAGGTCTGATAGCGGCGATATTCATCGGCATAGTATTCCGGGCGCATATTGCCGCCGCAGCCCCAGCTTTCGTTGCCCACACCCCAGTATTTCACGTTGAAGGCTTCCTTGCGGCCGTTCTTCCAGCGCTGCTTCACCACAGAGGAATCCCCTTCGCTGTTGAGGTATTCCACCCATTCCGCCATTTCACGGACGGTGCCGCTGCCCACATTGGCATTGATGTAGGGTTCGCAGCCGATCTGCTCGCACAGCTCCAGAAATTCATGGGTGCCGAAGGAATTGTCTTCCACCACACCGCCCCAGTTGGTGTTCACCATACGCTTTCTTTCTTCCTTGGGGCCAATGCCATCCTGCCAGTGGTATTCGTCGGCAAAGCAGCCGCCGGGCCAGCGCAGCAGCGGCACCTGGATCTTTTTCAGGGCTTCCACCACGTCCGTGCGCATGCCATTCTTATTGGGGATCTGGCTGTCTTCGCCCACATACAGGCCCTGATAAATGCAGCGGCCCAGATGCTCGGAAAAATGGCCGTAAATATTCTTGTTGATGATCCCCTTGCTGTTTTTCGTATCCAGAATAATCTTGTTCATAGCGTTTATCCTTTGCTTTCTGGTTTATTGGGCAGGCTTGGGGGGAATGGCATCGTAAGTAGCATACTTGAGCATGCCCAGCACGATGTCAAAGGTGGGCCACTGCAGCTTCTGGCGGTTGAAAATGCCAAACAGTTCGCCGCTGCCGGTAAAGCCGTTGTTGTCCCACCAGCAGCAGGTGATGCCACGGGCCTTGGCGGCGGCAATATAGTAAGTGGCAAAGTTCACACGGTCCTGCAGGTTGTTGTTCTTGTTGCGGGCACCGAATTCACCGATCACCACCGGAATGCCGTTGACGATGAAACGCTTGTACAGCCGGTTCATGAAGGTGGCAATTTCCGTGGTATCGCCGGGCAGGGTATTGTCAAAGGTGTTCTTGCCGCCGGCAGCCAGGGCAAAGCTATAGGGCGTATAGGCATGCACGGAAATGATGATCTTGTTTTCCGCCGTATCTTCAGGAATGCGGAAAATTTCCGCCATCACACCGTCCGGGCTGGCGCAGTAGCCGGGCACCATCAGGTAACGGTCGGCATTGTTGCCGCCGGCAGCACGTACGGTATCCACAAACACCTGGTTCAGCTTGTTGATGCATTCTGCAGCTTCATTGCATTCAGGGAAAGCTTTGTTATAGCTCCATTCGAAATTGGAACCCACAAGACGGGGCTCGTTCATGGATTCGAAAATCAGGTGATTGTCATAATCCTTGAACCGCTCTGCCACCGTGCTCCACAGGGTTTTCATGAACTGTTCGGAATTGGCATATTCCGCTTCCGTGGGGAAGCAATACCCCTTCACCATATCATGGTGGCTGTTGAGAATCAGATACATATCCAATTCCATGGCCCAGTCCACCACTTCCTGCACACGGTTCAGCCAGGCTTCGCTGACGGCAAAATTGTTGTTTTTGTCCATATGGTCATGCCAGGATACGGGCATGCGGATGGTATTGAACCCGGCATCATGCACCGCCTGGATCATTTCTTTGGTGGTATACACGCCGCACCATCCCTTTTCGATGGCCAGCTCGTTCTGGTTATAGCCATTCCAGAAGGTGGCATCAAAGGTGTTGCCCAGATTCCAGCCCAGCTTCATGTCCATCACAAAGGAAAGGGCTTCACTTTCGGGCAGCTCAAACTGCTTCACATTGTTGATTTCGGGAATCACAGCCTTGCCGGATACCTGTTCTGCGGCAAAAGCGCAGCTGGTGCCCATCAGCACCAATGCCAGAACAAAAGCAATCAGTTTTTTCATACCGGGGAGATCCTCCTCATTATTACTTATGTACAGTATACCAGTTCCTTCCCCATATGGAAAGGACATTTTTGCACATTCTTGCGCAGCTTTGGCGCATCAGCCGCTGTAAAAAGCCTGCAGGGAAAGCACATGGGGCTCCCCGTCGCTTTCCAGGATTTCCATTTCGATCCGGGATGCCGCAATGGCAGGCAGCACCGCAATATGCTTGTGCCCCACCGTGCATCCCTCATACAGAAACACCCGGTCATGCTTGCACACCCTGAGGTGGGCATACAGCCGGAATTTTCGGATCCGCTGGCCCTGTGCCACGTCTTCCCGGATCATCACCCGGTTGATCACCGGTACGCCCCTCGAATAGCCCCAGCCATCCTTGTAGCTTGTGTGTTCGATCACATACAGCCCATCCTCCTCTTTCATTTCCCCATAGGGATGCGGCTGGCCGTACACCTTTCTGACACTTTCCCCAAAGGCGCGCATCACCTGCACATCGCTTTCGTGCAAAAGCCCTCTGGCGTTCGGCCCGGCATTGATCAGCAGGTTGCATCCCCTGCCCACGCTCAGCTCATAATTGCCCATCAGTTCGTCTGCGCTTGTCAGGTCCTGTTCGTTTTCCTTGCAGTCAAACCAGCTGGAAAAGCGAAGCCGCATGTCGCATTCCGCAGGCATGCATTTTTCTTCCGTTTTTTGCCCTGCATCGTTGACGGAAAAGGCGATTCTGTCCGTCACACAATGGGTATCCAGATCAGCCACACCCTCTTCATTGCCGATCCAGCGGATATCCGCGCCTTCTTTGAGTACGTCCCCGAAGATCAGGATTTCCGGCTGCAGCCTCCGGATTTTTTCCGTAATGCTCAGGTGGTCAAAGTTTTTTCCTTCCGATCCGCAGCCATCCAGCCACAGATAATCGATTTTTCCATATCCGGTGAGCAATTCAGACAGCTGGCAAATGAAATAATCTTCATATTCCGCATCGGTCATTTCCGCCTGTTCACCACCCCATTGGGCAGGAGAATAATAAAGCCCCACCTTCATATCCGCTTTCCGGCATGCATCCACAAACAATTGCACCACATCCCTGCCAAAGGGGGTGTTTTTCACGGAATATTCCGTATACCGGCTGGGCCAGAGGGCAAACCCGTCGTGATGCTTACAGGTCATGATGGCATATGTTGCGCCCATTGTCCGGGCTGCTTCCATCCATTGATCACAATTGATTTCCTTGGGATCAAACTTCTCCATGGGCATGGGCTTTCCGTCCCAGTCCTCATGACCGGGAAAAAAGCTGCGGATGCCAAAGTGGAAAAAGGCGCCTATCTCCCAATTCAGAAATTCCAGCTGCTGCTTTGTGGGTATCAACATTGTTTTCTGCCCCTTTCAGGCTTTTCTCTGCTTCCATTATAACCGATTCTTTCCTGTTCGTCCATGGGTTTGTTTTGTTTGAAAATGCTTGTTTTGGGGCATACTGCATGCGGAATAAGGAGGAATGACGATGAAACGTTTGATTCAATTGGCGGCTTTTTTCACAGCATTTTGCCTGCTGCTTCCCATGCATGCTCACGCAGAGCCTTTGGAAAACACCTGTCCCCTCACCCTCACCGCTCCTTCAGCCCTGCTGATGGAGGCCCATACCGGCACCGTGATCTTCGAAAAAAACGCACAGGAAGCCCGGCCTGCCGCTTCCATTACCAAGCTGATGACCCTGCTTCTCACCTTTGAGCGTCTTGCCGATCAGACCATCACGCTGCAGGATCCCGTCATCGTTTCCGCGAATGCAGCCCGTCAGACCGGCTCTCAGGCCTTTCTGGATGCCTCAAGCACCTACACCGTGGAACAGCTTCTGAAAGCCACCGTCATTTCCAGCGCCAATGATGCCGCCGTTGCCCTTGCAGAGCACCTTGCCGGAACAGAAGAAAGCTTTGTCCGGCTGATGAACGAAAAAGCGGCACAGCTTCAACTGGAAAACACCCATTATGTCAACAGCACCGGCCTGCCTGCCCAGGGGCAGCATACCTGCGCCCGGGACGTGGCCACCATCGCCAATGCCCTGTGCGCCCACCCCGATTATTTCAAGTATTCCTCTGTCTGGATGGATACCCTCACCCATCCCTCCGGCCGGGTGACCGACCTGACCAACACCAACCGGCTGGTGCGCTTTTATGAGGGCTGCGACGGCTTCAAAACCGGCTCCACCAACGAAGCCAAATACTGCCTGTGCGCCACGGCAGAGAAAAACGGCATGCGGCTGATTGCCATTGTGCTGGGCGTGCCCAACAGCCAGACCCGCTTTGACGAAGCCCGGGTCATGATGGACTGGGGGTTTTCAACCTATGCCCGGGAAGAAATCTGCAAAACAGGCGATCTGACCGGCCTTTCCCTTCCCGTCAAGCTGGGCCGCAAAGAAGCGGTGGATGTTGCCATCGGCAAAGGCCTTTCCCTGCTATTGCAAACAGGAGACAAAGCCGGTATCACCCTCCACTGCACCCTGCCTGAAACCCTCACAGCCCCTGTGGAAAAGGGACAGGAGGTGGGTCAGGTGCACATCCTGCTCCACGGCGAAGTGATCGCTGCCCTGCCTGCCGTTGCTGCAGAAGCCGTGCCCCTGCCCGGCATGCTGGACGGCATCACAAGGCTGATTGATAACTGGAAATAAGCAAAAAGGCTGCATTTTCGCAGCCTTTTCTTTATTCTCTTGTTTCCTGCCAGATGATATTTCCTTCTCTGTCGATATACGCAGCCTTGCAATCCTTTTCCACCCAGGCCAGGCCGTTCACAAACCCTTCTGTATCATCCCAGTAAGGAGGCAATACCCATTGGCCTTCCTTGTTGATAAAGCCATACAAGCCATCCTGCTTTGCCGGGTACAGACCATTTTCGCCGTTCCAATCCCAAACATGTTCAAACACATCATCCAGAATTTTCACCTGTTCTTCTCCGCCGAAGCTGATCAGGCCATACAGTTCCTGTCCCCCATTATGCCAATAGTATTTGCAAAAATTTTCATCTGAAATAATGTCCATCCACAGTTCGCCCTTCTCACTGTACCGCTCTGCCGTAAATATTTCATTTCCCTGCTTGTCGATCACCACATACCGCGTTTCCTCCTCGATCATGGCATAATCGCCATAGAAAATATAGCGGCCGATTTCGTCACAGACCACCGCATACTTTGCCGGAACAATGATGTTCCCCTCCAGATCCATGTGTCCGCAGTGTTCATTTTCCCAGAAGCAAACAATCCCGTTGTGTGCCGGATGAACATAGTCAAATTCCGCTTCATGCAAAAGCGTACCGTCTGCCCGGGCAAGGCCCATCTTCGGGTTCTCACCGGAGGAAACATTCTGCCACACTTCTTCCGGCGTTGCTTCCTGCACCGCCAATACCCCCTCCTGTACAAAGCTTGCCGGCATCAGCCCCTCAGGAAATACAACCTCGTTCATATTTTCGTCCAGCAGGTGGCAGGTAACCTCATTGTCTCCGCATCCGCCGCCATCCACCAGAAATAAATATCCTTCCTGCTCCCCCACAGCATAGGGCGGCCACAACCTGTCCACCGGAATCACAATCTCACCATTGTCACCTCTGACAAACCCATAACAATCTTCTATATACACCTCCACCAACTGTTCATTTGGATACACAGCATCATATACCGGCTCTTGCAGAAAACCGTTTTTCGTATTGAAAAATCCCTCTTTGCCTACGCCTTCCAAGCCGCGAAGACGGTATAGGCCATTGTCCCAATAAATATCCGTATAACTCAGAGGGACCACTTCATTCCCCTCCGTGTCAATGATTCCGTAGCAGATTTTCTTGCCCTCCTTTTTACCGACCGCCGCAAAGCCGTCTTCGCAAAAATCATCTGCACGGTCATATACGGCTTCAATCACCGTTTCACCCTGCCGGTTCATATATCCCCACAGATCGTTTTCCAAAATGGGATAGAGTACATTCTCCTCCGCCGCTGCCATCAGGACCAGCAGCAGACAACATACCATCAGAAAAACACCTTTTTTCACCCTGTTCCCTCTTTTCCTGTATCCTCATCCATTTAACGATCAGATTACTTTCTTTCTTGCAATATTTTACCACATTTTTTCGTCGTTGCAAAGTGCCTGCAAAGTCAGGAATTCTCAAGGATATTCTTGCTTTTCACACATCTTTTGTGGTATAATATGTTGGTTATGTT
>JAFWYZ010000254.1 GCA_017517465.1 Clostridia bacterium | reverse complement strand
GTTCAAGCAAGAAAAGCTGATATAGATTTCAAACGCAGTAGTTGATTCAGTTCCAATTTGCAGAGCAGACGAAATCCCTCTTTCCCATCGATTTGGGAGGGCGCAATTATACGCACCGTTCCGGTGCATTGCATTTTTTCACGTACATAAGCAAACGAGCATCCAAACACCGGATGCTCGTTTGTTCGTTACTGGATAAATTGTTCCTTAAGAATCCTCCCACCACGGCTCCTGCTTTTTTATTTGCCTGCCATGAAATCCAGTGCTGCCTGCATGGCATCTGAGGAGGAGGTTTCGATATCCGGCACCACCGTCCGGCTTTCCGTTTCGCCGGAGGGGCGCAGGAAGCGCTTGTGGGAAACGGACGCATACAGATGGGAATTTTCCAGCGCAACAAAGGTGATATCGCCATAGTGATTGGGCATATTGGAAGAAGCTTCGCCAATCAGCGTGCCCAGACCGCCATCCCGCACATATACGCACAGCATGGTGGCGGAGGAATAGGTGTACCGGTCGCACAATACCGCCAGCTGCACCTTTTCATTCTGCCTTGCGTTGCCATTGGGCTTCATAGTAGCGGAGCCTGATGAACGCAGATAGCCCTTTTGCTCTTTCGCCGCCGGTGAATATCGCACCAGCATGCCGTAGGCGGGGGCCTTCATGCCCATGGCATTCAAAAGCCTTTCGCAGGCATTGGAGCTGCCGCCTCCATTGCCTCGGGCATCAATGATCACCTTGGTGCAGCCGTTATTGACCGCATTTTTCAGCGCATCGGCAATGGATTTCAGGTTTTCATCATCGGTGCATTCCACAAACCGCACCACGAAAATATCCCCGTCCATATACCAGTGGTTTTCTTCAGGCAGGGAATATTCTTCGTCCACCGGCACATACCAGCCGCATTCCCGGGTGCTGCAGTCGGACAAAGTTGCGGTGAACAGATCCTTATCCACATCCACCCCCGCCATTCTCAGCAGATTGGAGGATGTGAAATAATTGTTGTAATTCTTAACCCGGGCCATGTCATTTTCTGCCGGAAACAGGCTGTCCATGACAGCATAGATCTGCTCCACGGGCACGTCATCCACAGCGGTAATAGTCAACTCAGTTACGCCATTTTCATCCGCAAAATACATCTGCCCGTCCCGATAGCTGTGATAGAGGGCCACTTCATTGCCGTACTGCCAGTTCAGCCTGGTATGCCCATCCCTAAAGACGGTCAGGTACCGTGCACTGGCACCCATAAACGCATCCACCGTCATGGCATCCTGCGTTCCGGAAAGATAAGCATCTTTTGCCGCCTGATAAGCCGTCCGGTCACTGCCGTCCACAAAGAAGGGATGCACGCTTTCCACATATTCCACCAGCTGCTGCCGGTCCGCCTGCACCTGCTCCCGGGACAGAAGGGTATCCCCCGGCAGGGCATCGGGCCTTTTCACCCCGGCACCGCCAAAGCTGACGGGAAAAGAATAAAGCAAAGCCGCTGCAGCCACCACCAGCACCGCCAGCACTGCGGCCACAATGATCAGCACTTTTTTCTTCATCTCTCTTTCCTCCAAAGCATTGTATACAATTGGGTATTATAGCACAGGTGCACACAGCCTGTCAAAACACATGCAGCCTCTGCGGCATATACTGACAGCAGAAGGACTTCTCTCCTTCGCCATCAGCGGCGGCAGCCGCCCGTTGGCTGTCGCCATCGGAGCGTGAAATAACGTGAAACGCGGTGACATATATTTTGCCGATCTGGATCCCGTCATCGGCTCGGAGCAGGGCGGAAAGCGCCCTGTGCTCATCATTCAGAACGATCTGGGCAATCGCTTCAGCCCCACCGTTATCATCCTGCCCCTCACCTCCCGCCAGGGCAAGCGTCCCCTGCCCACCCATGTTCCCCTGTCCCCTCCCCAGGGGGGCATCCGAAAGCCCTCCGTCATTTTGTGCGAGCAGGTGCGTACCGTGGAAAAAAGCCGGCTTCTGTGGCCCATGGGGCACCTGAAGCCGGAAAAAATGGCCCTGGTGGACAGCGCACTGCAGGCAGCGGTGGGAAACACACCAGAGCATGAAGCAACAGAAACATAACAAAAAAGGTGCCGAAAGCATGGCTTTTCGCACCTCTTTTTATTCCCTTTTCCGCGGAAAAGCCGCCCTTTCGGACGGCCGGTAAAAGGAGAAACCGGAAAATTCAGAATTATTGGCAGATCATCACTGCACGGTAAGGCCGCGTGGCATTGGAGCCGTTGATGGAGAAATTGTAGCTGGGGCCGGTGGCACCGGGAATGTTTTCCCAGCCTTCCCCATTATCCGTCTGCCACTGGATGGTGTAGCTGCCATTGCCTTCCACGCCGGACACCTGGGCCCACAGCATGGCAATGTCGCCGTAGTAAAGATCACCGTCATTGGTGAGGGAAACGCTGATCCGAGCATTCTGGAAAGGATCTGCCGGGGCCTGCACTTCTTCGACAGGGGTTTCTTCCGGAACCACCACTTCCACGGGAACCTCGGTCTGTTCAGCCTGCTGCTGTTCAGCGGTCACGCTGCCATCGCTGTCGGAAGCGCGCAGCTGATCGTCCCAGCTGAAATAGCCCACGCCCACAATCAGGGCCACGGCCAGCACAACCGTCAACAGACGCTTAATCTGCATTTTCATTCTTCAGACATCCTTTCAAAGCCGCCGGGCACCACATGCCCCTAAAACATAAACGGAAACGGATGCACCTTTCCCTTTCCCGGGAAGCAGGTTACATCCACAGTTACTTCGCACGTCTTATTATATACTGCTTTTTCCGTTTTGTAAATGCCAAAACCCGGATATTTTCCTGGTTTTTTCAAATTTTCTGCAAAAAAAGCTTTCCTTTCCGGCACTTTCCCTCTATAATGGATACAAGAAATACATTTTTCCATGGCATGTGACCGGCCATGTAATTATTCACCGGGAGGGACCCTTTTTGAAAAAGCGTGTGGAAAGGATCAAAACCGTTCAGCTGATCCTCTTTGTCATCCTGATTGCACTGGGACTGTATATGGTTTTTTCCGATCATGAGCTGTATCAGCTGATCGGCAGCAATGCATCCGTCAGGGTCATGCACATTCTTTTGTGGGTGCTGGCTGTGCTGAGCCTGCTGTTCATCCTGTGGGATTTTTCCTCCTTCTCTTCCCTGAAGAAGGATTACAGCGAGCTGGACTTTGCCGTTCATAACGACCATATTGCCGGCATTGCCAACCGGTTCAGCTGTGATGCCATGATCGAAAAATATCTGGACAAGCCCCTGCCTGACACCGTGGGCTGCATCATGGTGGACCTGACCAACATCCGCCAGATCAACGACGCTAAAGGGTATGTGGCCGGCAACGCTGCCATTCATGCCTTTTCCAATATTCTTCACACCGCCTCCCTGGGCCTGTGCTTTGTGGGCCGCAACGGCGGCAACAAATTCATGGCCCTGTTTGAAGAATGCTCTGACGAAAAGATGGAGCAGTTCCTCTCCCGGGTGTCGGAACTGGCGGAACACTACAATGCAGAGCCCGAAAACCTGCCCCTGACATACCAATGGGGCAATGCCTTCCGGGAAGGGGATCAGGTGAAAACCATCAATCAGCTCATTGCCCTGGCAGACCGCCGTCTGCGGGAAAAGGCCCAGCAGGGCCAGTATTAAAGGAGCCCGCCTATGTCCAGCCTTGACCTGCAATATGTAACCGAGCTGGCACGGCATGCCAAATCCGGCGATGCCAATGCCTTTGCCGAGCTCTTTGCCGCCACCCACCAGCAGCAGTATCAGTTTTGCTGCTCTTTTCTGCAGGATCCCTATCTGGCCCAGGAAGCGCTGCAGGAAACCTACGTTCAGGCCCTGAAAAACCTGTCCCTTTTGCAGGATAACGGGCTGGTGGTGAACTGGCTCACCCAGATGACGCTGCGCATCTGCCTGAAGCTGAAGCAAAAACACGATCCTTCCATGCCCGAAAACCCGGAAAGCATTACCGTGCCCCTGGCCGGCAAGCAATATACCCTGCATCAGCTGATGAACCTGCCCTTCACCGAAAGCCAGGTGCTGATTTTCAAAAGCTACTGCGGCATGCGCACCGGGCAGATCGCCCGTCTGACCGAAATGAGCAAAAGGGACGTGCGGGAATACATGCAATCCGGTCTTAAGCGTCTGCCCCGGCTGGATACTACGGAAGGAGGCCGGCCATGAAAAAGATACCGCCCCTTCCCCAGAAAACCGCAGAGCAGATGCTGGAAAACATTTTTCTCCTCTGCGACAAAGCCCCCAATTCCGTTCCCCTCAAAACCCTCATTGCCTACAGCAACTACCGGCAGGAGCGTTTCTCCATGCAGCGTACGGTGATCATTGTGCTGCTGGTTTTGTTCCTGCTGCTGCCCTTCCTTTTCATCACCACCGATCTTTCCGTCACCCGCATGGAAACCGGCCCCAACGAGAATCCCACCTACCGGATCCGGCTTTCCTCCTCCCTGCCCGTACGGCAGATCAGCGCGCAGGTCAACGGCGTCACCCAGCCCATCTATGAAGAGGGCAACAATGTCTACACCCTCCGGCCCGGCCGCAATGGGGTGCTGACGGTGGAAGCAACGCTGTTCAACCTGCAGAAAACGAAAAAAACCGTTTCTGTGGCCGGTGTGGACTTTGGCAATCCCCGGCTGTACCGTGTGCGCCGCACCGGCGACAGTGTATTTCTTTCCTTCCGGGACACCGTCTCCGGCATCGATTTTTCTGCCATCACCGTCACCGACCATCAGGGACATTCCGTTCCTTTCCAGTATGACACCGATACCGACTGCCTTACCCTGGCCCATACCAACGAAAACCTGAACATCGAAGTGCCGGATAACCGGGGCAATGTGCTGAAGCTGGTGCTGACACCGCCCCAATAATGCCAAAGAGAAAAAAATGCGGGAAAAAAGATGGAAATACGAGAAAAAAGGCTTGCATTTTCAAGGAAAGTCCTGTATAATACATTCTTGGCACATCCTTGCATCCTGCAAAAGACAGGATGCCATATGTCCATGAGGAGGTGAAAAGAATGAACAAGTATGAAGTGGTGTACATCATCGATCCCGCCGTGGAAGAAGAAGCCCGTAAGGAACTGATCGCCAAGTACAACGACCTGATCGCCAACAACGGCGGCAGCGTTGACAAGGTGGAAGAATGGGGCAAGCGTCGCCTGGCCTATGCCATCGATTATAAGACCGAAGGCTATTATGTGCTGGTGAACTTCCAGGCTGAATCCGAGCTGCCCAAGGAGCTCGAACGTAACCTTCAGATTTCCGACAGCATCATTCGCTACCAGGTGATCCGGCTGCTGGAGAAAAAGGCGAGCGTGAAGCCGCGCCCCGTGCGCACTGCCCCCGCTGCCCCCGCTGCTGAAGCCGCGGTGGAAACCCCTGCCGCTGAATAATCGGGAGGAAAGCGTATGAACAAGGTATTTCTGATCGGCAATCTCACCCGCGACCCCGAAATGCGTACCACGCAGACGGGCGTGTCCGTGTGCTCCTTCACCATCGCTGTGAACCGCCGCCGTTTCGGCAATGCCGAAGCCGGTCAGCCTGAAGCGGATTTCTTCCGCATCAGCGCATGGCGTCAGCTGGGTGAAAACTGCTCCCGGTATCTGGCCAAAGGCCGCAAAGTGGCCGTAGTGGGCACCGTATCCGCCAGCGCCTATGTAGGCAATGACGGTCAGGCCCGTGCCAGCCTGGAAGTAAATGCGGATGACGTGGAATTTCTCTCTCCCCGCGGTGAAGGCGGCGAAGCGCCTGCCTACACCCCTGCTCCTGCTCCCCGGGCCAATCAGGGCTTCGGTGCTGCGCCTCAGGGCGGCGGCTTTGTGCAGGTGGATGAAGAAGAATTGCCTTTCTAATTCCGAACGGAAATCTCAAAGAAGGAGGAAACAAACATGTCTGAAGATCGTGGCGAAAAGCGTCCTCGTCCCCGTGGAAAGCGTCCGCGCCGCAAGGTGTGTGACTTCTGCGTGAACAAGATCGAATACATCGACTATAAGGATGTCAACCGTCTTCGTCGTTCCATCAACGAACGCGGCAAGATCCTGCCCCGCCGTATGACCGGCAATTGCGCCAAGCATCAGCGTCAGCTGAGCGAAGCCATCAAGCGCGCCCGTGCCATCGCGCTGCTGCCCTACACGGTAGACTAAAGCAGGCGAATGAAAGCCAGCTGAAGCAGTCTTTCATTCGAAGCATCCATTTCTTGAAAAAAATAGGCTTCCGGCGTTTCGCCGGAAGCTTTTTTTCGGCCAGAAATGGATAGAGGAAGCGCCATGGGCGCTCCTCGGGGCAGCAAAGCCGCCCCTGCGGATTCCACATGAAGGGGCTGTGGCCCCTTCATCCTACCCCAAACCAAAGACAGCCCGGAACAATCCGGGCTGTTTTTTTGTTTTACTGAATCAAATTCTGCCAAATTGACATTCATTTTTTGGAATAGTATAATAAATTGAAAATGCTTGAAAGGAAAGTGTGCAGCCATGCTGAAGTTTTCTTTGATGAAAGGACCGTATTTGCTGGGCGCTGAAGGGAAAAAGCATTTTTTACAGCTCTGGTTTCTGTCGCTGATAGGCGGTGCGGCAGCGGTGCTTGCTGTTCTGGTTAGAGATCTGTTGGCTCCGATGGGCTGGCTGGCTTATTTACTGGCAGTTGTCTTTTTGTTTGTGTTTTATGTAGGGCTGAATGCCGCTATATATTTGATAAATAAAATCCGGTTGTACAAATGGATGTTTGATGAATGACTATTTTTAACTTAGAGACATAGTCCGGAGAAATCCGGGCTGTTTTTTTTGTTTACAATTGTAAATATATTGCACGGAAAGGAAGAAAAAGGAAAGGGGGCACGTTGGATGGATGGATAATCCATTTTTAGCCGGAAAGGATGAATGAAACATGAAGAGAAATATCGTTACAATGTTATGGTTGCTGCTGATGTGCCTGCTGTGTGGTACTTGTGCGGCGGAAAGCGGCGAAGGAACGCTGGAAATTGTGGGCCCGGTGTATAACTTGGAAGAGAGCGTGGCTACCCTGAACGGACAGCGGCAGCTGATCCGGATTGCCATGGACAGCGCATACTGGGAGAAGGTGAATTTACCGGATGATGGCGAAATCGGAGGCCTTTATGCCGCTGCAACAGACGGCGAAAACGATTGGTTTGCCTATACAAAGGAGCAGGAAGGGAAAAACTGGTTGTTTCTTTCCGCAGTGACAAAGAAAAATGATTTGCTGTTTACTGTGCCTGTGGAGGAATGGGACAGGCTGTTTCACTCCGGTTTTGCCATGCAGGCAACAGAAAACGGAATGGTATTGGCAATACAATATACAGAAGATGCAGAACGTGCCGACCATCACTTGCTGTTTGTAAACACGGATGGAGAAATACAGAAGGATGTACGGCTGAATATGCCCAATTCGACTCTGGTTCTGAAAAACGATGGGGAAACAGAAAATATCCACGTGTTTGTGGATCAGATCGGCAGCCCCACCATTGTGCACCTGACCTATGATGCGCAAGGCCGGGAAGTGGGCCGGGAAACGGCGGAACATTTGTATGCCTTCAGCATCTATGAATATATGAACGGCACATGGCATGTGTGGGACAGCGAAAATCAATGCCTGATCCCCTTGATGTTCGAAAAGTGAACGTGTAGAAAAACGACCCGGAATGGCTCCGGGCTGTTTTTTTTGAAAAATTGATCGAAATGGCGGTTTCATCCGTCATATAGGGTGAAGAATGCATTTTTCAGGGAAAGGAACCAGTCAATGACAGAACAGGAATTTGACAGCCGGGTGCGGCAGATGGAGGGGAAAATGTATCGCATGGCCCGCTCCATGCTGCGTAGTGATCATGACTGCGCCGATGCC
>JAFWYZ010000253.1 GCA_017517465.1 Clostridia bacterium | reverse complement strand
GGGCGTTTGGTCTGCTATTTCAGAAGCAAATCTTAATTTGGCGAATTTTTGATGGATGCGAGCTTTTTGAAGAGGATCCAATTGTTGATAGCCAATGCACAGAAACAAAAGCAATACTACAATGATTGTAAGAAATTTTGTTATCTTCTTCATATTGACACCACCAAATTTTCAGTACAGATGCGACCAATCCGCTGTGAAAACGGAACGCTTTCGTTCCACCATTTCGGGAATGCGGCTGATATAGTGGCAGATATCGGAAACGTTGGGGGCACGCTCAATGTGACCCTTTTCAGGCAGCACACGTTTGCTGATGGCGCCTGCACCCACCGCCAGAACGGTGCCTGTTTCTTCCATCATGTCGATGTTATACAGGCAAGCATGGCCGGGCAGGGCATAGCCTACATTTTCCTGATGGCCGGCCATATACTTCTGGCGGTACAGGTAATAGGGCTTCATGCCCCGGGAGTGGGCAGCCAACTGCCCCATACGGGTCATTTCGGCGGTCATTTGGGCATCGGGCAGGGGTACATCCTGCAAATGCAAAATGGAAGAACGCTTGATGGACAGGGAATGGATGGTGAGGCTTTCGGGGGCCAGATCCTGGCTCCAGCGAAGGGTTTCTTCGAACATTTTCAGATCTTCACCGGGCAGACCGGCAATCAGATCCATATTGATGTGATGGAATCCGGCCTGACGGGCCAGGACATAGGCATCTTCCGTCTGTTTGGCGGTGTGATGGCGGCCGATGCGCTGGAGCGTGATATCGTGGCTGGTCTGGGGGTTGATGGAAATGCGGGTAGCGCCGGATTGCAGGATGATATCCAGCTTTTCCCGGTCAATGGTATCGGGTCTTCCAGCCTCCACGGTGACCTCAGAAACACGGTCGATGAAAGGCTTGCAAGCGGTAAGGACGCGTTGCAGAAGGGTCGCAGGCAGGGAGGTGGGTGTACCGCCGCCCATATAGAATGCCCGGGGATGAAGGCCCAATTCGTCAATCAGCTGCAGGGTCTGCATCAGTTCCTGTTCCAAGGCAGCCGTATAAGGTTCCAGCTGCTTGCCTTTGCCCACTTCCTCGCTGAGGAAGGAACAATAGGCGCAGCGGCTGACACAGAAGGGAATGCCCACGTACAGGTCCACATCCTTTTCGGTGGGCTGTGGATATTGGGACTGCACCTCGATCAGATCATGCAGCAGCTGCATTTTTTCATCCTGCACATCAAATGTATTCTGCACCTGCTGACAGGCGTCATCCAAAGACAATCCGCTGTCCATAGCGGTATACACAAGCCTGGAAGGGCGGATGCCGGTAAGGGCACCCCACGGAGGTGTGAAACCGGTCATTTCCTTCAGACAATCATAGACCATCAGTTTTAGCTGGCGCTTGCGATAGCGTTTTTCCAGCAGTTCACTGCTTTCGGGGGTGCGCAGGGCTTCGCGGGTATATGCACCGTTCAGGGAAACGCGGCAAAGAATGCCATCGGCTGTTTCTTTTTCCTGATGACGGATCACCGTTTCACCGCCGTCTTCGTTGATGAAGAGGGTGATTTTGCCCAGAAAAACACGCACAATATCTGCTACATCATTGCTGAACTGGGGGGCGGGTGTGAAAAGGCTGACGGAAGGCATATCAATGACCTCTTTCTTTTCCGATGGTGGAATGAGGGCCGTGGCCGGGATAGAAGGGCAGGGATTCGTCCATGCGGTAAAGCCTGCGCAGAGAAGCCACCAACTCCCGGAAATTACCGCCGGGAAGATCGGTGCGGCCATAACCGTGGTTGAACAGGGTATCACCGGTGAACAGGGCGCCGTCAAACAGGTAGCACACACAGCCGGGGGTATGGCCGGGGGTGTGGAGGACCTGAATGTCCATGCCGGCAAGGCTTAGGGATGCACCTTCCATCACATAATGGACCTCTGCAGAACGGGGAGTGAAATCGCTTCCTGCCCCCATGGCACTCCATGCGGCATCGGTGAGCATGATTTCATCGGAAGGATGCATATAGACAGGGCAGGAAAAGCGGCTCAATGCCCCGGTGTGGTCATAATGACCGTGGGTGAGCAAAACGGCTTCGATCGTTTTACCGTTTGCAGCCGCGATGATTTTTTCGTATTCATCGCCGGGATCGATCACAATACAATCCTTGCGATGGGGCAGGGAAACGATATAGCAGTTGGTTTCCAGAGCGCCGACAGGCAGCGTAATAATTTCCATAATGACCTCTTAAAACATTTTTTTGCTGTCCAGCAGGATGGTAACAGGGCCGTCGTTGACAAGATGCACCATCATGTGGGTGCGGAAAATGCCGTTTTCCACCGGGATGTTCATCTTACGCAGCTCCGCACAGCACTTTTCATACAATTCGTTGGCAGGCTCGGGTAATTCAGCCTGGGTAAAGCCGGGGCGGTTCTGCCCCCTGGCATCGCCAAGCAGGGTGAACTGGCTGACGGCCAGCACCTTGCCGCCCACCTGGGAGACGGAAAGGTTCATCTTTTCATTTTCATCTTCAAAAATGCGCAGCTTGGCAATTTTGCCGGCCATATACACAGCATCTTTTTCCGTATCGCCTTTTTCCACACCAATCAGGGCGCACAGACCCTTTTCGATACGGCCTGTTTCCTGGCCATCCACGGTCACATAGGCTTCGGATACCCTTTGAATCACACAACGCATGTTTTATTCCTCCATCATGCCTCTTTTTTTCAGCACAGCTTCGGCAACGCGCATGCCGTCTGCGGCAGCACTCATGATACCGCCGGCATAGCCTGCGCCTTCACCGCAGGGAAAAATGCCCTGAATATTGCTTTCAAAACGTTCATCCCGGGGCAGGCGTACCGGACAGGAAGAACGGCTTTCCACGGCGGTCATCACCGCATCCGGCAGGGCAAAGCCCTTCAGACGGCGATCGAAGAAAGAAATGCCTGCACGCAAACCGTCCAATGCGAAGCCGGGCAGCACAGCCTTCAGATCGGCGCAGGTTACGCCGGGGCGGTACGTGGGGGTGACGGAACCCAGCTTTTTTGTTTCTTTTCCTGCCAGGAAATCGCCGCACAGCTGAACCGGTGCGTGGTAATTGCTGCCGCCGGCACGGAAGGCCTTTTCCTCCCACATGCGCTGCAGCACATAGCCGGCCAGGGGGTGATCGTCGCCGAAGTCTTCCGTGCGCACGTCCACCAGCAGTGCCGCATTGGCATTTTCTCCATCCCGGGCAAAGACACTCATGCCGTTGGTGCACAGTGCGTTTTCCCGGCTGGCAGCAGGGACAACCGTGCCGCCGGGACACATGCAGAAGGAATATACCCCGCGGCCGTCCGGCAGTTTGTGGGACAGATGATATTCCGCAGCCCCCAGCGCCGGATGGCGGGCAAAGCGGCCGTACTGGCTCTGGTTGATGAGGGATTGGGGATGCTCAATGCGCACACCCACGGAAAAGGGCTTCTGGATCATGTTCACACCGCTGCGGTAGAGCATTTGCTGGGTATCTGCGGCGCTGTGGCCGATGGCGATGATCAGGGCATCAGTCATGATTTCCTTTTTTTCGCCGTTTTGAATATATTCCACATGGGTCAGCTGGTTTTTCATAACATGGACACCGGAAAGCCGGGCACCGAAGTGCACCGTTCCGCCCAGCTGAAGAATTTCCTTTCGGATGTTGGCCACCACCTGGGGCAGCTTATCTGTGCCGATATGGGGATGGGCAAGGTAGAGGATTTCCTCCGGCGCGCCGTGGCTGAAAAGCTCCTGCAGGATCAGCTGACAGCGTTTGTCCTTGATGCCGGTGGTCAGTTTACCGTCAGAAAAGGCGCCGGCGCCGCCTTCGCCGAACTGGATATTGCTTTCGGTGTCAAGCGCGCCGCCGGAGGAAAAGGTTTCCACAGTGCGGGCACGCTTTTCCACGGCTTCGCCTCTTTCCAGCACAATGGGCTTCAAGCCGCTGCGGGCCAGGGTGAGTGCAGCAAAAAGCCCGGCAGGGCCAAAGCCGGCAATCACGGGCGAGGGGCCGGTGGCTGCGGCAAACCGGGGAAAAGAAGGGGCAGGAGGGAGGAGCGCAGCAAGGCCGGGTTTGAGACGCTTGAACACCTGCTGCTCATTTTTCAGGGCCACATCCACCGCTACCACAAAATGCACGTCGCCCTTATCCCGGGCATCTACGCTTTTTTTGCTGATACGGAAAGAAAGCACCTGGTCCTTCTCCAGCCGCAGCTTTTTCAGGGCCTGTGCCAGGGCATCTTTTTCCGTGCCGTTCAGGGGCAGATTGATATTTGCAATGCGCAGCAAAGCGTTCCCTCCGTTTTGATACAAAATAACAATTTATTATACCACCATGGGGCTGATGGGGCAAGAAAAACAAAAAAAGAAAAGCCCCGCCAAAACGGGGCTCTCCATACGTTGCTTATTGACGCTGCATAGCGGCGAAGCATTCGCTGCAGTACACAGGGCGATCTTCCCGAGGCAGGAAGGGCACCTTGGTTTCGGCGCCGCAATTGGCGCAGATAGCGTCATGCATTTCACGCGGGGCATTGCCGTTGTTACGGGTAGCCTTGCGAGCCTGACGGCATTCGCGGCAACGGGTGGGCTCGTTCTGGAAGCCCTTTTCAGCATAGAATTCCTGTTCACCAGCCGTGAAGACGAATTCCTTGCCACAGTCACGGCATACCAGCGTTTTGTCCTGATACATTTTGTTTTCCCCCTGATTAATATGTTGGTTAGCTTCGGCTGACCTGGTTTTTGACCCCACACACGCCGGCTGGGATTTTGCTCTGCGAATTCTCGCCCTCACGCCATCCTCTCGTGTTTGCCACGGCCGGGCTTACATCTAGACCGCACCATGCTCACCGGAACTTTGTCCGGCTTACGTGGACCGCTTTGCCTGCGACTGGCATCGGCTTGCAACCACAGACCCGATACAGCCAACCGCCGTCATTATATGCCCTTTTTTCCTGAAACGCAAGTGTTTTTTGCGGGCCAGACTGCCAAAAAGAGGCAAAAAAGGGGAGAAAAACGAAAAAAGTACGAAAATGCTCTAAAATGGCACAAATTTGTTCGTTTATAGGATAAGCATACAGTCGCCAAAGGAGAAGAAACGGTATTCTTTTTCCACGGCTTCCCGGTAGGCGGCCAGCGCTTCTTCCTGGCCCATCAGGGCGGAAACCAGCATCAGCAGGGTGCTTTCGGGCAGATGGAAATTGGTCATCAGCACGTCGGTGGCCTTCAGCTTTACCCCGGGGGTGATGAAGATATTGGTCATGCCCATACCGGGATGGACGATGCCGTCATCATCCGCTGCCGTTTCCAGGGTGCGAACGGAGGTGGTGCCGATACAGACAATGCGGCCGCCATTTTTCCGGGCAGCATTGATCTTTGCGGCGGCTTCCTCTGTTACCTGCCAGAATTCGGAGTGCATCACATGCTCGCTCACATCTTCCACCTTCACAGGCCGGAAGGTGCCAAGCCCCACATGGAGCAAAACAGGAACGATCTCCACCCCCATGTCCCGGATGCGCTGCATTACTTCTTCCGTGAAATGCAGCCCGGCGGTGGGGGCGGCAGCGCTGCCTTCTTCCTTGGCATAGATGGTCTGGTACTGGGTGGGGTCGGACAGCTTTTCGTGGATATAGGGAGGCAAGGGCATTTCGCCAAGCCGGTCCAGCAATTCTTCAAACACACCCTCGTACAGGAAAGTGACGATACGGCCGCCGGCAGACGTGGTATCGCCGATTTCTGCCCGGAGCAGCCCATCGCCAAAGGATACCGTAACCCCTTTTTTCAGGCGGCGCCCAGGCCGCACCAGGGTTTCCCAGCTGTCCTTGTCCACACGCTTTAAAAGCAGCACTTCCACCGGAACACCGGTGTCCTCCTTGACACCCAGCAGACGGGCGGGCAAAACCTTCGTGTGGTTGATCACCATCACATCGCCGGGACGCAGATAATCCGGCAGATCGCGGAAAATTTTATCTTCATGCAGGCCGCTGTCCCGATGGATGACCATCATTCTGGCAGCATCACGGGGCTGTGCCGGGGTCTGGGCAATGAGCCGCTCCGGCAGATCATAATAAAAATCAGATGTTTTCATGATGTTATTCCTTTGAAAATTGATAGGCCATCCGGGGATCGCCGTTTTCCAGGTAGATCACACCGCAGTAACGGAAGCCGTTCTTTTCCACCACATGCTGCATGGTGTGGTTATCGTGATGGGTGTCCACCCGAACCTCATCGATAAAGCGTAGTGCGAATTGCTTGGCCAGGGTGACCATGCCCCGGACCTCTCCGTCGGAGGCAATGCGGTGGATGGTGCCGTACGGCTTTTCATTGGGCCAGCGGCCTTCGATGTAGCCGTAGGTGGGATCTTCCCCCAGAATGAAAGCAAACACACCGTGGATGCCGCATTCGTCTTCCATCACAAACAGCTGCTCTTTGACAATATCATCTTCCAGCAGATTGCGCTGGGGATAGCCGCCGATCCACTGGGTCATATTGCCGGTCTGGCGCATATAGGCGCGGCCGATGGCGAAAATTTCTTCGATCCGGGGAAGATCGGCAGGGGAGGCAAGGCGGATGTTCATGGAAACATTCCTTTCTTGTCAGAAAAGTTGTGTTTGTTCCGCATCGGCGGAGGCATCCTGCTTGATAGCGGGCGGTGTTTTGCCAAGATGCGTATAAGCGGCAGGGGTACAGATGCGGCCCCGGGGGGTGCGCATGATGAAGCCCAGCTGCATGAGATAGGGTTCGTATACGTCTTCAATGGTCACGGCATCTTCGCCGGTAACTGCGGCCAGGGTATCCAGCCCCACAGGGCCGCCGCCGAATTTGTCGATCATGGCTTTGAGAAGGGCTCTGTCCACCCGGTCCAGCCCCAGGGCATCCACGTCCTGCATCTGCAGGCTTTCGGCAGCCACCTGTGCGGTGATGCGGCCATCACCGCGTACCTGGGCATAGTCGCGTACACGCTTCAAAAGCCGGTTGGCAATACGGGGCGTGCCCCGGCTGCGCTTGGCGATTTCCAGAATGCCGTCATCGTCATAGGGCATGCCCAGAATACCGGCGGAGCGTGCCACGATCTGGCTCAATTCTTCGGGAGAATACATCTGCAGCCGGAAAATGATCCCAAAGCGGTCACGCAGGGGAGCGGACAGACGGCCGGCCCGGGTGGTGGCACCAATCAAGGTGAACTTGGGCAGGTCCAGGCGCATGCTGCGGGCAGTGGGCCCTTTGCCGATCATGATATCCAGGGCATAGTCTTCCATGGCGGGATAGAGCACTTCTTCCACGGCCCGGGAAAGACGGTGAATTTCGTCGATGAAGAGGATATCACCGGCATTCAGGTTGGTCAGGATGGAGGCCAGATCCCCGGGCCGCTCAATGGCCGGGCCGGAGGTGATGCGGATGTTCTGGCCCATTTCCGCAGCCACAATACAGGCCAGGGTGGTTTTACCAAGACCCGGAGGGCCGTACAGCAGGATATGGTCCAGCGCATCGTGGCGCTTGAGGGCTGCATTGATGTAAATGCCCAGGCTGTTTTTCACAGCATCCTGGCCTACATATTCTCGTAAATGATGGGGGCGCAGGGAGGTTTCGATATCTTCATCCTCCGGCCGCATACCGGTCATCATCAGGCGGTCATCCATGGAAAAATCCCTCCAATTTCAGTGGGTGAAACATTTTACATGCCGGCCATATTGCGAAGGGCCAGGCGGACAAGATCGTTGGCCTTGTCACTCTGACCGCGCACCTGAGAAACGGCACGGGCGGCTTCGGCGGCGGTATAGCCAAGGGCCTGCAGGGCTGCCAGGGCTTCGGTAGCGGCATCTTCCTGCACGGGGGTGAAAGCAGTATGGGCGGTGGGCGCGTCGGCGAAATCGCCTTCGGATACCTTTTCCTTCAGCTCCAGGGCAATGCGCTGGGCCGTCTTTTTCCCGACACCGGGTGCACGGGAAAGGGCTGTCACATCGCCGGTGACGATGGCCAGGGAAAGATCCCGCAGGGGCATGCTGCCCAGAATGGCCAG
>JAFWYZ010000252.1 GCA_017517465.1 Clostridia bacterium | reverse complement strand
ATTTTCCTGGATGCTTCCCTTCTGGCGCAGACCGTCACATCGCATCCCATTCCCCGCAGCATCCTTGTCAGCCATTTTCCGATCCTGCCATAGCCGATCACCAGGCAATTTTTCCGACACAATGCGCCTTGTCTTGCACACATCGCTTTGTATACCGCCCCTTCTGCAGTCAGCCTGGCATTTTCAAGGAGAAACTGTTCATCCTCTAGCACATTTTTCATCTGCCAGTTTTTCACTTCTGCTTCTTCCTTTATGCCCTCATCCACCATGCCGCAAACAAACAGCTGACCTTCCCTGAAGCATCGTTTCAGATCACCACACCTGGCCTTTGGCAGCGGCAAAACCACCGCATCGGGGTTCATTTCCGTCAGAATATACCCTTTTTCCTTGCACCGTTGTTTTAAAAGCAAGCTTCTTTCATCCTCTCCCGGAATACACAGCCGCATTTCCTTTCCCCCTTTTATTTGCTGGTTCATCTTATGTTCCTTTTCCTGCCCGGGTGAAATGAAACTTCTCCTTTTTCCGATTGACTTTCTTCATTTGTGGCATTATGATGTTAGATGATATGAAAGGAGGGCTTCCATGTATCAGGGAAAGCTCGTCAGGCTGCGTGCCTTTGATAACAGCGATCTGATGTATGCGCTGTCCATGAATAATGATTACAATGTGATGCGCACCGCCTCTTCCGCCATCCTCTATCCCACCACAGTGGAAGATCAGGCGCGTTTTATAGCCAATCAGACCAGCTATTCTTCCGGCGATTATCAGTTTGCCATTGAAAGGCTGGACAACGGCTGCTTCATCGGGCAGTGCGGTGTGATGCAGATAAACTGGAAAAACCGTCGGGCAGAGCTTGGCATCATGCTGACAAAGGAAGCCGCCGGAAAGGGGTTCGGAACGGAAGCTGTTTCGCTGCTGTGTAAATTCGCTTTTGATGAAATGAACCTGCATAAGCTGAAGGCCTGTGTCTTTTCATTCAATACCCCGGCGATCCGCTGCTACGAAAAATGCGGCTTCGTCCATGAAGGTGTGCTGAAAGACGAAGTGTACAGGGAAGGCCAGTATCACGATGCCTGTGTCATGGCAAAAATCAAAACGGAGGCTTAATCATATGGAATATACTGAAGTTACTATCTCCACTATCACCCAGGGTGCCGAGCTGATTTCCGATCTTCTGATGCGTCTTGGCGCTGCCGGCACTCAGATTCTGGACCGTGCAGATCTTCCTGACCCTGCCAAGCCCACTGCCAACTGGGAATTGATGGATCAGTCCGTTATCGATGCCATGCCGGAGGATGTGCAGGTAAAAGCCTGGTTCGATGAGGAAACGTTGAAAACTGCGTTGCCCATTCTGCGTGAAGAAATCTCTTCCCTGAAAAGCCACACGCCCCCGCTTGGCGAATTGTCCATTTCCCTTCAGGGTGTGAAGGAAGAAGACTGGTCCGAAAACTGGAAGCAGTATTATAAACCCTTCCGCATCGGCCGGCATATGGTTGTCAAGCCCACCTGGGAAGATTTTGATCTTCTGCCCGATGATCTGCTCATCGAAATCGATCCCGGCATGGCCTTTGGCACCGGCACTCACGAAACCACAGCCATGTGCGTTACCCTCATCGAAAAGTATTACAAAGGCGGCTCCCTCCTGGATGTGGGCACAGGCAGCGGCATTCTGGCCATTGCCGCCGCAAGGCTGGGCGCACAGGATATTTACGCTGTGGATATCGATCCCGATGCGGTTCGGGTAGCCCGGGAAAATGTGGAGCACAACGGGCTTGAAAAGGTGATCGATGTGCAGCAGGGGGATCTTTTGCAGGGTCTCTCCCGCACGTTTGATTTTGCCGTGGCCAATATTCTGGCCCCCGTCATCTGCATGCTGGCCGCACCGCTGAAAAAGCATCTGGCTGAAAACGGCACCTTTGTCTGCTCCGGCATTATCAAGGAAGCACAAGAGGATGTTCGTCAGGCGCTGGACAATGCCGGCTACATCATCGATGAAGTGTGCCATCAGGGCGATTGGGTCGCCTTCGCCTGCCACATCTGAACACAGGCAAAAATGCGTTCGAAATGTTTGCCATAAAGTAATGGAAGCGCCTTTCCTTTGGGACAGGCGCTCTTTTCATTTTCAGCTTTTCCTGATATTATTTTCTAAAAAAGGTATACAAAACGGAAAACAATGCGTCTAACTTAGTGAAAGGAGGTGAGCAGCAATGGAGTTGGTGAAGGGCCCGACTTACTCCCATGAAGAAATGCTGGCACACATGGTGGCAGAATATGAAGTGAAATTGCTGCGCACATGTTACATGTACCTCCACGACAAGGCGCTTGCAGAGGATGCGACCCAGGAAACCTTCCTGAAGGCATATAAAGCACTTGATTCCTTCCGTGGAGAGAGCAGCGAGAAGACCTGGCTTATGCGGATTGCCATGAACACCTGCCGGGATATGAAACGCAGTGCCTGGTTCCGGTATATGGATCGCAGCGTAGAGATTGAACGCTTACCACTACCTGCCAAGGTGCCCCCGTTCATGGAAGCGGATGATCTGACACAGGCAATTCTGAAGCTGCCGACGAAATACAAGGAAGTCATCCTGCTGCACTTCTATCAGGACATGACCATGCGCGAGATCGCCAGTGTGCTGGACATATCCGCTTCCACCGTTCAAAAACGAGTAAAAGCTGCTTGCAGCAAACTGAAAAAGATGCTTGGGAAGGAGGATTTCTATGAATCATGAGAAAATGCGAGAGCATGTACATAAAGGGATAGATCGTCAGTGCGAATCGCTTACCTCTGACCCGTATCGTGTGCAGCGTGTGCT
>JAFWYZ010000251.1 GCA_017517465.1 Clostridia bacterium | reverse complement strand
TGCAGCCCGCAGTAACGGCACCGCCTGCTGCTGTTACCGTTGAGAAGGAAGAAAAGACCGCCGTCACCATCATCCCCGAAGCCACCGTAGCCCCCGCTTCTGCCACCGTCTCCGGAAGCAATGATCTTTCTGCGCTCATCGGTCAGTATATGCAAAACAAGGGCAATGCCACCGTGGCCCCCATGACGGTCAACACCATTTCCGGCCCGGATATGAGTGACATGACCTTTACCGATGAAGACGGCACCGTCATTTCCTACTCTGCTGCCGACGGCACCAGCATGCTGACGGAGGCTTCCGGTGAAGCCGTCATCACCATCATTCCGCAAGACAATGAAAAGCCCGTCTCCACGGAAGAAAAGGAAGAACAGGAAGAAAAACCTGCCGCTTCCGTTTCCGGTTTTGCTGCCGGTGCAGATCCCACCTGGATCCATCCCTCCTTTGAAGGCCTGGCCGCCAACGGTTTCCTGCCCGAAGGTGCAGCAGAATTCGTGCTGGAAGACAGCGAAAACGGCCTGTGGCTCTACGCTTCCCAGACCCTGCGTATCCAGATCGAACGGAAAGTGGGCACCAACAGTAAAAAGCAGCCCCTGCGCTGGTATGAAGCCCGCATTTTCACCCGGGATGAAAGCGAAATGTTTGACCTGTACCCCTGGGATGAAGAGAATTATAAGAATCACTACAAGCTGACCCTGGCAGATGAAATTGCCCTGAAGCACAAGCTGGTCTTTGCCATCAACTCCGACTACTTCATCTACCGCGAAGCCCGTCAGCATGACAAGGACGTCAACTATACCTACCCCAAGGGCCTGATCATCCGTGACAGAGAAGTGTTCTACGATCTGCCCCGCAACAGTAACTCCACCGTCTATCCCCCCCTGGATGTGCTGGCCTTCTATCCCGACGGCGATATGAAGGTTTTCCTCAACGGCTCCATGACGGCCGATGAAATGCTGAAAACCGGCGTTACCGACACCCTGTCCTTCGGCCCCATTCTGGTGGAAAACGGTGAAGTATCCCCCCGTTCCACCGAATTCGGCTCCACCCCCAATCCCCGCACCGCCATCGGCATGGTGGAAAAGGGCCATTATGTGTGCCTGATGGCGGAAAGCCGCATTTCCGAAAGCAAGGGTGAAAGCTGCGTCTGGATGGGCAAGAAAATGGAAGAGCTGGGCTGCGACGTGGCCCTGAATCTGGACGGCGGTGCCACCTCTACCATGATCTTCATGGGCAAGCAGATCAACAAGAGCGGCAACTACGGCGACATTACCAACCGTAAGCAGAACGAATTGATCGGCATCGGCATTTCCGAAAACGTGGGCAAATAAATCCTCTTCAAAGATGCGGTTTTCAAAGCCGCATCTTTTTGTATGCCATATTCCAAAGAATAGAATTGACACTGCTTTTTCCATCATGTAATATAGAAGCATGTGATGCAGAAAGGATTGCTGCGGATGCGAAAGCTGCTTTTTCTTTTGGTTTTATGTTTCACCTTTTCCTGCGCCCTTTGCGAAGAGGCCCCTGTGACGTTTTTTGAAGCCCCCCTGCAGGTGACCCTCACCTTCACCGGAGACTGCACCCTGGGCAATACACCGCTTTTGCGCGGCCGTGATGCTTCTTTTGAAGCATATGTGGAAAAGAACGGCCTGGAATATCCCTTTGCCAATGTGAAAAGCCTTTTCGAGGAAGATGACCT
>JAFWYZ010000250.1 GCA_017517465.1 Clostridia bacterium | reverse complement strand
TTGTGATGCTGTTCAGAACCCGGTGAAGAGATTGGCTTTTCCGGTGCTGTCCACATGGATGAATACGTCCATGTAGGTTTCGCCGTCCTTTTCATATTCATATTCGAAGCAGGGAATGAACTCGTCTTTGTGGTTTTCCCGGAAGCCGTTTCTGTCCAGCTGCTCCATGATGATTTTGTAGGCGGTGGGAATGCGTTCAAAGGGGGCGGCAAAGGGATCCCGGATGGTGATGCGGGCATATTCCGCTTCATTCTGACAAACAATATCCGCGCCGGCACAGCGGGGCTCAAAGCCCTCCGGCAAGATCCAGGCAGCCACATAGCCGCGCAGATTGAACCGGTTCTTCTGTTCAGGAGAAACGAAGGGAAAATCCCAGCCGATCATCTTCTGCTGTTCCCGGGGAAGCGCTGCATAGCCGCTTTTTTCGGCCCAGATGCGCATGTATTGCTGCACATCGTCCTCGCAGTTGGGGGAGATGATCACATACCGGGCTGTGCGCAGTGCAGGCACACGGCACACCTCCACCGGGGAATAGATGGCATTGTGGCAGGTCAGATCCTCCCGGATCAGGGCATCCAGCTTCACCTGGAACAGATCGCAGATCTCCAGCAGCTTGTTCATTTCGGGAAACGCTTCTTCCGTTTCCCATCTTCCCACGGCTTGCCGGGATACATTCAGCTTTTCAGCCAGCTTTTCCTGGGTCATGCTGCCCATCTTTTTTCTCAGGAATTGCAAATTACTACCGAAATACATGGTGAGCACCTCCGTTTCTGATGTATCCAGCATAACACAAGCAGCAGCTTCTTTTCTACCATCACATGCGTGCTTTTTACTGCCGATCATGTTGCCTGATCGTTGCATTTTGCGGTATTTTCCGTGCCGGGACAACTTTTTTTGAAAAAAACTGAAATTTTTCGAAAAAAGGGCTTGCTTTTTTCTTTGGTTTAGTGTATTATATCACCGTTGCCCAATGAGAGCAATGCTGATGTAGCTCAGTAGGTAGAGCGCATCCTTGGTAAGGATGAGGTCGCCGGTTCAAATCCGGCCATCAGCTCCAGAAGAACCGTCTGAAAGGACGGTTTTTTTGTTGTTAAAAAGGATGGGCTTTGCAGTACGGTGCCTGGGTGGGGGAGAAGCGGGAAAGCGGAGTGCATTTTCCGGCAGCATTTTTGATGTGTTGGTGCTGTGCTGTATTGCTTTGAAAAAAGAATGGCGGAGGACTTAATATTGATGGTTGCGCAGCGGGAAAATATGTGATTTTGCGTATGACCGCAGATGTAACCGAAACGTGATTTTTTGTCACAAGCGGCACACGATGAATGAAAAAACAATTCTGCAAGGGGACAAAAATATCCGCAAAAACCGCGTGATTGCAGAATAAAGAAGGGGAAAAGGATAAAAATGATAAAAGAATATCAAAAAACAATGACAAAACAGAATAATGTGTTGACAAAGTACACAAATAGGGAGATAATGGTAAAGTAACTGTTTATTGCCAAAATGACATTTACAGAGGAGAGAGGAAAATGAAGAAGCGGTTTTTGATCATGCTGATGCTGTCTGTGCTGCTTGTGCTGGTATGCATGACCAGTGCTATGGCTGCCTGCAGCGCAACGTATGGCGAAGTGAAATGCAATGGCAAGCATGCGGAGGAAGTTCAGTGGAACCCTGTGAACCACTGGACGATCGTGACGCATAATGCTGGTTCCAGCAATTCCTTCCAGACCACGGAAAATTCTGGTGAGCATACCTGGGAAACGATCGTTGGCCAGAAGTGCAGCCTTGGCAGCCGCGGTTATTATGTAAAGCGCTGCACCGTATGCGGCTATGTGGACAATGACTCCAAGCGTTCCCACGAAGGCATTGGTGCAGACCGGACGGTTATCGATCAGGATGCCACCTGCGGCGTGCCCGGCAGCATGCACAAAGAATGTAATGCCTGCGGCGGCGTAACTTTCCTGGTGGAAACGATTCCTCCGCATGGAAATCATGATATGTATGTGGCGGAAGAAAGAGCTGCCACCTGTACCGAACTGAGCTATAAGCTGGAAAAATGCCGTAATTGCGAACTCGAAGTTGAAAGCGTTGGTAAGGTTCCGCTGGGTCATAATACTGTTGAAGTGACCGCCCAGAAATCCAGTTGCTGCTACGAAGGCTGGACCAATCTGGTTTGCAGCCGGTGCGGCATTGTGCAGAAGGAAAAGTATGCCAGCATTCCCGTTAGCGGCGAGCACAAAACTGAGCGTGTTACCGTGAAGAAAGCTACTTGTACTGAAGATGGCTATTATGAAGATCGGTGCAGTGTTTCCGGTAAGGTACTGTTTGGTGCTTCTATTCCCGCTACCGGCCATTCTCCCGCTTCCACCCTGGGCCAGAAGCCCGATTGCTGCCATGACGGCTGGTATATGGAAGTTTGCTCTGTCTGTCAGAAGACGCTGAAGGAAAAAACCGATATCATCCCCGCCACCGGCAAGCATGCCACCACCCGTCAGGAAACGGTGAAGGCCCCCACCTGCACCGAAAAAGGTTCTTATAAAACCGTGTGCGGCACTTACGGTACCGTGATCCGCACCGGCTCCATTCCCATGATTGACCATGAAATGATCATGGATAAGAAAGTGCCTGCCACCTGCACTCATGGCAGTGAAGAGCACATGAAGTGCAAGCACTGCGGCTATACCGAAATCACCAAGAATGACGACAAGCTGAATCACATTCTGGTGAAAACCGTCGATAAGGCTGCCACCTGCTATGAGGACGGTTATTACAGCACGCTTTGCAAAAACTGTGATGTGAAGTATACCAATGTGGAAACCATCCCTGCTCTGGGCCATAATTCCCAGTGCCTG
>JAFWYZ010000249.1 GCA_017517465.1 Clostridia bacterium | reverse complement strand
GCCGTTGTGATCAGCCTTGTGTGAATACCTGCGAAAAGAACCCCAAGCGCTGAAGCAGTAAAGGTTGAATTGAATATAAAAATGCTCAGGCTCTCCCCGGTCATCCGGGACAAGCCTGAGCATTTTATCTTTCTTTTCGGTATTTTCAGGTTGTTTTCTTACTTTCTGGGACCGTACCAGAAGGTCAGCTCGATCGTCCTGATCTGGTCCATTCCCGGTGCATTCAGGTCAATGGGAGTGGGCGTAATGCCGGTCAGGTCCCCATAGCGTACCCGGGCATTTTCACGGGGCACCTTGGTCACCCAGCTGTTGTACAGGTTCACACGGGTGCAGATGCTGTTATCGCTGGTGGTATAGGGACGGCCTTTAAAGCGGTACACTTCCCCGTTAATTTTGCACTCGGTAATGTCCACCACCCAGCCGGGATACAGCTTTTCGCCGTTGGAAATGCCAAGAGCAGAAAAGGCAATGGACTGGGAATAGCCCTTATCGGTACCGGTGAAATCCAGCGCCACATGATACGTGCCTTCGCCGTCGATCACAGCATCGGTAGCTTTCAGGCCGCCGCTGATGGAATCAGGCTGGTATTCATCCCCCACGCTGTAGGAATAGGCCCAGGAACCGTCGCTCCACATGATCCAGGCAATGGCCTTGTCACTGCCTGCTGCCAGTGCATCGGCACGGAAGGTGTCCGGCGCTTCTTCTCTCATCTGATCCATATGGGCCCTGGCTGCCTGCTGCACTTCCTCCAGGGTTTTTCCTTCTTCGGAAGCCGCATTTCTGCCGGCATACAGCGCCGCCATGTCTGCATCCTTCATTTTGAGATCCTTGCGCACAAAAAATCCGCTGCAATCCCACAGGCAGGAGGTATAATCATAATAATCACAGTTGTCCAGGAAACGGGTATGATAATTGAGGGTATTGGCCTTCAATTCGGTATTGATGGGCAGCGCGCCGTATTCGCCGATCACCACGCCGTAGCCCTGCTTGACAAATTTCTGCATCCGGGACAGCGTCTTGTCCATGGCATCATAATCCTTCTTGGTGCCCCATGCCGTGGCGCCGGAAACGCTTTCCGCACCGCAGTAGGACCAGGGATCATAATAATGCACGGAAATCAGCAGCTTGTTTTCCGCCGTATCGGTGGGCATTTTGAAGCGGTTATCACAGGTCTGCTCAATGTTGGTACCGTAGCCGGGGATCAGCAGGAAGCGGGTGGCATTATTGCCGCCGGTCTGACGCACCGTATCCACAAAGGCCTGGTTCACTTCATTGGCCAAGGCATACCGTTCGTTATCGGACAGGTAAGTGACCAAAGAATCGCTGCAATACAGGGCAGAATCCTCGTCAAAACGGGCACCGATCTCTTCATTGGCGCCTTCAAAAATCACATAGTCGGAATAATCCCGGAAATATTCGGCGATCTGCTTCCACATACCCTTGTAGGCTTCCATGGCCAGGGCCCGGGTTTCCGCTTTTTCGGAGCCGAACATGCCCCACCAGCCGCCATCCCAGTGATCGTTGATGATCACATACATACCGGCATTGCGGGCATAATCCACAATTTCCTTCACACGGGCCAGATACGGTTCATCCAGGGTGTAATCCCCGTCCGTCAGGTGGGAAGCATTGGTCATCCATGCCACAGGAATGCGGATGGTATCAAAGCCCGCTTCCTTCATGGCCGTCAGCATTTCCTGGGTGGTCACCGGCTGGCCCCAGCCCACTTCATAAGCCGTGGGGGCCTTGCCCGTATTGCCGCCAAGGCCGAATTTCCGGGCATCGCAGGCTTCCATGGTGTTGCCAAGGTTTGTGCCGTTGCCCATCAGCCGGGTCAGCTCCACGCTGGTCAATCCTTCCCGCATCACACCGTCATCCCCTTCAGCCGCACAAAATACGGGGCACAGCATCAGCAACATCAGCACTGCCAGCAGCCACATCCTCTTTCCTTTGCTGCTCATTTCGTTTCATTCCTTTCAAATGGGAGTTTGTAAACGTTTGCATAGCTATATTATAGCAATTTATGTCCTGTTTTGCAATCGTTTTTTTCATTTTATGCCTTTCTTTTCTCATTTTGTTCTGATATACTGCATGTATCAACCAGCAAAGGAAGAGCATTGTGGACATTCTGTACCAGAACAAGGATTATGTCATCATCATCAAGCCGGTGGGGATCGAGTCCGAGCAGGATGGCCCTGCCCTGCTTACCCAGCAGCTGGGGGGCACTTTCTTTCCCCTGCACCGGCTGGATAAAAACGTATCCGGTGTAATGGTCTATGCCCGGAACAAGGAAGCCGCTGCCCTCCTTTCCCGCTGCATCCAGGAAGGAAAAATGATCAAGGAATATGTAGCCTGGGTGCATGGCCGGCCTGAACCGGAGGGAGAATGGACCGATCTTTTGTATAAAGACCCCCGAAAAAACAAGGTCTTTGTGGTCAACCGAAAGCGCAACGGCGTGAAGGAAGCCAGGCTTTCTTATCAGGTACTGAAAACCGAAGAGGAGAAAAGCCTGGTACAGGTGCGGCTTTTTACCGGCCGTACCCATCAGATCCGGGTGCAGTTTTCCAGCCGCGGCTTCCCCCTGATCGGCGACCACAAATACGGCGCCAGGGACGCAGAAAAAGCCCCCCTGCTCTATTCCTTCCGGCTCACCTTCCCCTGGAAAGGCGAAAATGCGGTCTATTCCCATCTGCCCTTCTGGGCTGAATAAGCACAAGCAAAAAAACACCGGACATGCCGGTGTTTTTTACGTTTCCCCCAGATGCCGCTGCCCTCTATTTTTTCACCCGCTATGTAAAGCAGGCTGGTGCCCTGCGACGATTTTTTGCCTTCCCCTGGCATGCCTTGCGGCAAGGGGGCCTGACAGCCGACCGAACGACCCGGGCTCCATTTTATGAAATGTGGGTAAAAACAGAGAACTGGCGCACACCTCAGGAGCTATTTTTATTATACTGAACACTGCCTCTTTTGTCAATCGGATTTTTGC
>JAFWYZ010000248.1 GCA_017517465.1 Clostridia bacterium | reverse complement strand
GGTTCGATTCCCATCACCCGCTCCAGCAAATGGAGCGGAGCTTGCCAAGATAAGCTCCCCCCTATGCACCATTAGCTCAGTTGGTAGAGCACCTGACTCTTAATCAGGGTGTCCCGGGTTCGAGTCCCTGATGGTGCACCATCAAAGAACGCACTTTTGTCTGCCGACAAAGGTGCGTTTTTTGCATAATGCTTACCTTCTGCAAATAAAGATGGGAATTCGCCCAATGATGACGCTAACACAAATGCTGTGCGGCCTCGCTGCAGTTTTGCAAACATCACTTCATTGCGCCCATCAGGAGCAACATCCTACCATAAAAAGAACGAAGCATATGCTTCGTTCTTTTTATTTTAGCTTTAACGTATCAGCGTGCGTCCCCGTTCTCCTCCGGCACAGCGGTTTCCTCCGTCATGGGGGTAACGGTTAGCATCGGCGTGGGCTCGGCAAAAATCAGCCGCAAGGTTTCGTTGCCTGCAGTGCCATCAGCAAGTAATTGGTTCGCCTGCTGGAAGCGGGTTACCGCCTGCTGGGTAACTGTATCATATATGCCGTTCACCGGCCCATCATAATAACCCTTCTCCAGCAAAATCCGCTGCATATCCACCACCCTTGCGCTCACATCGCCGTAGCGCAGGGGCGATAAATGCTCTTCCTTCATCTGCTCATAACCGACAACAGGAGCACGCACACGATCATCCTCTGCATCATCCGCAGGCTCATGGCTTCAACGCACACTGGGAGCAGGCGTAGAAGGTGCAGTCAAAACGGGCAGAGACATTTTAGCGGGCAAAGGAATATCGCCCTCGACTTGCCTCACAATCACCAGGCAGCCCTGCTGCTCATAATATTCCTTCAGGTTTTCCACCAGTTTTACCACATTCCTGTTATTTACCTTTTCCGGGGGTTCCTGCATTTCCAGAGAATCTGACATGCCGGTTACATCATAGATGTCATTGTAACGAATAAGGTGGATGTTCGTCCGGCCGTCCTCCAGATAAGCGATCACCTCCACGGAGGCCCAGTCCGTTTTCATGGGCATCGTGTTTTGCCCCACCACGCTGCTGACCAGCAGTACCACCCCTATCAGCAGCAGCACCGCAAATGTAATGCCCGCTGTTTTCCACGCAAGGCGGCCACGCCTGTTGCGGATGGCCAATTGTTCGTTGAGCCTTGCCAGCTGCAATGCCACATCGTTCTGGAGCGGCGGTGCTTCTTCTGCCGGTGTATTCAGCAAATCATTCACCGATATTTCCAGTGTTTCCGCAATTCTTTGCAGCGTTTCCGCATCCGGCACCGAAAGCCCCTTTTCCCATTTGGAGACGGTCTGCCGCACCACATGGAGCTGAATGGCCAGGGATTCCTGAGTGTGTCCTTTCTTTTGTCGATATAATTTCAAATTCTCGCTGAGCATCCTTCATGCCCTCCTTTCGTGACTTCAGCATACATCCGAACAAAAAGTAAAAGCAAGCAACGCAAAATAACAATGCCGCAACGGCTGAAAAACCGCCTCCTTCTGCATTCATTATGGCATAGCTTTGCGGGAATGGCAAACGAGTATTTCTCTTATCCCTCAACCATTACACGAGAACCGTACAAAAAAAACAGCGAATAGCTTGCCAAAAACGCGAATTATCCGCCATCCTTGCGATGGAATAACGGAAAAATCCGATGTATAATGAAGCCACAAAACAGCAAAGGAGAGAGAAAAATGACGATCATCGGCGAAACCATTGCCC
>JAFWYZ010000247.1 GCA_017517465.1 Clostridia bacterium | reverse complement strand
TTGATGGTCAGCTTGCCGTTGTGCATATCGGCACCGGCCTTGTCACCGCAAAGAACCGTGCAGGCTTCTTCCACTTCCAGGGTGTTCAGGGCCCAGGCTGCGTTTACCTGAATGGTGGCGCCGTTTTCCATCACCACAAAACCGAATGCGCTGTCTTCCACGGTGAATTTTTCCGGATCCCAGTCCCCCCAGGCATTGCCGGGGCGGGTCTGGTTGTTCAGCTTATGGTAGGTGGTGCCCACGGCGTATTTGGGCTTGTAGTTGTTCATGGTCCACAAGGTCAAGTCCAGCGCATGGGTACCGATATCGATGAGGGGGCCGCCGCCCTGCTCGTATTCGTTGAGGAACACACCCCAGGTGGGTACGGCACGGCGACGGATGGCATTGGCCTTGGCGAAGTATACTTCACCCAGGGTATCCTGTTCGCACAGCTCCTTCAGGCACAGGCTGTCGGGACGGTAGCGGTTCTGATAGCCGATGGAGAGCAGCTTGCCGGTGCGCTTCTGGGCATCCACCATCTTCATGGCCTCTTCATAGTTGATGGCCATGGGCTTTTCGCACAGCACGTGCTTGCCGCTTTCCAGGGCGGCCACGGTGATTTCGGAATGGCTGCGGTTGGGGGTGCAGACAAACACCACATCCAAGTTTTCTTTCAGCATTTCCTTGTAATCGGTGTACACCCGGGCATCGGGCGTGCCGAACTTTTTGGCCGCATCAATGGCACGCGCTTCGTTGATGTCACAGAAGGCCACCACTTCGCACAGCCCCACCTTGTTGATGGAGGGCAGATGCTTGCTGGTGCCGATACCGCCGCAGCCCACAATGCCGCCTTTCAATTTTGCCATGGAAAAATCCCTCCTTTTGTGTTGGTGACGGTGTCAGGAAAACAGCCGCCGGGTCATTTTTTTCTTTCTTTTGCTGCGATGAAACAGCGAATGCACTTTGTTTTTCATGTCCTTCATGGGTACACCTCCTTACAGGAAAAGGGTGCACCGGAAGCAGGAAATTTATCCGTTGATGAGAATGGTTTCTCCTGCCTGATGGGGGTAGGTATCGCCGTTATGGAGGGTGAGCACACCAGGGTGATCCGCCGTGATGCGGGCTTGCTTCAGCCTGCCCTGCTCCCAACAGATATCCACGGTGTATCCGCCCCGGGCACGCAGGCCCTTTACTTCACCGTTTGCCCATTTTTCCGGAAGCGCCGGCAAAAGATGCAGGGATCCTTCCTGGCTTTGCAAAAGCATTTCCGCCATGCCGGCACAGGCACCGAAATTGCCGTCGATCTGGAAGGGAGGATGGGCATCGAACAGGTTCAGGTAGGTGCCGCCGCCATGGAAGGGCTCTTTTCCGGGGGCACGGCCTTCCACCACTTTCAGCTGATCGTCAATCAGCTTCAGGGCATGGTTGCCGTCCCGGAGCCGGGCCCACTGATTGATGCGCCAGCCCATGGCCCAGCCGGTGGATTCATCGCCCCTTCTTTCCAGGCTGCGCCGGCAGGCAGCAGCCCACTTGGGGGTGCGATCCGGGGAAATGGAATGGCCGGGATGCAATCCCCACAGGTGGGAAATGTGGCGGTGGTGGATTTCTTTTTCCTCGAAATTCTCGTTCCATTCCAGAAGCTCCCCGTCTTTGCCCACGTCAAACAGCTGCAGCTTTGGCAGGACATGGGCGGCTTTTTGCGTCCATTCCGTTTCCGTGTTCAGCACCTTTGCGGCAGACAAAAGATTGGAAAACAGATCCTGCATCAGGGCCTGGTTCATGGCGGAATAAAGAGAAATGGCCACCGGCTTTCCGTTCAGCAAATATTCGTTTTCGGGGGAGGTGGCCGGAGCGAAGATGAACGTTCCTTCCTTCGTTTCTGTCACAAGGGACAGGCAGAAGGCAGCCGCTTCTTCCATCAGGGGAAAGGCGGTGTTTTTGAGGAACAGCAGATCCCCGGTGAACCGGTACTGCTCCCACAGATGCTGGCACAGCCAGGGCAGGGAAAAGTTCCACAGGGCATACAGCCCGCAGCCCGGCATGGAGGCACCCACCGGGGCCGTCATCCGCCACAGATCGGTATTATGATGGGCCACACTGCCGGGAGCGTTGTAGTAATCTTTGGCGGCCCTTTTTCCGCTTTCCGTGACCTCTCTGATCAGCTGCACCAGCGGTGCATGGCAGGAAAGCAGGTTGGTTTGCAGGGTGGGCCAGTAGTTCATCTGGGTATTGATATTGACGGTGTAATTGCAGTTCCAGGGGGGTGTGATAAAGTCACACCAGATGCCCTGCAGGGTGGTAGCCTGGGTGCCTTCCCGGGAGGAGGCGATGGTCAGATACCGGGCAAAATGGAAATAGAGGGCATAGAGGGCATTGTCCCTTTTGCCTTCTTCATGGGCATACAGCCTTTCATCGGTGGGCAGGGAAGAGCCATCGCCCAGGGAAAGGGTGCAGGCTTGATACAGCGCCTGATGGTCATGGATGTGCCGGGAAAGCAGGGCATCAAAGCCGGTTGCCTTTGCCTTTTGCAGCGTGTCACAGCAGGGCTGGATATAGGGCTTTCCCTCCAGCACCGGGTGCTTGTCCCAACCGCTGAAGGAGGTGCGGATATCCAGATACAAGGTGGCCTGGGAAGCGCCGAACACATGGATGGCGCCGCCTCTGCGGATGGCATAGCCGCCTTGGTGTTCCATTTCTGCACGGGCATAAAAGCCCATGCCCTTGTCTTCATCCTTTTCGCCGTACAGCATGCCGGATTTGCCTTCTGTTTCATGGGCATGCAGGGAATGGCAGACCGGAGCATTCCCCTGGAAGGCCAGCGCCTTTTCTTCCATCAGGAGATGGGCATTGAGGGCAGGGGACAGGCGGAAGGAAAAATCCAGTGCCTGTTCCCTGTCGCAGGAAAGGCGGATCACCAGGCATTGATCGGGGTGGGAGATGAAGCTTTCCCTTTTGTAGGAAACACCGCCTGTGCGGTAGGAAACGGTGTGCACGGCGGTGCGCATATCCAGTTTCCGTTCGTATTGTTCCACGGGGGTGGCATAATGGAAAGAAAGCTGCATCTCTCCGGCAGAAAGGTACAGCTGGCTCCACAGGCCGGTGTGCTCTTTTTCCATCAGCTGCTGGGCCTGTTCGTATTTTCCCTGCAGCACCAATTCCCGGGCTTGCCGGAAGGCGGCCGGGGCATTTTCCCTTGTGTGGTGCATGGGATAGCCGGACCAGAGAGTGTCCTCATTCAATGAATAGCATTCGTTTTCCACGCTGCCGTATACCATGGCCCCCAGCCTGCCGTTGCCCAGGGGCAGGGCTTCGTTCCAGTTTGCAGCAGGTTGACGGTAATATAATACATGGGCGTTTTCCTGCATAAAAAAGACGCTCCTTAACGATGGATTTTCAGGGCACCGGGCAGAATTTCCACCTGTGCGGTATCGGCGGTGATCATTTCACCGTCCACATTCAGCCGCATACCGGGAGAGGAAAAGGAAAGGGAAGAGGCCCGGACAAAATGGGTCTCCGGGAAGGAGAGGATCTTTCCCCGCAATAGGCCGATGAGCCGCAGGGGCAGCTTATACCGCTTGATTTTGTCCACAATAATGATATCCAGCAGCCCGTCATCCGCTTTGGCATCCGGGGCGATCACAATGCCGCCGCCGATGATGCCGCCATTGGCAGCGGCAATAACAAACAGATCCTTCTTTTGCTGCGGGCCCCCGTCAATCTGATAGGTGACCGGGATGGGACGGAAGCGGAAAAGGGCACACAAAACACCGTAAAGATAGGGAAGCAGGCCCTTGCAGTACTTTTTTGCTTTGTTGGCATAATCCAGCACGGCCACGTCGAAGCCGGAGCCGATTTCATTGAGAAACAGCTCACCGTTAATGAGCCCGGCATCGGTGGGCAGCGCCTTTTTGGTAAGCACGGTTTCCAGCGCTTCATCGGGGTCCTTGCTGATGCCCAGGGTTTTGCGGAAATCGTTGCCGGTACCGGCAGGGATCAGCCCCAGCGCACATTCCGTGCCCATCAGCCCCCGGGCCACTTCCAGGGCAGTGCCGTCACCGCCCACGGAAAGCACGGTGTCCGCACCGCAAAGGGCAGCCTGCCTGGAAAGGGCTGTGGCATGGCCGGGGGATGCGGTTTCTTCTATTTTATGTGCAATGTGTTTTTCTTCCAGTGTCCGGTGCAGCTGCCGGCCCAGTTTCCGGCCCAGGCCGCTGCCGGCTGCCGGATTTGCAATGGCGTGAAGCATGGGGAAAAGCCTTTCCTTTGCATTGTTGTTTTTCCTTTATCATACCGCAATTTTTTTCCTGCGTAAAGTGAAAAACGGAATTTTCTTCATTTTTTCACTGTTACAGGCGGAACACTTTACGCAAGGGGAATTTTGTGATAAAATGACAAATGGATATGTATACAGATACGGCTATATGGCCGTGCTGACGGGAGGAAAAGGCATGGATAACCGCCTGATGCTGCGGCTGCAGCAAGTACTGGATAAAATGAATATTCCCATCACTGTGCTGGACGGTGACGGCAACAGCCTTATCCCCTCCAGCGATATCCGATTTACCCTGCCGCCGCTTCATAAGGCAGGCGAGCCGGTATACCATGAAGGGCGCTTTTTTCAGGCCAGCACCACCCGGGAAAACCTGGTTTATATGATGACCAGCGCAGATCTGCCCCAGGCAAGGGATATGCTGACGCTGTGCGATGCCATGGTGGCAGCGCAGATGGCCGCTGCGGCAACAGGAAACGATATCAATAACGCTTATCAGCGTATTTTGCAGAACGAGCTTTCCCTGGCGGAGCTGGAAGCGGTGGTGGATGAATACAAGATCCAGCCCCGTGTTGCCCGGTGTGTACTGCTTTTGCACATGGTGCAGGTGCAAAAGAGCAGCGCATTTGATATTCTGCAGGATATGCTGCCCATGAGCGGAAGCGATGTGCTGGTCAGCATGGACAAGCATACGGCGGTGTACCTGAAGGATGTTTCCAATCTGGAGGATGAAGAGGATCTGTATCAGTTCAGCTGTGCCCTGCAGGAGACGCTGATGGGCGAAACGGCGCTTTCCGCCACCATCGGTATCAGCGGTACAACCCGGGACATTGCCCAGCTGCACAACTGCTACCGCCAGGCACGCAGGGCCATTGAAATCGGCCGGCTGTACACCCCGGAAAAGACGGTCTACATGTACCGTACCATGTATCTGCAGCGCTTTTTGTCCGACCTGAACCCGGATGTGGCGGCCCATTATCACAGCCTTTTGTTCAACCCTGTCACGGAAAAACTGTTCAGCGATGAAATGCTGCACACCATTGAGATGTTTTTCAAAAACGATCTGAACCTGTCCGAAACGGCAAGGCAGCTGTACATCCATCGCAACACCCTGGTGTACCGGCTGGACAAGGTGCAGAAGGTGCTGGGGCTGGACCTGAGGCATTTTGACGATGCCGTGACCTTCAAAATGCTGTTTGAAATGCGCAAGTGCGGCCATAATAGAGCCGCAGGGAAAAAGAACAGCCAATAATCTTTGGAAGAAGGAATGAATGGATGAAAAAACGTTTCGTATCCGCATTGCTGATTTTGATTGTGATGGTAACGGTCACATTCTCTGCCCATGCAGCAGGGCTGCTGGATTTTTTGAAGCCCCAGGAAACGGTGACCATTTCCGTGGATGAATATAACCGGCTGAAGAAATATGAAAAGCTGGATACGGTGCTGCAGTATGTGCAGAACTGGTATTATCAGAAGCCGGATGACAAGAAAATGATGGAAGGGGCCATTCAGGGGCTGCTCTACAGCCTGGAAGATCCCTACAGCTTCTATTACTCCCCCGAAGACTGGACCACCATGTGGGAAGACGATGAAGGCGAATATGCCGGCATCGGGCTGAACCTGCTGGGCAGCTATGTGGATTATACTGTAACCGTGATCCGTGTGTTCCGGGATACTCCGGCACAGCAGGCCGGTGTCCGCAAGGGGGATTTGCTGGTACGGGTGGAAGACATCGAAGTGGATGCCTACTCCATGCAGGATGCAGTGGACGTGATGCGCGGCAAGGTGGGCGAGGAAGTGGAAATTGAGGTGCTTCGCGACGGCGAATACCTCACCTTCACCATGCCCCGGGCCCTCATTCATGTGAACCGTGTGGAAAGCTGCATGCTGGAAAATGACGTGGGCTATATTGCGCTGTATGAATTTGCCGGTGAATGCCAGAAGGAATTCACGGCTGAACTGGAAAAGCTGCAGCAGCAGGGTGCCAAGTCTCTGGTGGTGGATCTGCGTGATAACCCCGGCGGCTGGGTGGACGGCGCTGTGGAAATTGCGGATCTGTTTATGGACAAGGGAGAACTGGCCTATTCCATGGACCGGTATAACACCAAGGAAAGCATGAACACCAGGGATGGCAAAACGGATATTCCGGTGGTGTTCCTGGTCAATGAAAACAGCGCATCTGCTTCCGAAATTCTGGCAGGCGGCCTGCAGGATCAGGGTCTGGCCACATTGGTTGGCGTGAAGACCTTCGGCAAGGGCATCATCCAGAGCGTCATTCCCTTGGATGGCATGAATATAGAAACGTCCGAAGACGGCTTCCAGATGACCATTGCGCAGTACTATTTCCCCTCCGGAAAGGCCATCCACAAGATCGGCATTGAGCCGGATGTGGTGGTGGAGATGCCGGAAGAGATGAAGAACCAGATGTTCGAACTGGGGGATATGACCGATCCTCAGCTGAAAGCAGCCTGGGAAGAAGCGGTGAAGAAAATTCCTCAGTAAAGACGGCAGGGAGAACGGTTCGGAAGAATGTTTTCCGGCTGTTGCCTGTAAGAAAAAAGGAAAAATAACCATAGAGCAGGAGAAGCTTGTTGCTTTCTCCTGCTTTTTTGTGTTTCGTGTGTCATGAAAAAACGGGCTGCCATACATGGCATGCAGCATCTGCGGCCGGGCAAACCCATTTGTGTTCCCGGGGGGCCAAGTATTGAAAAAAGAGGATAAAAAGAGTATAATAGAAAAGATGCGATAATATGGAGGAAACTGCATGCGCACAAGGGATATGACGGTGGGAAAGCCGGCAAAAATGATCCTTCAATTTGCCCTGCCCATGATGGCGGGGAATATATTTCAGCAGCTGTACACCATTGTGGATGCCTTTTTTGTGGGGCAGTATGCAGGCATGAATGCCCTGGCGGCGGTGGGCGCTGCCGACTGGCTGAGTTGGCTGGTGTTCGGCATTGCCTGGGGGTACACCCAAGGGTTTTCGGTGCTGATTTCCCAGCGCTTTGGCGCCGGGGATGCGCAGGGCCTGAAAAAAGCCGTGGGCAATTCCGTTACGCTGACGGGCATCATCTGCGTTGCCATTGCGGTCGTGAGCCTTTTGCTTTCGGTGCCGGCGCTGCATCTTTTGCAGACACCGGAAGATATTATGCAGGATGCCACGGTGTACCTGTATGTGCTGTTTGCGGCGCTGCCCATTCTGGGGGCATACAATGTGCAGGCTGGTATTCTCCGGGCCGTGGGGGATGCCAGGACACCGCTGAATGCCATGATCATTGCCTCTTTTACCAATATCGGGCTGGATGCCTTGTTTGTGATTGTATTCCGCTGGGGTGTGCCCGGGGCAGCGGCAGCCACGGTGGTCGCCCAGGGGGCATCTGCCGTTTACTGCTATGTGATATTGCGGCGTATTCCCCAGGTGCGGCTGACGAAAAATGAGCTGAAAATGGAAAAAGAAACGGTGTCTCAGCTGATCCGGCTGGGCACCCCCACCGCCATGCAGAACATTGTCATCGGTGTGGGCGGCACGGCGGTGCAGCGGGTGGTGAACGGATACGGCACGGTGTTTGTGGCCGGGTTCACCGCCACCAACAAGCTGTACGGCCTGATGGAAATGGCTTCCGTTTCCCTTGGCGGTGCGCTGTCTGCTTATGTGGGGCAGAACTATGGTGCAAAGAAATTCAGGCGCATCCGGGAAGGGGTCCGTGTGGGTGCCAGGATCACCACGGTGGTCAGCTTTGTGATTGCAGGGCTTCTGTTCCTGTGTGGCAGGGGTGTGCTGGGCTGGTTTGTGAATGCTCCGGATCAGAAGCTGGTGAACGATTGCCTGGACGTGGCCCAAAGGTATCTGAATGCCATGCTGGTGGGGCTGTTTGTATTGTATCTTTTGCATGCCTACCGCTGTGCCCTGCAGGGCATGGGGGATACGGTGACGCCCATGGTGAGCGGTGTGGTGGAATTGGTCATGCGCGTGGGCGCGGTGATGATTCTGCCCATGTTTATCGGTGAATGGGGTGTGTATTTTGCGGAACTGTGTGCCTGGTTTGGCGCCATGGTGCTGCTGGTTTCCGCTTACTATATCCGGGTGAGGAAACTGCCCGATGCGGATTGGACAGAAGGAGGAAAATAACATGGATTTTGTACAGATTCTGGCCCAGGAATTTCATCTGCGGCCCCAGCAGGTGCAGGCGGTGATCGAGTTGACCGATGCGGGCAACACCATTCCCTTCATTGCCCGTTACCGTAAGGAAATGACAGGATCTTTGGATGACCAGGTGCTGCGTGAACTGACGGACCGGCTGGAATATTTGCGTGGCCTGGAAAAACGCAAGGGTGAAATTGAAAAGGCGCTGAATGAGCAGGGTGTGATGACGGATGAGCTGCAGGAAAAGCTGAACAAAGCCGTGACCCTGGCTGAGCTGGAGGATATTTACCGTCCCTTCCGGCCCAAGCGCCGCACCCGTGCCACCGTGGCCAAGGAAAAGGGCCTGGAGCCTCTGGCCCTGTGGCTTTTGATGCAATTGCCCGGCGGCAATGTGCAGCAGGAAGCGGAAAAGTATGTAAACGAAGAAAAAGACGTGCCCGATGCCGAAAGTGCCCTGGCCGGGGCCCGGGATATCATTGCGGAATCCGTCAGCGATGATGCGGCCCTGCGCAAGGACCTGCGTGCACTGCTTCTGCGTGAGGGGGTCATTGCCACCTCTGCCGCCAAGGAAGAAGACAGCGTGTACAGCATGTACTACACCTATCAGGAGCCGGTGCCCCGGATGGCCGCCCACCGCATTCTGGCGGTGAACCGCGGCGAAAGGGAAGAATTTTTGAAAGTTACCCTGCAGGTGAACGAAGAAAAGGCCGTCCGCACCATCCTGAACGCTTTTGTGCGGCCGGGCTGTGAACAGGCCAATCAGGTGGAGGAAGCCTGCCGGGATGCCTGGGAGCGGCTTTTGTTCCCGGCACTGGAACGTGAGATCCGCAATACTTTGACCGACCGTGCCAATGAGCAGGCCATCCGGGTGTTCAGCCAGAATCTGCATCAGCTGCTCATGCAGCCCCCCATCAAGGGCAAGGTGACCCTGGGGGTGGACCCCGGCTTCCGTACCGGCTGCAAACTGGCGGTGGTGGATGAAAACGGCAAGGTGCTGGAAACGGGCGTGGGCCATTTCACCCTGCCCGGGCAGACCTTCCAGAAGGAACAGAGTGCCAAGCTGATCAAGGCCATGGTGAAGCGCCATGGGGTGACCGCTATTGCCATCGGCAACGGCACCGCCAGCCGGGAAAGCGAGCAGTTCATTGCTTCCCTTCTGCCGGAACTGCCCGGTGCCGCCTATGTGATCGTCAGTGAAGCCGGCGCTTCCGTGTACTCCGCCAGTAAGCTGGCCGCCCAGGAATTCCCGGAATTTGACGTAAGCTTGCGCAGCGCCGTGTCCATTGCAAGGCGCATGCAGGACCCCCTGGCAGAGCTGGTGAAGATCGATCCCAAGGCCATCGGTGTGGGCCAGTATCAGCATGATCTGAAGCAAAATGAGCTTT
>JAFWYZ010000246.1 GCA_017517465.1 Clostridia bacterium | reverse complement strand
TGCGGCAAGGGGGCCTGACAGCCGACCGAACGACCCGGGCTCCATTTTATGAAATGTGGGTAAAAACAGAGAACTGGCGCACACCTCAGGAGCTATTTTTATTATACTGAACACTGCCTCTTTTGTCAATCGGATTTTTGCCTTGTTTCCAGCGCGCGGCGGATTTCCCGATCATAAAAATCACAAAGCTCCCCCGCCGCTTCCATGGTAGCCGCTTCCCCCACGATCCTTACAGCCGGCCGGCTTTGATGGGGCACAATGGTGGCATAGCCGCTTTCGTGATGCACCTGCATGCCCCGGCTCAATGTATAGGGCAGGGCAGCACGCTGACACAGATCATACAGAATGCGTCCCTTGTCCCCCTCCCGGCATGCCACTTCACGGCACATGATATGTGTTCCCGGCAGATGGGAAAGCCATACGGAAAGCGGCGCATGTCTGATCATTTCACACACATCCGCAATGGCACGCAGCCCATCCCCCATCCTGATTTTCTGCAACACACAGCCGCTTTCCCTTTCATCCTCATCGCATAAGTGATACAGGCCGGACAACACCCTGGGCACATCCGGCAAATCATACAGCCGGCCCTGCTTTTCATGTATCCGCATCAGCCGCAGCAATTGCAACTGTACATCTTCCACTTTTCCCTGTTCTTCAATGCACACTGCCCTTCGGCCATCCTCTGACAGATCAAACCCAATTTCCCCCTGCCGCAGGGCTGTCATACCGCCTTTGCTCACACGCACCTTTGCGGCCCCCATGGCTTTCAGCAGCCTTTCCGCTATTTTCAGCAGCTGCTCATTCTGACAGAAAACAGCCACCGGCTGCAGCATCTTTTCCCGGCTGTATTCCTTTGCCAGATCGGAAATATATATTTCCTCCAGCCCATCCAGACGGCTTATCCTCCCGGATGCTTCACTTCCTTCTTTTCCGCCGCTCAGCATCAGCCCGTCTATTTTCCTCCTGATTACCTCCGAAACGGGCAATGCTGTTTTGTCCAAGAATATCATGCCCTCCACCGTGGCCAATATTCCGCCGTCTGCCCCCATGATCCGCATGCTTTCCTGCAGCATGGGCAATGTGGCAAAGTCCCCCATCAGCGCCTGGCACCCCATATATGCCAACGTCCCGGCCACCACTGTCTGTAATGCTCCTGCATTCATATGCGCTGTGATGATTTTTCTGCAGCCCACAGCCGCAATGTAAGCCTGTACCATGCGGCAGGCTGTTTCCGGTGTTTCGCACAGGGCCGTTTCTTCTTCCCACCGGCTTTGAAACATCCCTTGCATCTGCCGGCTTTCCCGCAGCACCGCACCGCTGGTCACCCGGATCTGAGGCCATATTTTCACCCCGGTATGCATCTTCACATGGGCTCCTACAATCGCATTTTGCCCCACGGTGCATCCATTCTCCAGCACTGCACCGCCCATTACCCTTGTGCCCCGGCACAGCACACTGCCGTCGATCCTTGCCTTCGCCCCCACTTTTGCCTGCTGCCATAAGCAACTGTTTTCAATCACCGCACCGGCGCCGATCCTGCATCCCGGGCCGATCACCGAATTTCGGATAACAGCCCCTTTTTCGATCACTGCATCCCGATCGACGAAAAAATTGCCCTGCAGATGTACATCCGTCTGCAGCATCGCCTGCGGGTGCACCCCTTTTTCCGCATCCAGCCCCACCTTGCCACGGAGCAAATCCTGCTGCGCCTGCAAATAGGCTTCCTGGCTGCCCACGTCGCACCAATAACCCTTCATTTCCCATCCGTACAGTGGCAGGCCCGTGTCCAATAGCAGGGGAAAAATATCCTTCCCGAAATCCTTCATCACATCAATGGGGATATAGTCGAAAATTTCCGGTTCCAGGATGTAGATCCCTGTATTCACCAGGTTCGTAAATGCCCGGCTCCAATCCGGCTTCTCCACAAACCTGACGATTTTCCCTTCCTTGTCCGTCATCACCGCTCCATACTGCAGCGGCACCTCCACTCTCTTGAGCACCAGCGTTGCCAGGGCTTTCTTCTGCTTATGAAACCGCATCGCTTCTGTCAGGTCACAGTCCGTCAGCCCATCTCCCGATAATACAAAGAATGTATCGTGAATCCATTCTCTTGCCATGCCCACACTGCCGGCAGTGCCCATTGGCGATGTTTCCTCAAAATACCGCAGCTTCATCCTCATTTTCTCTCCGTCACGAAAAGCAGCGCGGATCACCTTGGGCTGATACCACAAGGTCACCCCTGCCTCATCAATTCCATGTTTTTTCAATAATTGCAGCGTGTATGCCATCACCGGCTTTCCCAACAAGGGCACCAAAGGCTTGGGACAATGGAGGGTCATGGGCCGCAGCCTCACCCCTTCGCCTCCCGCCATGATGATCGCCCCGATATTCACACGCATCGCTCCTTTTTACCTGTTTTTGCAGCTATATTATGTGCACCGCTTCCTTATAATATGCTTCTTTTTTGTTCTTTCCATAAACCGTCACAAAAGGTTTACTTTTTCACTCTTGCATTTTAATGAAAAAAGTGTTATTACTTAAGAAGAATGCATTTGCATTCTTATGTTCCAAATTTTGGTATTTATGGATAAAGGACAAGTTTTTATGGAAATCAACTGGTATCCCGGCCATATGGCCAAAGCAAAACGTCTCCTGTCTGAACAGCTCAATCGTGTGGATGTGGTGGTGGAACTGTGCGATGCCCGCCTGCCCTTTTCCAGCCGTAACCCGGATCTTGCCAGGCTCACCGAAAAGAAAGAAAAGGTGCTGATTCTGGGCAAGGCCGATCTTGCCAACCCCAATATCACCAATGAATGGCTGCGCATTTTCCGGGCGGAAGGCATCCGGTGCGCTGCTCTGGATATGAACAAACAGGCCAAGCAGGCCCTGAAGATGATCGACCAGGCCGCCAAAGAAACCGTGGAAAGGGCTGCCCAGCGCGGCATCCGCAAAACCGTGCGTGCCATGGTGGTGGGTGTTCCCAATGTAGGCAAATCCACCTTCATCAACCGTCTCCATGGCGGCAGCATTGCAAAGGTGGGCGATATGCCCGGTGTGACCCGCTCCAACCAGTGGGTCAAGGTGTCCCCCTATCTGGAACTGATGGACAGCCCCGGCCTTCTCTGGCCCCGGCTTGACGATCAGGTGGCTGCCAAGCGGCTTTCCTATATCGCCGCCATCCGGGACGAAGTGCTGGACACGGCACAGCTTTCCATTCAGCTGCTGGAGGATCTGAAGATCATGGCCCCCCAGGCCATGCAGGAACGTTTCAAAATCAAGGATATGTCCCTCACCGGCGCTGACCTGCTGGATGCCGTATGCAAAGGCCGCGGTTTCCTGATGAAGGGCGGCGTGATGGATTGGGAACGCGCCTGCAAAATTGTGCTGGACGAATTCCGCGGCGGCAAGCTGGGCCGCATTACCCTGGAAGCTCCCAAAGCAGAAACGAATCCGGAGGAAATCCATGAATAAAAAGCGCATGGAACGGCTGCAGATCCTTACCCAGACCGATATGCCCCTGTGGGAGAAGGGCATTCTCTTTGCCGGGATAGACGAAGCCGGCCGCGGCCCCCTTTGCGGTAATGTGGTGACCGCCTGTGTCATCATGCCCAAAGAACCGCTGCTGGAATGGGTGGATGACAGTAAAAAATTATCCCCCAAACGCCGGGAAGAAATGTATGACCGCATTATGGAAGAAGCCCTGTATGTGGGCATCGGCCAGGCAGATCCTGAAGAAATTGACCGGGTGAATATTCTGGAAGCCACAAAAAATGCCATGCGCAGGGCAGCGGAAAATTGCCCTGCTTCCCTGTACCTGATCGACGCTTTGCAGGGGCTTGGTTTAAACGGCGAAGAAAGGGGCATCATTCACGGTGATGCCGTGTGCTATTCCATTGCCGCCGCCTCCATCATTGCCAAGGTGACCCGTGATCGTCAGATGGAAGAACTTGACCGGCTTTACCCCGGCTATCATTTCCAGCAGCATAAGGGCTATGGCACTGCCCAGCATATTGCCGCTTTGAAGGAACTGGGCCCCTGCCCTGCCCACCGCCGTTCCTTTATCAAAAATTTCGTATGAACATTACCGCGATCGGGCTGCTTGGCGAATGGCGGGCAGAACGCTTCCTGAAAAAGAAAGGAATGCGCCTTCTCTGCCGCCGTTTCAAAACACCCCATGGGGAAATCGACCTGGTGCTCAAGGACGGTGAAACGCTGGTGTTTGCCGAAGTCAAATACCGTCCCACCGGCCATATGGGCCAGGGTGCATCCGCGGTGGATATGCAGAAAAGGAAAAACCTCCGCTACGCTGCCCGGCATTATCTTTCCCGCCATGCCCATGCTTTTTTCCGGTTCGATGTGGTGGAAATCACCGCCGCCGGTATCCGTCATATTCCCAATGCCTTTTAAGGAGTGCTTATGCAGGCAAAGAAAAAGCGTATCCTGGTTCTTCTTTGCGCCGCTGTGGTTCTTTTGTGCGGCGTTTATTTCCTTACCCGTTCCACAGGCGAAGCCACCTATGATAACCTGATCCAAAACGGTTCTTTTACGGAAACAAACAGCGACGGCATGCCGGAAGGCTGGTACACCAATGCCTATTTCCCCGATGCCGGCACGCAGTACCGGGTGGATCATGAGGGGGCGCACATCATCAGCCCTGCGCTCAACGATGCCCGTTTTGCCCAGACAGTGCCCGTGGCCCCTGATACGCTGTATTGCCTGCGCGGTTTCATCCGTGCCAATGCTGCGGATGGCAAGGGCGCCAATCTGTCCGTTGAAGGGGTATACACGTTCTCCGAATCCGTTTACGATTCCCAAAACGAATGGCAGGAAGTATTCCTGTACGGCCGCACCGGCAAAAAACAGAATTATGTCACCGTCTATGCCCGGCTTGGCGGCTACAGCGGCGAAAGCCAGGGCGAAGCCTGGTTCAGGGACATCACCTTCAACCGGGTGGACAGCGTTCCTCAGGGCTATTTTGCCCAGAATCTGGCTCCCTTTACCGCCGAAGAAACAACCCCCGATGAAGAAACTGAAACCCAAAAAACAGGCGCATTGAAATTGATCCTGGCTTGCGCCGCCTATACTGCCCTCTTTTTCCTGCTGAAAAACAGGCTGCCCGCCACCCCCGTGATCAGGGAAAACAAGCGTGGTCAGCTTCTTTCCGTTGCGCTGGTGCTGCTGGGGGCACTCCTTTCCCGGATGGCCTGCGTATTCCTGGTCCCCGGCTATGATGTGGATATCGGCTGCTTCACATCCTGGGCCGGCCATATGGCAGAAGTTGGCCCGGTGCAGTTTTATAACACCGTCGGCTTTTGCGATTATCCTCCCGGATACATGAATATCCTGTGGATCATCGGCCTTGTTGGCAATGCCTTTGGCGGTGTGACGGAGTGGATGGTCAAGATCCCCGCCGTTGTGTGCGATACCCTGATTTGTCTGCTGCTCTATACTGAAGGCAAAAAACGAGCCAATCACCGCACCGGGCTGATCCTTTCCCTGCTCTTTGCACTCAACCCCGTATCCTTCGTTTCCGGTGCCTGCTGGGGCCAGACGGACAGCATGATGACCCTGCTGCTGCTCCTTTCCGTCATGTCCCTCATGCGCGGAAAATGGAAAATTGCCTTGCCCGTTTATGTGGCCAGTGTGCTGATGAAGCCCCAGGCCCTGATGTTTGGCCCCATGGGTGTGGCTGCCCTGGCGTTGCACCTGAAAAACGAAAAATGCAATAAGGAAAGCATCCGTGACGTGGCGATGGGCATTGGCCTTTCCGCCGCCGTTTTCTGCGCCATGGCGCTGCCCTTCATTGTCCGGATCGAGGGAGAAAAGCAAGGGCTTTCCTTCCTGCTGAACCTGTATGGCAACACCATGTCCTCCTACGGTTATGTCACCATCAATGCCTGCAATCCCTATTTCCTGCTGGGGCTGAACTGGTATCCGGCGGAAAACAGCGCTTCTGTGGCGGCTGTGCTCACCGTTTCCCTGATGGCTGCGGTGCCTTCCGTTTTTGCCTGTTTGCGTCATCACAAACAGGACTGGAAAAAGGACTATTCCCTCCTTTCCTGCATCGGCTTGTCCGCTGTGTTGGCCGTTGTGCTGCCGGTATTGGCACTGACACAAAACCTTACCTACGCGGTCCTTTCCACCTGCATGATCGTGTATACGGTGGCCCTTTGCTGCGTACAGTTTTTCCTGAAAGGTGATATGAAACAGCTGCCCGGTATGGCCGCTGCCATGCTGATGATGCTGTTCACCTGTGCCGGTATGATGCACGAAAGATACCTGTTCCCGGTGGTGGTTCTGCTGCTGCTGGGCTACGGCTGCACCCGGGACAGGCGGCTTTTGTACCTGTCTTTGCTGGTTTCTCTGGCCAGCTTCCTCAATATCGGCTGCGTACTGGACAGGAACATCCGCATCGGCGGTGCCGAAGGTCATCTTTCCGCCCCCCTTTGCAACATCACAAGCGATCTTTCCTTCCTGGAATACCTCTCCTCCGTGCTCATTTCCGTCAGCGCCCTTTTGTGCCTGTATACGGTGCTTTCCCCCGTTCCCCAATGGAATGAAAAGAAAGCCGCATCCACGGAGGAAACCGTATCCGCTCCTCCGGCTTACGAAGCTCCCTCCATCCCTAAAATCACCGTCCGCGACGTGATACTCATGCTGTGCGGCACGGTGCTGTATGCGGTGCTGGCCTTCTCCAACCTGGGCTCCCATCTGGCCCCCGAAACCATGTGGACCACCGAAACCCGGGAAGAGAGCATTGTGCTGGATCTGGGAGAGGAAATGGCCTGCTCCGTGCTCTATTATCCCGGTATCCACTGGCATCGCAATAATGCCCACATGAAGGTGGAATCCAGTATCGACGGCCTTAACTGGGAAAGCCGTTCCGTTGACATCAGCACGCAGGATTGCTTCAAATGGAAGCATGTCACCGGCACGGAAATTACCCCCATGGTGGCCCGCTATCTGCGGTTCAGCATTGAAGAGAGCGGTGTAACCATCCACGAGATCCTGCTGCGGGATGCCGGCACCGGCGAAGTGATCCCCTATACCCTGTCCGAAAATTATGCCAGTGCATCCGTTGCCAATATCATGGATGAACAGGATACCCTGGAAGGGGAACCCGGCTGGTATAATTCCACCTATTTTGACGAAATCTACCATGCCCGCACCGGCTATGAACATCTGCACGGCCTGCGCACTTATGAAACCAGCCATCCGCCCCTTGGCAAGGTGCTGATCAGCTGGGCCATTGCCATTTTC
>JAFWYZ010000245.1 GCA_017517465.1 Clostridia bacterium | reverse complement strand
GAGGGCACTTCATCGTCAAACAGCTGCAAAGCGGAATAGCCATAGGTATTGTCACGCTGATGATGCAGGTGAATGTAGAATGCCTGAGGCTCATCTTCTCTTTCCACATAAGCGGGAAGGATCTGCTGTCTGTCAAAGGTGAGATGAAGCGGGCCCAGGTCCTGCCTGTCCCGGATACCGGAAATAATGCGGATGCGGTCCGTAATCCCATCGGCCAGATTTCCGTCTTCATCTTCAAACAGGCACAGGTAGAAATCCCGGATATTGGGCGTATCCCCCAGCTTTTTGAAAATCGTTTTGTGAATCCCCTCGTAATCGTCCACCACATTCAGCTCGATGGAGAAATACGTCTGGCTCACTTCACGGTTGTTGATGTTGCGGATCATCTGGTTCAGCCTGCTGATTTCCCTGCGCTGCTGCATAGGAGCAATAGGATGGCTGCAGCCGCAGCTTTCCCGCAATTGCAGCTTACCGGGAAGCGCCACATGGGCGGTGAGGGCGGTAGCCGCTCCATTGTCCCGTGCCTGGATGGCATCGTGCAGCATATCAATGGCACGGAGCGTCATTTCCTCATAATCCTGCCCCACCGTCGTCAGGGAAGGACAGTTTGTGGCGGCATCCACAATATCGTCAAAGCCGGTTACAGCCACATCCCCGGGCACATCATACCCATGGGCAATAATTTCATCGATCAGCGCCTTGGCCATGTAGTCGTTGGCGCAAACAATGGCCTGAGGAATATTGTCCGGATCACGGAAGAAATAATCATAGGCTTTGTCGGCTTCCGTTGTCCACAGGGTGCCGTGCCAGATAGCGTTTTCAGGCAGCGGAATGCCGCGCTTTTCCATTTCCTCCAGGTAGCACTTCAGGCGCTTTTCACCGTCCGGATGGCCCTCATATCCGCTCTGGAAGCACACCCTCCGATAGCCGTGATCATCCAGCAGATGCGTGATCAGGGCCCGGATGGCGTCATTCTCATCCGTATAGAAGCTGGCATGGCTGCTCAGGCTGTCCCGGATACACACCACCGGCAGATCCGGCCGCTTATCCAGCATCTCAAACAGGGCTTCGCGGAAGCCGGGCATATCATAAGAGTCCGGTGTCACCAGCGCACCGTCCAGGTTTTCCACAGGAACAAAGGAAAACATCCCTTTCTCCTGCGCATCGTAATAGTTTACACTATCCCTATACCCTACTGTGATGAAGTAAAAAACATCGTAGCCCAGTTCCTTCGTTCTGCGGCGGCACACCCGCTGCACCACGTGCTGGAAGTCCTTATCGGCGCGGTTCATAAATACACCGATGGTTTTCCGCTTGTTCGTGACCAATGTTTTTTACCCCCCTTTCCGGTTTGGAATCAATACTGTTTCCTGTGATTTTCAGCGGTAGCTTTCCAGCGTTTCAATGAAGCACTTCCACTGATCGGTGGCATCCATGTAGGCATATTCCCCACCGCCGTCGCCGTACTTGCCGCGCTGCACGCACTTCATGCCCATGGCTTCACAGTTGAGGATCATCTGATCGGTGCCCTTCACGCCAAAGGCAATGTGGTGGATGCCTTCCCCGTGCCGGTCCAGGAAATCCTGCCAGGTGGACTTGACCCCATTAGGTTCGATCAATTCCAGCTGCACGTTTTCCAGATCGAAAAATGCCATCTTGCAATTGGCATCGGGGGCAGGCTGGCCGTTGACGGTGGTCCCGGTCACGGCAAATTCCCCGCCGTCACAGGTAGGAGGAACGGGCATGCCGAAAAACTCCGCAAATTTCACTTTTGTTGTTTCAATATCCCGTACAATAAAACCCACCTGTGCCAGCTTCAGCGTATTGAGTGCGCCTGCCATATGGAATTCCTCTTTTCATGGTAAAATGTACACAAAGATATAGCATGATTATAGCACTGTTTCATACTTTCTTCAAGCATCAAAATTACAATTTGTGTGACAAAATATATAAAATATGTCACCAATATTGCCTTTGGGCATTTGGGAAAAATTTATCCCAGATGGGGCAGCAGCCTGTTTTTTCCGTCATGGTTCATTTCCCAGATGATCACACCTTCCATGCCCTTTTCCAGAATATACCGCCGTTTTTCCTCCAGCGATCTTTCATCATCGCCGGACAAAAGCACATCCTCTTTCACATAGTATGCAGCGCAGGTTTCTTCATCCCAGTGCCGCTGCCAGGTTTCATCCAGCCGATCCGCCGGAAAATTGCGGATTTTCTTTTCATAGGGCTTGCCAAAGGGGTCTTCCCCGCAAAAGCCCTGATAACCATGAAAATAGAATGCCGCACCGATCAGCAGCTTCTTGGCCGGAACACCCGCCTGCACAAATGCCTGCACCGATTGATCCGCACTGTAAGCAGCGGACGGTGCGCCAAGCAAATTGGTTACATGGCTCACCCGGTCACCGGCGGTCATGTCATAGGTCATCAGGTTCACCGTATTCAGACAGGGCAGCACGCGGGGCCAGATATAATCCCCCACCCGGTCCGCGCCCACGGCAATGGACTGTTCGTAGTATTGACCGGTTGTAAGGCTGTATTCGTCCAGCATCTGCCGCATCAATACCAGCAGATGGGACACGTTTTCCGGGTCATCCGGGCTGCAGCCAATGCTTGCCGCATCGGAAGAGGGATATTCCCAGTCCCAGTCCAGCCCATCCAGGTTCATTTCCTGCAGCACCCGCAAGGCAGATGCCGCCAGCTTTTCACGCCCTTCCTTCGTCGACACAGCCTCCGAAAATCCTCCGGCACCCCACCCTCCGATGGACAGATTCACCTTCAGATGGGGATGCATTTTCCGCATTTCACACAGCTTTTCCAGGTTTTTCAGATGCGCAATGCTCACTTCTCCGTCCACCACCAGCCCAAAGGCATAGTTCACATGGGTCAGGTATCCGGCCTGCGCTTTAGTTATTTGCTTCTGATAACCCCAATCGGACAAATAGCCAACAATACGCATGGCATGCATCCTCCACATTTCAGACATTTTTGGTTTTTTTCTTTTCTTCATTTTACCCAATAAACCCTTTTCCGTCAATGTGAATTTTATTGTACACGGCCCCAAAGCATGGTATAATAGCCTTGGAAATACATGATTTACAAAGGATGGAGGCAATATGATGCAGGAACGTTATCATGCCCGTCTGGCATCCGCTTATGTAAGGGGTGCGGCCATGAAGGGGCTTGTTACCTTGCCCCCTTCCCTGACGGAAATCCCCCTGGAGCTTTTGCAGGAAAAGGATATGGAGCAATTGATCCTGGCCGGTAAACAGGCTGAGCTGAAAATGCATCATTTCAAGAGCCACGATGTGCTGCCCCGGGTAAAAAAGGTGATGGGCTTTCTGAAGGCTGTGCAGCCGGAAAGCCTGCTGGACGTAGGCAGCGGCCGGGGTGTGTTTCTGTTTCCGTTTCTGAATGAATTCCCCTGGGTGCCCGTCACGTCTGTGGATCTGTTGGATTATCGGGTACAGATGCTGGACATGATCCGCCACGGCGGTATTGAGCGTCTTGTTGCCCTGCAGCAGGATCTGTGCCAATGGAATGCCCCTGAAAATGCCTATGACGCGGTGACGCTGCTGGAAGTGCTGGAGCATATTCCGCAGGTGGAAAAGGCCATACAAACCGCAGTCAGGATGGCCAAGCGCTATATTGTGGTCACCGTGCCCTCCAAACCGGATGACAATCCGGAGCATATCCACCTGCTCACTAAAGACATCCTTACCAACCTGTTCACTGCCTGCGGGTGCACCCATTTACAATTTGACGGTGTGAACGGTCATCTGTTCATGGCCGCCAGGAAGGGCTGATCGTCACATGATGAATACCGATTATCGCATGATCAAATATCCCCGCACCCCTCATATCGAGGGCAGCAGGCTGCAGCCCGGAGATGAGGACCTGTCCCAGGTGCCCTTTTCCGCCATTGCCGGACGTCACCTGGTGATTGAAGAAAAAATCGACGGTGCCAATTCTGCCCTGTCCTTTGATCCGGCAGGGCAATTGCTGCTGCAAAGCCGGGGGCATTATCTCACCGGCGGCTACCGGGAGCGCCACTATAACCTGTTCAAGCAATGGGCCACGGTCCATCAGCAGACATTCTGGAAGGTGCTGGGCTGCCGGTATGTGATGTACGGCGAATGGATGTATGCCAAGCACTCCATTTTCTACGATGCCCTGCCCCATTATTTCATGGAATTTGATATTCTGGACCGGGAAACAGACCGTTTTCTGGGTACGCCTTCCCGTCGGGAAATCACAAAACAGCTGCCGGTATGCTCGGCTGCGGTGCTGGCAGAAGGCGCCTACCGCAGGATCGAAGAGATTTTGCCTCTGCTCTCCACCTCCCACTACATCACCAAAGACCATCTGGAAAACCTGCGTGAAGCAGCCCTTCGCGAAAACCTGGACCCGGACCGCATTTCCCGGGAAACAGACCGCTCCGACACCATGGAAGGGCTGTACATCAAGGTGGAAGAAGAGGGCCAGGTGGTGCAGCGGGTAAAGTTTGTGCGTCCTTCTTTCCTGCAGACGGTGGAAGAATCCGGCACCCACTGGCTGGACAGGCCCATTGTGAAAAACGGCCTCAGCCGGGATATCGATGAGCTGTTCATCCCTTGAAAAAGGAGGATTTTTGATGGACACATTGCTTTCCTGCCTGCCCCAATCGGCAGAGGACAGTTTTCATTTTGACAGGCTGAAGGAGACCCTCTTCGCCCCCGTTTTCGATAAAATGGCATCCACCCAGCAAAACCCCCAATGGCATGCCGAAGGGGATGTACTGACCCATACAAAAATGGTGTGCAATGAGCTGATAAAGCTGGAAGGTTATCGGCATCTGCCCCGCAGACGGCAGGTGATTCTGTGCCTGGCTGCCCTTTTGCATGATACCGGCAAAACCACCTGTACCCGGCTGGAAGACGGTGTGCTGACCTCCCCCAACCACGGCGCTGCCGGTGCCTCCATGGTGCGCAGCATCCTGTGGGAAGGCTATGGCATCTCCGGCACGGAAGAGAAGCAGCGGTTCCGGGAAGCCATTTGTTTCCTCATCCGCTACCATTCCCTGCCCCTGCACCTTTTCCAGCAAGCAGACCCTGCCCTTCGGGCCAGAAAGGTGGCGCAAAACGGCTGCATGTGCCCCGATTTCACGCTGGAAATGCTGTTCCTGCTTTCCGAGGCGGATGTAAGGGGCCGTATTGCCTCCGATACCGCACGGCAATTGGAAGAAATGCAGCTGAACCGGGAAATTGCCCTGGAAGCCGGCTGTTTTCAGGGGCCCTATCCTTTCCCGGATTCCTATACCGCCCATCAGTACCTCAAAGGTGGAAAGGTGTGGCCGGAGCAGTCCCTCTATAACGATACCTTCGGCGAAGTGATCCTGCTGTGCGGCCTGCCCGGCACCGGCAAGGACACCTGGCTCAAGCAAAACCATGCCATCCTGCCCATGATCAGCCTGGATGATATCCGGCTGGAAATGGGTATCCGGCAAACCGACAATCAGGGTGCCGTTGTACAGGAGGCCCAGGAGAGGGCCCGAATGCTGCTGCGCAGCAAGCAGCCCTTCATCTGGAATGCCACCTCCCTTACCCCCCAGTTGCGCCGCAAGCAGGTGCAGCTGTTTGAAAACTACGGTGCCCGGGTGCGCATTGTGTTTCTGGAAACCCCGTGGCAGGAAAACCTGCGCCGCAATGCCAACCGGCTCCAGCAAGTCCCCGAAAGCGTGATTGCCGGTATGCTGGAGCGCATCATCCCCCCGGAAGGCCATGAAGCTCAAATGGTGGAATGGCACTGCATCTGAAACGGAGGCCCCGCTTTCCCATGAAAAACACTTCTTTCCCCTGGAAGGATTTTATCCGGCGCATTGCCGTCATTGCCATTCCCGTGGCCTTGCAGAACCTGCTTACCACCACCGGCTCCATGGTGGACACCATGATGATCGGATCCCTGGGAGACGAAAACATCGTCGGTGCCGTGGGCCTGTGTGCTCAGTTCACCTCCCTCATGTTCAGCGGCTATTGGGGGTTTGTGGGTGGCGGCATGCTGTTCTTTGCCCAATACTGGGGTGCTAAGGACGATGACGGCATTGACCGCAGCTACGGCATTACCCTGTCCTTTATGATGCTGGTGGCGGCTGTATTTGCCTCCCTGGCCCTTTTCCTGCCCGAATGGGTGATGAAGGTGTATACCGACAAAACCGTGCTGCAGCAGATCGGTGTCCGGTATCTGCGCATTGTGGGCTTTGCCTATCCCTTGCAGATCTTCTCCATGGCCATGAGCTGCCTGCTGCGCTCCACGGAACGGGTGCGCATTCCCTTCTATGCGGCCATTGCATCGGTATTGACCAACATCTGCCTCAACTGGCTGCTGATCCACGGCAATCTGGGCTTCCCGGCCATGGGTGTGGAAGGCGCCGCTTTGGCCACGGTGTGCGCCGCGCTGGTGAACGTGCTGGTGATCCTTCTGCTGTCCGGATGCCAGAAATACCCTTATCTGTTCCATTTCCGCAAGCACTTCAAATGGAACAGGGAAGCGCTGAAGCTGTATCTGAGCCGCTGCTTCCCCATCATCTGCAACGAAGTGTTCCTGGGCGTGGCCAACATGATCATCAACATGGTGCTGGGCCGTCAGAGCGAACAGGCCATTGCCGCCACCGCCGTTTTCCGCACGCTAGAAGGGCTGGTGATCGGGTTCTTCGCCGGGTTCTCCAATGCATCTTCGGTGCTGGTGGGCAAGTGCGTGGGCGCCGGCGAATTGGAAACCGCCTATCAGCGCGCCAAGCGGATCGTGTACCTGTGCGGCGGATGCATTTTCCTGGTGTGCGTGATCCTTGTGTGTTTCCATTCCCCCATCCTGACGGCCATGAGCCTTTCCGGCGAATCCTTCCGCATCTGCGTGGGGCTGCTGCTGATTTACTGCATTGCCGCCGTCATCCGCATGTGCAACTGGACCCAGAACGATACCTACCGCTCCGCCGGGGATGCCACCACCGGCACTGTGCTGGAAATAACCTTCATGTATCTGATGGTGCTGCCCTGTGTATGCCTGAGCGGCCTTGTGTTCAAGGCTCCTTTCCTGGTCATTTTTACCTGCTGCTATATTGACGAGCCCATCCGCTTTGTGCTGATGCAGCGCCACATGTATTCCGGCAAATGGATCCGCCCGGTTACCGATGAAGGGCTGGCTGCCCTGCCTGCTTTCCGGGAATCCCTGAAGCAAAGAAAAAAGAAAGCCGCATAAAACAGCAACAAAAAAACGCTGCATCTTTTCAGGTGCAGCGCTTCTTTTTTTGTTATCTGGATCCCTTGTCGTAGGGAATACCTTCCGCCTTGGGGGCCAGGCTGTTTTTACTGGTCAGGGCCAGCACGATGAGGGAAATGATGTAGGGCAGCATGTTGTAGATCTGGCTGGGCAGGTTCAGGTTCTTGAGCAAGTCAAACCCGGTATACACATTGCCCAGGGCCCGGAAAAAGCCAAACAGCAGCGCCGCCAGGGCGATCTTGATGGGCTTCCACTGGCCGAAGATCATCACAGCCAATGCCAGGAAACCAAAGCCGGCCACACCGTTTTCAAACTTCCAGCTGCTCACACCGGCAGTGATATACACAATACCGCCGATACCGCCCAGCAAACCGGAAATCAACACACCGGCATAGCGCATCTTGTACACGCTGATGCCCACGCTGTCCGCCGCCTGGGGATGTTCGCCGCAGGCACGCAGCCGCAGGCCAAAGCGCATTTTGTACAGCACGATGTAGCTGATGATCAGGGCAATCAGTGCCACCAGCATGAACCAGTTGAACTCGAAATTGCCAAGACGCACAATGAATGTATCCCGGGCACGGGTGTAGATGATGTCAGAAGATACGTCACTACCACCGGAGGCAGCCGTGTTCATGGCCTTCACCAGCACCGTGGCAGCAGCCGTGGCCAGCATGTTCATGGCGGTACCGGTAATGGTCTGGTCCGCCTTGAAGTTGATGGCCGCCACTGCCAGCAGCAGGGAAAACAGCATGCCTGCCGCTGCGCTGGCCACGATGGTAGCCAGGATCATCAGCGGCGCACCGCCCGCTTCCACCGGCAGGAACTTCATCACCAGCGCACCGCCCAGGGCACCCACGGTCATGATGCCTTCAAGGCCGATGTTGATCACACCGCTGCGTTCGGAGAAGCATCCGCCCAGAGCCACCAGCATCAATACGGAAGCAAACAGAAGGGTGTACTGCAAAAGCAAAATCATACGTCGGTCCCTCCCTTCACTGCGTCAGCTTTGGTAAGCTTTGCCTCATCCTTTTTGCGCAGATGGCTCTGGATCGCATAGCGGAAGAAGCCCACAAATGCGCACAGGAAAATGATCAGACTGGAAATGAGGCTGGAAATCTGGGCACAGTAGTAGGTGGTATCCACATAGCTGCCGCCCAGCGTAATGTGCTGAATGAAGAAGGCGGACAGGATGGAACCGATGGGGCTCAGACCACCCAGGAAGGCCACGGCAATGCCGTTGAAGCCCATGGCGGGAACGGAGGAAATGGTGGTTTCCCATTCTTCGATGCCCGTCAGGTACAAAAGCGCAGCGCCCATACCGGCCAGCGCACCGGAAATGGCCATGGTGAGGATGATGTTGCGCCGCTCCTTCATGCCGCTGTACTTAGCTGCATGGAAGTTATGGCCGGTGGCACGCAGTTCATAGCCGAACTTGGTTTTGTTCAGCACCACCCACACCGCAATCGCCATCAGGATGGCCAGGGGAATGGCAATGGTGACGCTCTTTTCATTGCTGAACAGGGATTGCAGCCCCAACTGCGGCAGCAGGCCCTGGGGGTTATTGCCGCGGATCTGGATGGTGTAGGGGCTCATGGGGTTTTTCACCCCATCGGTGGACAGCACCATGTTGGTAATATACAGCATGATCCAGTTCAGCATGATGCCGGAAATAACCACGTTTACATTGCAATAGGTCTTCAGTGCACCGCTGATGGCCCCCAGGAAGGCACCGGCAGCCATGGCCACCAGAATGCACACCCACCAGGGCGCCTTGAAATACAGGCTGAAAAACAGCGCTGCGCAGGCACCGGCCACATACTGGCCAGCCGCACCGATATTGAACATGCCCACCTTATACGCAAACAGAACGGACAGGCTGCACATCAACAGCGGCGCTGTTCTCACCAGCGTCTGCCCCAGATACTTCAGCTGGGAACGGCCGCTGGAGAACTTGAAAAAGTTTTTCAGAATGACGGAAATGGCTTCAAATGCGCCTTTGGGTTCAATGATCAGCAATACCAGAAAGCCGATCAGAAAACCGCCCAGAATGCACAGAAGGGATGCCAGCAGCGTCTGCACGCCCTCCCGGCGGATGAGGGAATTATTCGTCTTTTTCATTACGCTTCCACCTCCATCCGCTTGGCACCGGCCATATACAGGCCCAGTTCTTCCACCGTCACTTGCTTGGGGTCAAATTCGCCAACGATCTCCCCTTCGTACATCACCAGGATCCGGTCGCTGACGTTCATCACTTCATCCAGTTCCAGGCTCACCAGCAGCACGGCCTTCCCGGCATCCCGCTGGGCCACGATCTGCTGATGGATATATTCGATAGCGCCCACGTCCAGGCCGCGGGTGGGCTGCACAGCCACCAGCAGCTCCGGCCCCTTATCAATTTCGCGGGCCACAATGGCCTTTTGCTGATTGCCGCCGGACATACTGCGGGCCATCGTAATGGGGCCCTGTCCGGAACGCACGTCATACTGCTCGATCAGCCGTTCGGCATAGCTTCGGATGGCCTTGCGCTTGAGGAACCCTGCAGAATTGGTAAATTCGGGTTCAAAATACCGCTGCAGCACCATATTGTCTTCCAAAGAGTAATCCAGCACCAGGCCATGCTTATGCCGATCTTCCGGAATATGGCTCATGCCGAAGCGGGAACGGCGGCGGATGGGGGCCTTTGTAATGTTTTTGCCGCACAGGGTGATGGTACCGCTCTTGAGGCTTTCCAGCCCCGTCAGGCCGTATACCAGCTCACTCTGCCCATTGCCGTCGATACCGGCAATACACACAATTTCACCCTGCCGCACCGTGAAAGACACATCCTTCACCGCGTCATTGGCATGCTGTTTGGAGGCAACCGTCATATGCTCCACTTTCAGCACTTCGCCGCCGATCCTGGCTTCTTCCTTATCCACGGCGAATTTCACATCACGGCCCACCATCATGCGGGAAAGCTCCGCCTTGGTGGTATCGGCAATATTCACGGTGCCGATGTACTTACCCTTGCGCAGTACGCTGCAGCGGTCCGCCACGGCCATGATTTCATTCAGCTTATGGGAAATGAAGAGGATGGATTTGCCTTCCGCTGCCAGGTTTTTCATGATCTGCATCAGCTCATCGATTTCCTGGGGCGTCAGAACGGCAGTGGGCTCGTCAAAAATGAGGATATCATTTTCGCGGTACAGCATCTTCAGGATTTCAGTGCGCTGCTGCATGCCCACCGTCACATCGGAAATAAGGGCATCGGGGTTCACATGCAGCCCCCACTTGCGGGACATTTCCATGACTTTTTCCCGGGCGCGCTTCTTGCGCAGGAAAGACAGCGAATCCACCGGCTCCACACCCAGGATAATGTTATCCAGCACAGAAAAACATTCCACCAATTTGAAATGCTGATGCACCATCCCGATTCCCAGGTCATTGGCATCGTTGGGGTTTTTGATCCGGGCAGGCTTACCGTTGATGCGGATCTCCCCTTCTTCCGGTTCATACAGGCCAAACAGCACGCTCATCAGCGTGGATTTGCCGGCGCCATTTTCACCCAGCAATGCGTGTATTTCACCCTTTTTCAGCTGCAGGGTGATGTCATCATTGGCGATAATCCCGGGGAAGCGTTTGGTGATGTGCAGCATCTCTACTGCATACTGTTCCAAGTGGCCTACCTCCTTTGTAAAAGCAGGGCTTGCCCCCGCCGTCTATACACACCATATGTGCGTTTTTTTCTCACTTCACAGTATACCACAGCCTGCCAATCTTTGCAAAGGATTTTTCATGCAAACAAAAAACTGCAGCGCCGATTTTCATCAGCGCCGCAGCGAATTTCACTTGGTTTGAAATTACTTGATGTTGCCCAGGTATTCCACAGTGGCATTGGTCACAGCGGGTTCGGCAGCGATGTCAGCGGACACCACGATGGTGCCATCCAGCATGCCCTTCACCAGAGCCTTGTAATCATCGGCGGTGAACTTGCCATCTTCGAACTGGGTGGAACCGGCGATCTGCACATAGTTCAGAGCAGGATCTTCGCCAACCAGGCCCAGGGTGACGATCTTGCCGGCATAGTCTTCCCACTTGCCGTTGATCACAACGTCAGTCAGAGCGTCGATGGTGGCGGGTTCCAGACCCTTCATAGCAGAGGTCACGGTCAGGTCAGCCCACTTGGCGATTTCTTCTTCAGAAGCGCCTTCGCCGGCAGCATAGTTGGTGATAACAGCAGCCTGGTCCACGTCAACACCGATCACCTTGGCGCCTTCCACCTTCTTGGCAGCGTCAACAGCAGAGGTGTAGATACCGCCGCCGCAAGCGAACACAACTTCGGTGCCATTCTGGTACCAGTTATCCATGTAAGCGGTGATGTCGGCATCGCCGAAGAACTGGTTGCCGTACACATACTTCACATCAACATTGATGTTCAGTTCCTTGGCAGCAGCGTCGCAGCCCTGCACAAAGCCGTAGCCGTAGCGGATAACAGCGGGAACAGCCATGCCGCCCAGGAAGCCCAGCTTGGTGTAGCCCAGCTTCACAGCAGCGTAACCGGCCATGTAGCCGCACAGTTCTTCCTGATAGATGGCGCAGTACACATTGTCCATGTGCACATAGTCATTCAGGTTCCAGTTGTCGGGGTTATAGTCATAAGCTTCGCCCTTGAGAGCCACGCCGCCTTCCAGCAGGTCGCCCTTGGCAACGTCCAGAGCAATGAACTTCACTTCGGGGAATTCGCCGGCGATTTCAGCGATGGTGCCGCCGAAAGCATAACCGGGCATTACCAGTACGTTGTAGCCTTCGTCGATGGCCACTTCCACCTGAGCCACACGGCCGGCGGTGTCGTTGGTAGCGGGCTTGAAGTACTTGTATTCCACGTTGTTTTCGGTGCCGAACTTCACAACGGCTTCCCAAGTGGTCTGGTTGAAGGACTGGTCAGTGATATCGCCGTAGTCAGTGATCATGGCAACTTTCATTTCTTCGGCAGAAGCAATGGACACCATGCCCATCAGCATCACCACAGCCAGCAGCAGAGCAGCAAACTTTTTCATGGGTATCTCCTCCTCAATATTTCCCCAAAGGGTTTCTTTATGGCTTCAGTATAGCACATGTACAATTTTTATGCAATCCGGTCCGAAAAAATTAACAAATTTTCAATTGCTCTGCAATTTATGGAAGTTTTTCCAGAACGGTCAAGGCAGTTTTCTCCAGATAAAACAGCCCGGTGCCATCCACCGTCATCACCGCATGCAGCGCATCATAGGGGTAAAAGGCAATTTGCCGGGTCAGCACCGGTGTCTCCAAGGTGATTTCATACAGCGCATCCCCCTCTTTTT
>JAFWYZ010000244.1 GCA_017517465.1 Clostridia bacterium | reverse complement strand
GGGAGGGCACGCTAACTGGTATGCTATTAAACACTTTACAGAGAAAAGTGTTTGATTGCATCAGAGAGACCGAGAATTTCAAACAACTAATGGTTAGACTTAATAACATACCATAAAGAAAAATGGATCCAGTTCGAAAAGAACTATGTATTTTCAATATAGACGAATTCCATCATTTCAGGAGGGCGCAATTATACGCACCATTCCAGTGCATTGCGTTTGTACATCTGCATAAGCAAAGGAGCATCCGAACGCCGAATGCTCCTTTGTTGATTGTTGGATAAATTCTTCCTTTAGAATCCTCCCGCCATAGCAGTGCCTTTTTGTTTGGTGAGATGATTGCATTTGTGATTGGGGGAAGAGCAGGGAAAATCAGTCCTTTTCTTCTGTCCGCTGGCTGATGATGTAACGGGGGCGGGCCTTCACTTCTAGATAGGTTTTGCCAATATAGCTGCCCACCAGCCCGATGCAGCTGACCTGCACACCGGAAAGGAACAAAATCAGCATGGCGATCCAGGCAGCGCTGCCAACGGAGCCGCCAAAGAGCAGCACCAGCAGGAGAATGAAGGAAATGAGCAGAGCAAGGAAGGTAAAGGTGAGGCCCAGGCCGGTGATCATTTTCAGGGGTTTTGTGGACAGGCTGGTGACCCCTTCAAAGGCCAGGGCCAGCATTTTTTTCAGGGGATAGTGGCTTTCGCCGGCCAGCCGTTCTGCCCTTGCGTAGTAGACGCTGGTGCTTTTGAAGCCCACCAGGGGCACCATGCCCCGCAGGAACAGGTTCACTTCCTTGAAATTGGCAAATTCCTGCAGCACCCGGGAGGAAATGAGCCGGTAATCGGCATGGTTGAACACCACATCTGCGCCCATCCATTTGAGGAACTTATAGAAACCTTCGGCGGTGAAGCGCTTGAAGAAGGTATCGGTTTTGCGTTCGCTGCGCACACCGTACACCACTTCGCACCCGTCCAGATATTCCTTCACCATTTCATCCATGGCATTGATGTCATCCTGGCCGTCGCAGTCGATGGAGATGGTGATGTCGCATTTATCCTTGGCTTCCATCAGCCCGGCCAGCACGGCATTCTGGTGGCCCCGGTTGCGGCTCTGACGGATGCCGGTGTAGTGTTTATCCTGCTTGGCCAGGGAGGATATGATGTCCCAGGTGTCGTCCCGGCTGCCGTCGTCGATGAACAGGATCCGGCTGTCATCGGAAATGAGCCCTTCTTTGTGCAGCTGATTGATTTTTTTGAGAAACATGGGCGCTGTGATGGGCAGCACCTTTTCTTCATTATAGCAGGGGATGATGATGTACAGGGTTTTCATCATGCGGCCTCCTTGTGTTTTTCTTTTCATATGCATTGTAACACAATTGCAAAAAAATAGCTATGAACCAATTGTAAAAAGTGACAATTTTGAGGCAAAATGAATTTGTTCAAAAAATATACTTTCTTTTTTGGTTGTTTTCATGTATAATGAATTCAAGAAAAACTAAACAAGGGAGGGTTTTCCCATGATACAGGTAATCCACGGTAAAAAAGGCTCCGGCAAAACAAAGAAAATTTTGGACATGGCCAATGCAGCCATTAAAGAACATAAGGGCGATGTGATCTTCATCGACGACGATAACCGCTACATGTTTGACCTTCGTCACGAAGTGCGCTTTGTGAATGCCGGCGAATACGGCTCCGACAGCCCTGAAATGTTCTTCGGCTTCCTGTGCGGCATGCTGGCCCAGAATTTCGACATCAGTGCTGTTTTCATTGATGCGTTCCTGAAGCTGATCAAAACCGACATCGAAAATGCAGAAAACTTCTTCGCCCGGCTGGAAAAGCTGAGCGTTAAGCATAACGTTCAGTTCGTGCTCAGCGTCAATGTGGATGACGCCGTTGCTCCTGAATTTTTGAAAAAATATTTTATCTGACATGTTTCAAACTGAATAACCCGGTTTATATTCATAATGTCAGGCAGGAAAGCCTGAATGAAGATGAAAAATAAACAGGAAAAATGGAGGAAATAAACAATGAAGTGGGTTTGCAAAGTTTGCGGTTATGTACATGAAGGTCCCGAAGCTCCCGAAAAGTGCCCCATCTGCAAGGCTCCTGCCAGCAAGTTCGAAAAGCAGGAAGGCGAAAAGGTATGGGCTGCCGAACACGTAGTGGGCATTGCCCAGGGCGTGGACGAACGCATCATCCAGGGCCTGCGTGAAAACTTCCAGGGCGAATGCACCGAAGTGGGTATGTACCTGGCCATGGCCCGTGTGGCGCATCGCGAAGGCTATCCCGAAATCGGCCTGTACTGGGAAAAGGCTGCCTACGAAGAAGCCGGCCACGCTGCCATGTTCGCAGAACTGCTGGGTGAAGTGGTGACCGCCAGCACCAAGAAGAACCTGGAAATGCGCGTGGATGCCGAAAACGGTGCCACCGCCGGCAAGTTCGAACTGGCCAAGCTGGCCAAGGAACTGAACCTGGATGCCATCCATGACACCGTGCATGAAATGGCCCGCGACGAAGCCCGCCATGGCAAGGCTTTCGAAGGCCTGCTGAAGCGCTACTTCGGTTAATAACTTCAAATACGAAAAGTGGGCAGCAATGCCCTCTTTTTGTATAGCTTCGGTCAGTGAAGGAGGGGTTCTGTGTG
>JAFWYZ010000243.1 GCA_017517465.1 Clostridia bacterium | reverse complement strand
CTGCTCCGACAGTGCCATCCGCAAATATCTGGGCCGCATTTCCGGCCCCTTGCTGGACCGTATTGACCTGCAGGTGGAGGTGGACGCCGTCCCCGTGTCGGAAATTCAGGCCAATACCCCTGCTGAAAGCAGCGCTGATGTGAGAAAACGGGTGGAAGCCGCAAGATTCCGCCAGCAAAAGCGGCTGGCCCCTTATGGGCTCTACAGTAATGCCCAGATGTCATCTGCAGCTTTGAAGGAGATGTGTCCCCTGTCCGATCCCTGCCAGATGCTGCTGGGCCGGGCCGTGGAAAAAATGGGCATCACCATGCGCGGCTATACCCGGATTATCAAAGTGGCCCGCACCATCGCCGATCTTGCCGGAGAAGATCATATTTCCCCCGCCCATATCGCAGAAGCCATTCAGTATCGGGCGCTGGACAGCAAGTATTGGGGGAAATAACATGCAATATACCAAAGCGCAATTGGCCCGCATCTGGCTGCGCTGCGCACCCCTCAACGCATGGCGCAGGCTGGATAAGCTGAAAGAAAAGCTGGGCACAGCAGAAAATGTATGGGATGCTTTCACGCCTGTGTACTATCACGAAGTCGGCCCTGAATATTTTGCATTGCTGGCTGACCTTCGTGCAAACAGGCTCGCCCCTGTTCTCTCCGCCATGGAAGCCTTTCAGGTCCATGCCGTATTTCTGGGGGATGAGGATTATCCGCCCCTGCTTGCCCAGATCCCGGACCCACCGGATGTGCTGTTCGTTCAGGGCAGATTGCCCCTTCACAAGCTTCACAAAGCCGTGGGGATTGTGGGCTCCCGTCGCACCAGCCGCTACGGCTCTTCTCAGGCCCGGAAGATTGCCGGAGAACTGGCCGGTCATGATGTGTGTATCATCAGCGGCCTGGCCCTTGGCATTGATACCGCCGCCCATGAAGGCACGCTGAAAGCCGGCGGCTGTACCATCGGTGTGCTGGGCTGCGGCCATGGCCATTTCTATCCTGCAGAAAACAGGGAACTGGCAAAACAGATGATCCAATCCGGCGGTGCTGTGATCAGCGAATTTCCGCCGGATACCCCAGGCCTCCCCTTTCAGTTTCCCGTTCGTAACCGCATCATTTCCGGCCTTTCCCATGCCCTGCTTCTGATTGAGGCCGCAGAAAAAAGCGGTACTCACTCCACCGTCAATCATGCCCTGTCCCAGGGCAGAGAGGTATTTGCCCTTCCCGGCAATGTGGATTCTCCCGGCAGTGCGCTGCCGTTGAAGCTTCTGAAAGAAGGCGCATCCATTTGCACCTGCGGCGAAGATATCATTGCCGCCATGGGCTGGGAATCCAGGCCGCCCCTGCAGGTGTCCCTTCTGGAAGGCGATCCCGATGCAGAAAACGACGTAATCCTTTCCGCCTTGCAGGTGGAAGAGAAATCTCTGGAAGAATTGATCGACATAACCGGCCTTTCCGCTCAGGAACTGAGCATGCAGCTTACCCTTCTGGAGCTGAACGGCCGTGTGGAACGCCGCGCGGGCAGAGCCTATGCCCTTGTGCGGTGATAAAAACAAAAACAACATTCTTTTATAAACGGAGGAAGAAAAAGTGGCTCAATCCAAACTGATCATCGTAGAATCTCCTTCCAAAGCGCGTACCATGGCCAAGTATCTTGGCCGCGGTTACAAAGTGGAAGCCAGCCAGGGACATGTGCGAGATATGCCCAAGTCTCAGCTGGGTGTGGATGCTGAAAAGGATTTTGAAATCAAATACATCACCATCCATGGCCGTGGCAAAATCCTGGCCAAGATCCGCAAGGAAGCCAAGGCCGCCAGCAAGATTTACCTGGCAACTGACCCTGACCGCGAAGGTGAAGCAATTTCCTGGCATCTGGCCCAGACACTGGGCATTGATGTGACCAGCCCCTGCCGCATTGAATTCCATGAAGTGACCCAGAAGGCAGTGCAGCAGGCACTGCAGAATCCCCGTGCCATTGACCTGGATAAGGTAGATGCCCAGCAGGCCCGCCGTGCGCTGGACCGGCTCATCGGCTATAAAATCAGCCCTCTTCTTTGGGCCAAGGTGAAAAAAGGCCTGTCCGCCGGCCGTGTGCAGTCCGTTGCCACCCGCCTGGTGGTGGACCGTGAACAGGACATCGAAGATTTTATCCCCGAAGAATACTGGGATATCACCGCCTCTGCCCTGCTGCCTGCAGCCCGGGGCCGTAAAACCAGCTTCAATCTGCGTCTGGCCACGCTGGACGGTAAGAAAGCCGAACTGCATAATGCAGACGAAGCAAACACGGCCAAAGAGCGTGTGGAAAACGCCCACTTTGCCGTCCATAATATCAAAAACGGCGAACGGCATAAGCTGCCTGCACCGCCCTTCACCACCTCCTCCCTGCAGCAGGAAGCCAGCCGTAAGCTGAACTTCACCACCCAGAAAACCATGCAGGTGGTGCAGCAGCTGTACGAAGGTGTTGACTTGGAAAAGGAAGGCACCCAGGGTCTTGTCACCTATATCCGTACCGACAGTGTACGTGTGTCCGATGAAGCGCTGAACGCTGTCCGCGCCTATATTCCTCAGCGTTTTGGTCAGGAATATCTGCCCGAGACCCCCAATGAATACAAAGGCCGCCGCAATGCCCAGGATGCCCATGAAGCCATCCGTCCCACCGATGTGAACCGCACCCCCGAATCCATCAAGGGCAGTCTCACCAAGGAACAGTTCCAGCTGTACCGGCTCATTTATTCCCGCTTTGTTGCCAGCCAGATGAAGCCTGCCTTGTATGACACCATGTCCATGGATGTGGAAGGGAACGGTGTGGGCCTTCGGTTCTACGGCGAACACAAGCGCTTTGCCGGTTTTACTTCCCTCTATGAAGAAAGTACCGACGAAACCGACGTCCCCGCCGAATCCACCCTGCCCACCTTCAGCGTGGGTGATCCTGTGGTCATCGAAAGCGTGGACAGCCAGCAGCACTTCACCCAGCCGCCTCCCCGTTTTACCGAAGGCAGCCTGGTGCGCATGCTGGAAGAAAAGGGCATCGGCCGGCCCTCCACCTATGCCCCCACCATTACCACCATCATTGCCCGCGGCTACGTGATGCGTGAAAACAAGCGCCTCTACCCCACCGAGCTTGGCAAAATGATCAACGCCATGATGACCGAACACTTTGGCCAGATCGTGGACGTGGATTTCACTGCCCAGCTGGAAGACGAGCTGGACCAGGTGGAAGAAGGCAGCATGGAATGGAAAAACGTGCTGCGCAAGTTCTATCCGCCTTTTGAAGACATGCTGGAAAAGGCAGAAGATGCCATCGAAAAGGTGGAAATCAAGGACGAGCCCAGCGACGAAATCTGCGACAAGTGCGGTGCCCGGATGGTGTACCGTATGGGCCGTTTCGGCAAATTCCTTGCCTGCCCCAATTTCCCCGATTGCCGCAATACCAAGCCCATTCTGAACTACATTTCCGCCCCCTGCCCCAAGTGCGGCGGCAAGCTGCTGGAAAAAACCAGCCGGAAAAACCGCAAGTTCTACGGCTGCGAACATTACCCGGACTGCGATTTTGTTTCCTGGGAAATGCCCGTCAGTGAAAAATGCGAAAAGTGCGGCAGCTACATGACCCTGAAAACCGCCCGCAGCGGTGTGTCCTTCCATCTGTGCAGCAATGAAACCTGCCGCCATAAGGTGGAAGTCATTCAGGAAAAGACGGAGGAATGAGCCCTATGCCTCATGCAACTGTCATCGGCGCAGGGCTGGCCGGGTGCGAAGCCGCCTGGCAATTGGCCCTGCAGGGCATTCAGGTAACGCTGGTTGAAATGAAGCCGGAAAAAATGTCCCCGGCCCATCACAGCCCCCTGTTTGCCGAATTGGTGTGCTCCAATTCCCTCCGGTCTGACCGTCTCACCAATGCCGTGGGCCTTCTGAAAGAGGAAATGCGCCTGTGCCATTCCCTCATCATGGAAGCAGCCGATTTCGCCAGGGTGCCCGCCGGCGGTGCGCTGGCGGTGGACAGGGAAGCTTTCTCCGGTTATATTACCGACAAGCTGAAGAACCATCCCCTCATCACCGTGGAATACCGCGAAGTCACCGATATTCCGGATGGCCCTGTGATCATCGCCACCGGCCCATTGACCAGCGATGCGCTGAGTGAAAAAATCGCTGCCCTTCCCGGGTTGGATACCCTCAATTTTTACGATGCCGCTGCGCCGATTGTCACCCTGGATTCCCTGAACATGGAGCGCATTTTCCGTCAGAGCCGCTATGGCCGGGGAGACGATTATCTCAACTGCCCCATGAACGAACAGGAATACCATGCCTTTGTGCAGGCACTCATTTCCGCCGAAACCGCCGAAATTCACGGCTTTGAAGAAACCAAGGTGTTCGAGGGCTGCATGCCGGTGGAATCCATGGCCAAGCGCGGGCCCATGGTGCTGGCTTTCGGCCCCCTCAAGCCCGTTGGTCTCATCGATCCCCGCACCGGCAAGGAAGCCTATGCCGTGGTGCAATTGCGCCAGGACAATCAGGAAGGCACGCTGTATAACCTGGTAGGCTTCCAGACACGGCTGAAATGGCCGGAGCAGAAGCGGGTTTTCGGCATGATCCCCGGCCTGGAAAACGCAGAATATGCCCGTTACGGTGTTATGCACCGCAATACTTTCCTTCACTCCCCCGGGTTCCTGAACGCTCATTTTGAGATGATTTCCCGGCCCCGGTGCTATTTTGCCGGTCAGATGACTGGGGTGGAAGGCTATGTGGAAAGCGCTGCCAGCGGCCTTCTTTGCGGCCTTTCTCTGGGGCATGACCTGAACGGTCTTGGCCCTGTGGAGCTGCCCGGCATCACGGCCATGGGGGCCATGGGCCGGTATGTGAGCACCCCCAACAGCCATTTCCAGCCCATGAATTGCGCCTTTGGCCTGATTGACGGGCTGGTGGTGGATAAGCAGCACAAAAAGATCCACAATAAACAGGAACGCTATACTGTTATTTCCGAACGCGCCCTGACCTATATGGAAGCATGGGCGGATCAGATGTATCCTCACCCCATTTCTGACACATAAATGGCACAATTTTCCTGTATCCTGTAAGAAGGAGGAGCTATACATTATGAGCATCGAACTGAAAGGCACCACCATCTGTGCCGTAAAAAAAGATGGTAAGATCGCCATCGCCGGTGACGGACAGGTCACCATGGGCGAAAGCGTGATCTTCAAATCCAATGCCAAAAAGGTTCGCCGCCTGTATGGCGGTAAAGTGGTGGCAGGCTTTGCCGGTACTGTGGTGGACGCCTTCACCCTCTTTGATAAATTTGAAGAAAAGCTGACCCAGTGCAACGGCAATCTGGAACGCGCCGCTGTGCAGCTGGCCATGCTCTGGCGCAGCGAACAGGGCATGCGGCAGATGAACTGCATGATGATCGTGGCGGATAAGGACCAGCTGCTGGTGCTGTCCGGTACCGGCGAAGTGATGGAGCCGGACAGCGGTGTGGTGGCCATCGGCTCCGGCGGCAATTATGCCCTGGCCGCAGCCCGGGCCCTCAGCGAAAACACCGCGCTTTCCGCCCATGAGATTGCAGAAAAAGCGCTGCATATCGCCGCTTCCATCTGCGTATATACCAACGATAATGTGATCGTGGAAGATCTGTAAGGAGGTGCAGAACAGATGGCTGAATTAACCCCCCGTGAAGTTGTCCGGGAACTGAACCGCTATATCATCGGCCAGGACGATGCCAAGCGAGCCGTTGCCATTGCGCTGCGCAACCGCTATCGCCGCAGCCAACTGTCCCCTGAAATGCGGGATGAAATTTACCCCAAGAATATCCTCATGATCGGCCCCACCGGTGTGGGCAAAACGGAAATTGCCCGGCGCCTGGCCAAGCTGGTGGACGCGCCTTTCATCAAGGTGGAGGCTACCAAGTTTACGGAAGTGGGCTATGTGGGCCGTGATGTGGAATCCATCATCCGTGATCTGGCCGAAAATGCTTTCCACATGGTGAAAAAGGAACATGCAGAAAAGGTAAAAACCCGGGCCCAGGTGCTGGCGGAAGACAGGCTTGTCAGCCTGCTGGTCAGCACTCCCAAGAAAAATAACAATAACCCCCTTGATTTCCTGCTGGGCCGCAAGCCCGAACCGGAAACCACCCCCGAAGAAAACACCGAAATCAGCCGCAAGCGCAGCGAAGTGCGCGAACAGCTGATGCGGGGTGAACTGGAAGACAAAGAATTGGAAATCGAAGTGGAAGAAGCCTCTCCCCAGTTGGAAGTGGGCGGCGCTTCCATCAGCATCGGCGATATGATGGGCGGCATGATGCCGAAAAAAACCAAGCTGCGCCATGTGAAGGTAAAGGAAGCCCGGCAGATCCTCATCGAAGAAGAATCCTCCAAGCTGATCGACGAAGACGCTGTCAAGGAAGAAGCCGTTCGCCGCTGCGAACAGAACGGCATCATTTTCCTGGATGAAATCGACAAAATCGCTGCCAAATCCGGCCAGGGCCACGGCCCGGATGTAAGCCGTGAAGGTGTGCAGCGGGACATTCTCCCCATCGTGGAAGGGTCCACCGTCAATACCAAATACGGCCCCATCCGCACCGATTTCATGCTCTTCATCGGCGCCGGTGCATTCCATGTGGCCAAGGTGACGGACCTGATTCCTGAGCTCCAGGGCCGCTTCCCTGTGCATGTCAATCTCAAGAGCCTCACCAAGGAGGATTTTGTCAACATCCTCACCAAGACGGATAATGCCATTACCCGCCAGTATACGGCCCTTCTGGAAGTGGATAAGGTGCATCTGACTTTCGAAGAAGCAGCCCTTGAAGAAATTGCCGAGATTGCCCTGCGCTCCAACGAAGAAGGCGAAGACATCGGTGCCCGCCGTCTGCATGCCGTTTTTGAAGAATTGCTGGAGGATGTTTCCTTCAATGCCGGCGGCGAAAACATGCCTGACGTATATCTGGCCATTTCCGCCGACTATGTGCGCGAACACCTGAAGGCAGCCAAACAGGCGGATATGCGCCGCTATATTCTGTAATACGAAAGCGAGGTTTACCAATGAAGCCTTTGACCATTGCCATTGACGGCCCCTCCGGCGCCGGCAAATCCACCATTGCGGATATCGTTTGCCAGAAGCTGAACATTCTCCACCTGGACACCGGTGCCATGTATCGCGCTGTGGGCCTGTGTGCCCTGCAGCTGGGCATTGATCCCCGGGATGAAGCAGCCGTTTCTCTCATGTGCCAGGAAGGCAAAGTGCTTGTAGACGTCAAATACCAGGACGGAAAGCAGCTCACCCTGCTTAACGGCACCGATGTTTCTTCTCTCATCCGCACCCAGGAAGTGGGCGGTGCCGCTTCCGCCGTTTCCCGTTATGTGCCGGTGCGCAGCATGATGGTCAAGCGTCAACAGGAAATGGCCGCTTCTCAGCCCATGCTGCTGGATGGCCGGGACATCGGCACGGTGGTATTGCCCGATGCCACGGTGAAAATTTTCCTTACTGCTTCCGCACAAGAGCGTGCCCGCCGCCGGATGCTGCAATTGCAGGAAAAAGGCGAATCTGCTTCTTTTGAAGAAGTGCTGGCCGAGGTCAATGCCCGGGATTTGCAGGATACCACCCGCGAATTGACGCCCCTTCGCCAGGCGGAAGATGCCATACTGGTGGATTCCAGCAACTTCACCTTTGACGAAACCGTTCAGGCCATTCTCGATATCGTGGAGGAAAAGTATGGAAAACAATAAACCCCAAAAGCGCAACAAGCCCTATGCTTTTGTACAGTTTCTGGCCAATGTGCTGTCCCATACCATCATGCCCGTCACCTTCCACAACCGGGAACAGCTGAACATGGATGCCCCCTACATCCTCATTGCCAACCATCAGTCCATGCTGGATCCCCTGTATATCTCCTATGCCTGCAAAAAGCATGAAATCCGCTGGCTGGGCAAAAAAGAAATTGCCAAAATGCCTGTAATCAGCTGGTTTGCAAAGAAAATGGACATGATCCATGTGGATCGCCACAACACCGATATGGCTGCCATGCGTCAATGCATGGGCGCAGTCAAAAGCGGACAGGTGCTGGGCATCTTCCCCGAAGGCACCCGTCATCAGCCTGATCTGATGCACGAAGTGGAATCCGGCACTGCCTTCATTGCCCTGCGCGCCGGTGTGCCGCTGCTGCCCGTGTACACCACCCGGAGGATCTCCTTCTTCCGCCGTGCGCACACCTACGTAGGCCAGCCCATGGATATTTCCGATCTCAAAGCCCAGGGCATGAACACCGAAACGGTGGAAACCCTGTGCAAACGCATTCAGGAAACCTTCTGGAAAATGCGCGAAAACATTAAGTAACAAAAAAAGAACTGCCCTTTCGGACAGTTCTTTTTCTTTATCATTATTTGCGATAACGAATCACATTGCTTGCACCGCAGACGGAGCATTCTTTGTGATAATACACAAAACGGGATTCGCTGGAGGAAGAGATGCTCTCTATCCAGGTATGCGGCACCAGCGTGTACAGAACGTATTCCTTAAAATCGCAGCGGGTGCACTGGGCCTTGTAATAGCCCTGCTTCACACAAGTGGAGCACACATCTTCCGCCACACCCATGTCATGGCCCCTGGCAGGCAGGGTGATGTTGAAGGAAAGAGAGCAATTCATGCAGGCGATGGTCGCAACGCCTTCTTCTTCACAAGTGGGTTCTTTCACCATGCCCACGTTCCGCAGCACATGACTGGGCTTGTATACGATCTCCTCTTCAAAATCGCAGAAGCTGCAGGATTCCCTGTAATAGCCGGGTTCGGTGCAGGTAGCACGCTTCACTTCCGCAGTGGTGAAATGGCCAGGTGCGGGAACCACTTCGTCTTCGCTGTGATCGCAGCCATAGCGCTGGCATTCGTAGGTTTTCAGGCCATCGGTTTCACAATCGCCCAGCACTTCAGCCACCAGCTTCATGTCATGGCCCAAAGGAGCGATCTCTACGATATCTTCATAGCCGCACACGCCGCAGGTCTTGACGGATTTGCCGGCCGCTTCGCAGGTGGCGTCGGTATTGGACATCATGTTGTAAGAATGGCCGGGAGCCTTGACAGGCAAAGTATAGCTGTGATCGCAGCCATAGCGCTGGCATTCATAGGTTTCCTGACCATCGGCTTCACAATCGCCCAGCACTTCAGCCACCAGCTTCATGTCATGGCCCAAAGGAGCAATCTCTACGATATCTTCATAGCCGCACACGCCGCAGATCTTGTAGGATATGCCGGCCACTTCGCAGGTGGCGGCGGTATTGGACATCAGGTTGTAAGAATGGCCGGGAGCCTTGACAGACAAAGTATAGCTGTGATCGCAGCCGTAACGCTGACATTCATAGGTTTCCTGACCATCGGCTT
>JAFWYZ010000242.1 GCA_017517465.1 Clostridia bacterium | reverse complement strand
GGCATAGCATTCTGCAACGCACAGCAAAACCCCAGTTTTGTCTTTTCAGCCACGATCACAAACCGATTCATGCCCTCATTCAGGTGCACCTGCATCCGGTCGTTTTCCCCGGTTCTCTCCTTGCCGCCGTTTGACTGGAATACCTTTTCCCTGTTCAGATAGATCACAACCGGGTTTTTACATGCCACATTGAAAGCAGAGCCCTTTTCAGCCGGACAATACAAATCGCCAATCGCAATGGCATATTCTCCCAGCTTGGCTTCAGGAAAGCGCCTGTCAAAATCAAACCGGTACACCGCTTTCCGATCGGCCCCTATGCCCGATTCATCAAAAGTGCGCCACACATAGGCTTTTTCCGGGTTCAACGCACGAAAACGATCCGCCAGCGCATAGATCACACGTTTGATATCTTCGCCGCCATGAGCCGCTATGCTGTTTTCGAAATCGAAATAACCCATTTTTTCACCCTTCTTTTCGCATCAACTTATCAAACTGCATTTCAAGCGTATGTTCACCGCCGTCGATGAAGATTTTTTCTGCGTCAAATGCCATCTCACATCCGGGCAGCTGATAACGGGGATAGTTGTGGATATTCACTTGCCGGCCGTTTACTGTCAGTTCCTTGCCCCAGCCGCACTGCATTACGCCAAAGCTGGGAGAATGGTATGTAAACGCATGGGTATCCCCCACAAGGCCCTTTTCCTTAAAGCCGCGCATAAATTCGTCGAAAGAACCGTTTTCCGCTTCGCTGCCCATTTCCACAGCCCATACTGCCGCATGTCCCTGGGCCACATATTCATAATCCAGTGCCTTTTCAAACATGGCATCAGCATCCGCTTTATACACATGTTCAAACAGCGCCTTGTCCTTCTCTTCCCAATACTGATCTCCGGCACTGATGACCGTGACGGCAATATAACCATTCCCTTTCCGTCCGAAAATGTAGCCCTTTTCCTCCACCACTTCATCCATTTCATGCTTGGGGAAATAGATGTGGGAATTCAGATAGTCCACAAAATCAGGTTCAATGCGATACATGCAAAAAAGCACATTTTCATGCTGCACTGCCTTGGGCAGGCAAAGATTCCCGGCCCAGCGGTTGGGACGGTTCTGGTATTCCAAAGAAGCAGGATTGGTGGTAAAGATCACGGCACGACCACCAAGAGAAGCTGTCCAGGGATGCTGCTGATAGCCCATCTTGCCCTTGCGGAAATCCTGGGCACAGCTGAGCATATAATCCGGTGTTTTCCGTGTGCAGATATCCACCTGGGTCATGGCTGTAAAGTCCGGCGCATCAGGGGCAGGAACACCGGCTTCATCACACAGCTGATACCGTTCTTTATAGGCCCGTACACGGTTGGTCATCCAGTTCCAGATGGGAAATACCTTCAGGGAATTATCGATACACACCCGGTCTGAATACGTCTGCATGCCCCAGAAAAACATAATGTTTTCAAAATCTTTAGGATCAATGCCAAAAGCCGCCGCATCTGCCGCATCCACACTCATGCGCTGGTGAATGGTCATGTTCTGTTTGCGGTAAATCTCCTTGAATGCTTCCGGGCACTGATAACCCACACTTGCCAGCATCACCGCAGCACCGCACAGCCCGTCATTGCTGCCCTCATCAAACAAAAACCGCATCAGATGGGAACAATCTTCGTGGTCCGGTTCGATGATGAAATCCGTGTACACACGGCCATGGGTGGTGGGCAGATGGCCGTGGAAACCGTGAACGGCTAAATCAAACACCAACAGATCCACGATCATCCGGCTCTGCACCCGAATATCTTCGTCTTCCGCATAGATCATCAGGTTCACAAGGCCCAGAATGTCATCCATGTAATAGCCCTGGGTCAGCCATTCAGCAAAGCCAAAGCGCCAGCGCCAGGAAAGCCACTTGCGAAGGGCCTTTGCCCCGTGTGCCTTGCGTTCACGGCCGGTCATGCCGTTATTGGAAAACACGGCATCGGGATATAATTGACCTGCCAGGTACTCTGCGCTGTAGAACAGCACCTGATGATTTTCCGTAAAGTAACAGGCATGCACTTCACCCGGTTCATCCAGCCAGTATTTGAACCCGATCAGGCTCTCGTCAATCTTCTTTGCCATGTCCTCCGGCAGCCTGTCCGTCCCTCTGTGTTCATACAGCATCCGGATCAAAGCCGGAATCACAAAATCGGCACAGTCCAGCCGGGTATTGATCCTCTCCAGCGCCTTTTCGATGATATAGTCACGGATATGCGGCCTTTCACCGGTCTCTTTACTCAGTTCCATTTGAGCCAGTTCATAATAAAGCCCCTGAAAGGAATCGGCACCGTGATATGCCTTCACCGCATATGCTTCTTCCTTCGATGCAGCCATCACTTCCCGGCAACGCTGGGATACCAACTGCAAATAACTGATTCTGTCCATCATGATTTCCCTTCTGCCGTTAAGGCTTCAATATGTTTGCGTAAACCTTCATACAAACGGGTATCAGGAAGTGCAATACCTGTTTTTGCCAATTTTTCAAGGGTGTAAGCACGGTGGCACAAATGCCCGCTGTATTGCGGATACTTTTCCAGATATCCATCTTCTTCTATGGTTTCAATCTGAATCTCCACACCCAGAATATTGGCAATCGCTTCATAATAATCCCTGTTTCTGATCACGTCCGGGCCGCCGATGCAGAATATCTGGTTATATGTCTTTGGGTTTCCGATGCTGTCCAGCATCACCTTTACCAGATCCTCCGCATAGATAGGGTGAATCAGATATTCACCGCCGCCCACCAGCCGCATGGGCTTTCCTTCCCTGATCTGTTGCAGCAAATCAGGTTGCCTTGATTGCTCCGGAAAGCAGCCAAGATAAGAGCCGGCACCGAAAATATGGCCGGGACGGAAAATGGTATATGCCATACGCTTGCCGGCATCCTGAACGAAAGCCAGTTCCATTTCACGTTTCAAGGCGCCGTAACCGCCATCCTCCATATATCCGTTACCGTTTTCATCCTGCGGAACCGCTTTATGGGAGGGATGGTACACAGAGTCGGTGGAAATGACAATAAGATGCTTTGAAACGGCAGAAAAAACGTTCAAATCAATTTCCGCCTGATTGGCATTGAAACAAATACAATCCAGAACTGCATCAAAGGTCAGATTCACCTTTTCCAGAGCACTTCGCAGCTGCTCCTCATCATTCCGGTCAGCAATCAGCCCGTGTACTCCTTCGGGCATTTTCCGGGCACCTCTTGTGATCGCCCACACTTCATATCCTCTGGCCAGCGCCGTTTTGCACAGCCAACCGCTGACAAAGCCGCTGCCCCCCACCACCAGGACTCGCATAATGCCACCTCATTTCATCAAAAACCGCAGGCAGTATTTGCTGCCTGCGATTGTGATTGATTATCGTTTGGTCCAGACTGCTTTTTCCTGCGCGGTAAGACACAGCTCCGCCGCCTTGAACGCATGATGCTGGGTCATGGCCTCTTCCGTGCCGTTCAGGCAGTCCAGGATCAGCTTGCCAAAGAAAGGATAGCCGGTCACACCGGTGGCATTGAAATACTGCTCACCCTGTCCGTTGACCAGGAAAACATGGTTCCCCCCCTGCATGTCAGTGGCAATATTGACATACTTGCGCACTTCAATATACCCTTCCGTGCCCAGAATGGTTACACGTCCATCGCCCCAGATGCGAAGGCCATCCGGCGTAAACCAGTCCACACGGAAAAAGTTGTTGGTGCCGTTTTTGCCGGTGATCATGCAATCGCCGTAATCTTCCAATTCAGGATATTCGGGATGATTGAAATTGGCAATGCGGCTGCATACCACTTCTGCGTCTTCTTCACCTGCAAAATGCAGATATTGCTCAATCTGGTGGCTGCCGATATCGCAGAGAATACCGCCGTATTTTTCACGTTCAAAAAACCACTTGGGTCTCCCGGCGGCACCCAGCCGATGAGGACCGTACCCATTTACCGCCACCACCTTACCGATGGCGCCTGCATCTACCATATTACCGGCCAGAATGGATCCTTCGTCGTGGAGACGTTCGGAATAATACACCATGTACTTCTTGCCCGTTTGCTTCACTTTCGCTTTTGCGCTGTCCAACTGGGCAAGGGTGGTGAAAGGCGCTTTATCGGTAAAATAATGCTTGCCGGCATCCATGGCACGAAGGCCCAGTGCACACCGTTCGCTGGTCACCGCAGCACCGGCGATCATATGGGTTTCCTGATCGGCCAGGGCTTCTTCTTCGCTTCTTGCCACCTGCACACCCGGAAATGCCTTACAGAAAGCCTCCACCTTTTTGGGATCGGGATCCCATACATATTTCAGTGTGCCGCCGGCTTCCGTCAGCCCATTGCACATGCCGTAAATGTGGCCATGGTCCAGCCTCACCGCGGAAAACACAAATTCACCCGGTTTCACCACCGGCTGGGGCTTGCCCTTGGGGGCATAATTCATACCGTCAGAAACCTTCATGTTATTTTCCTTTCCCGAAACCGCCAAAGCTGATTTCGCCGTTCAGTTCTGTCACAGAGTTGGTTTTTTCATAGAAGTGAGGCACGGAAGCGCGAATACCGTCCACCGTATAGAAAGGATCATCCTTTCCGATGGGCATCTGCACAGGCAATCCTGTGGCACCGGCCTTGTAAATCGCCGTGATCAGTTCAAGGGCCAGCTTTCCGTCTTCCCCGCCAATGGCCATTTCCGCATCGTTTTCCAAAGAGGAGATCACGCTTTCCAATTGGCCCGCATGCATTTCATAAGGAATATCCGGCAGTGTTTTGAGGTATTCATCCGCTTGCTGTTTGAAGCTATCATCAGGATCTTTGAGCGGGAAACCGTTGGGCTGGGGCACCGATGCATACACCCCGTAAGGCGCTGCGATCTTTGCCTTTTCGCATTGGAATACCACCTGCTGCTCCTCCTGATGGTGTACCACAGAGGCCGTTACCGTTGCCAGCGCCCCCTCATATTCCATCACAGACACGGAAAGATCTTCCACTTCCGCATTATCATGGGCGGTGTTTGCCAGCATGCTGATGACCCGCTTGGGCCTGCCCATCATCCAGCCCAGCATGTCGATATGGTGCACCGCATGGTTCAGGGTACAGCCGCCGCCTTCCTTTTCCCACGTTCCGCGCCACCACAGATCATAATAGCAGTGTGCACGGTACCAGAAGGAATCGATCTGTGCATGCCGCACAGGGCCGGCCATACCGCTGTCCAGCAGCGCCTTCAGATTGCGGATCTCTTTACGGAAACGGTTCTGGGCAATGATGGAAAGCTTTTTGCCGCTTTCATTCCTTGCACGGAGCATGGCATCGCATTCTTCCAACGATGCAGCCATAGGCTTTTCACACACCACATTTTTGCCGGCGCGCATGGCATTGATGGAAATTTCCGCATGTACAAAAGGCGGTGTGCACACGTCCACCAGATCGATATCCAAAGGCAAAATATCATGATGGTCCAGATATACACCGCAATCCAGCCCATACTGTTCCTTTACCTTCTGGGCTTTTCCCGGAATAATGTCCACCAGGGCTACGATTTTGCATCTTTCAGGGAACTTCAGGTATGCACCGATATGTGCATGAGAGATACCGCCAGTACCGATAATTGCTACTTTGATCATCTTCGCCACATCCTTTCGTGCGTAAATGATATTTTTTCTTGTCCAGTTATTCATAGTATACCAGACATAAAATGCATTGTGCTATATAAATTGTGCTTGAATTTATGCATAATCTGCATTAGAATGTAAAGAGGACAGGAGGTGCTTTGATGGCAAGCCTTTTTAACGAAAAATCCATTCCGCTCACCACCATGCCGGAGGTCCGTTCCGGTTTTGAGGCCTTTTACGATGTGAGCAACAAGGTGGACAGCTGGGAATTCCACTGCCACGATTTTTATGAAATCTACATTCATGTCCACGGCGGTCAATACTTTGGCCTGGACAACAATATGTACCTGCTGGAGCCCAATCAGTTCTTCATCATTCCGCCGTTTTGCATGCACGGCTTATCCTCTGTCGGTGAACTGGTAGGCTATGAGCGTGCATATCTGAATGTCTCTCTGGAAACACTGAAGGTCCTGGGCTGCGGCCAGCTGGATCTGGATCGTTTTTTCCGCTCCTATACTTCACGCGGGCAAAACCGCTTTCAATTCTCTAACGAAGAAGCAAAGGAATGCCTGGGCTATATGAAATCCCTGCAGGTGATGCAAAATGCCACCGGGGCCATGGAGCGTTACCAGAGCTATGCCCTGGCCCAGCATTTCATCAGCCGTATCTGCACCATCATCGCCAATTCCGAAGCCCTCACCGGCACCGTTATTTCCAATAACATCATGCAAAAGGTGCTTACCCACATCAATTCCAATTACACCCAGCCGCTGAAAATTGCCGATGTGGCCAAGCAGTTCAACATCAGCGTGTCCTATCTCTCCCACGAATTTGTCAAGTATACCAACAGAAGCGTGTATGATTATGTGCTGTATCGCAGGGTCATGTTGGCGAAAGAGCTGATCAGCACGGATGTGTCCCTCAACAACATCGCTTATCAATGCGGCTTCAATGACTACTCCAATTTCCTGCGCATGTTTCACAAAGTCGTCGGTATTTCGCCCAATCAGTACCGCAAGCAAATCCTCACGTTGGCAAACGGGTAAACTTTGGTGTTTTTTCAGTGATTTTTTGCAAAATTATCCTTGAAAATGCTGCACTGTAATGTTATAATTTCGAGGTTGTTTGATTATTTGCATGTTCATCATGCTTCATTCAAAGGAGATGTAACGGTATGAGTCGTATGATCGGCACTGTATCCCGTGGTGTGAGAGCCCCCATCATCAAAGCCGGGGATGATATTATTAAAATCGTCACCGAATCCCTTCTGGAAGCTTCCAAAGATGCACCTTTCTCCTTTAACGACCGTGACGTGGTTGCCATGACGGAAGCCATTGTGGCCCGTGCCCAGGGCAATTATGCCACTGTGGATGATATTGCCAATGATGTAAAGGCCAAGTTCGGTGGCGAAACCGTGGGCGTTATTTTCCCCATCCTCAGCCGTAACCGCTTTGCCATCTGTCTGCGCGGCATTGCCAAGGGCGCAAAAAAAGTGGTGCTGATGCTGTCCTACCCCTCTGACGAAGTGGGTAACCATCTTGTATCTCTGGACAAGGTGGACGAAATGGGTGTCAATCCCTACAGCGACGTGCTCACCCTGGAAAAATACCGCGAACTGTTTGGCTATGAAAAGCATACCTTCACCGGTATGGATTATGTGGCCTATTATGAAGAACTGATCCGTGAAAGCGGCGCAGACTGCGAAATTATTTTCGCCAACAATGCCAAGGCCATTCTCCCCTACACCAAGAATGTGCTTTGCTGCGACATCCACTCCCGTTTCCGCACCAAGCGCATCCTGAAGGCCGCCGGTGCCGATATCGTGCTGGGCCTGGATGAAATCCTCAATGCCCCTGTAAACGGCAGCGGATACAACGAAAACTACGGCCTGCTCGGCTCCAACAAGGCCACCGAAGACAAAGTGAAGCTGTTCCCCCGGGATTGCCAGCCCATTGTGGATGCCATTCAGCAGGAATTGTATAAAGCTACCGGCAAGATGATCGAAGTCATGGTTTACGGCGACGGCGCTTTCAAGGATCCCGTCGGCAAGATCTGGGAACTGGCTGACCCGGTGGTGGCTCCCGCTTACACCAAGGGCCTGGAAGGGACTCCCAACGAACTGAAGCTGAAGTACCTGGCCGATAACGAATTTGGCAACCTTTCCGGCGATGCGCTGAAGGAAGCTATCAAAGAAAAGATCCAGGAAAAAGATCAGGATCTGGTTGGCCAGATGGTCTCTGAAGGCACCACCCCCCGCCGCCTGACGGACCTGATCGGTTCCCTCTGCGACCTGACCAGCGGCTCCGGCGACAAGGGCACCCCCATCGTGTTCATTCAGGGCTACTTTGATAACTACACCACCGATTAACAAAATGAAAACCGTCGGGAAATCCCCGACGGTTTTTTTGTTGTCAGTTATTCTGAATATGCCGGCATATTGCTTCAAACGTTTCGTCAGAAATATCATGCTCGATCTTGCATGCATCTTCC